>CANGCM010000013.1 GCA_947452535.1 Burkholderiaceae bacterium | reverse complement strand
GTGTGAACCTCAGGTAGCACAGCCATTCTTGCTTCAGAGGAGACTGCGAGCGCCCTGAGATTTTTGCTTTCAATCTGTGGCAATACCGCTGGGGCGCTAGAGAAAAAGATATCGACGTGACCACCGAGTAAGTCTGTCATTGCTTGGCCTGCGCCCTTATAGGGTACGTGTGCCATATCGAGGTTCATATCTTGCACTAGGGACACTGCCGCAAGGTGTCCTGGGGTGCCGCTTCCTGATGATGCATAAGTAAAGGACCCTGGTTTGGATTTGGATAGCTTGATAAATTCTTGCAAAGTGCGATAACTTGAGTTTCCAGGAGACACTAAGATGAGGGGAGCTTCACCAATCACTGCAATTGGTCTAAAGTCTTTACTAGTCTCATAGCCAACATCTTTACTAATGATGGGGTTGATAACCATTTCCCCTGTTTGGCCTAGCAGTAGCGTATACCCATCCGGTTTAGCTTTTGCTACAAAACGGGTTCCTAGCGCCCCAGTTGCTCCCGGTTTATTTTCGACCACAAACGATTGCTTAGTGCGCGTACTGAGTTTTTCTGCGAGCCTTCTGGCCAAGACGTCGCCAAGACCACCTGGCGCATAGGCCACTACGATTGATACTGCTTTGGCGGGATAGGCTGGAGTTGAATTTTGTGCATTGCAATGCTGAATAAATAGTAGTGCTAATAAGAAAAAGCTGCGAAAAATTAGCTTGGTCATTTTGAGTTGAACCTATCAAGTGTGGTGTGATGATCTTATATTAATATGAAAAAAGTCTACATAGGATGAGTGCAGGTTAAGCGCGAACTATCGTGATACATTCACTATGCTACCTAACTAACAAATAAAACCTGAATTAAGAGCTCGATTGGGGCCGGAGGCATAAATGAATCTCATAAAATTGGCAATTCTGTTTTTGTTCACCACGGGATTGCCATGCCTTTGCTAACCGATTATGTTGCCAATTTTGCATCTCATTTTGATGAGCGCTTGATACCACTCGATGTAGAGGCTTTAGCAAAAAAAGCAATACTCGATGCAATTGGAGTTTCTCTATCGGGCTCCATATCGGAACCAACTCGGGTCCTAGTGAGCTATCTTCAGGATCTCAATTGTCAAGGCTCGTCATCGGTACTGGGTACGGCATTAAAGCTTCCTCCACGTTTCGCCGCCCTTGCTAATGGTGCCTCCATACATGCTGACGATTATGACGACACTTTGCAGGCGGAAACAGGGCGCTTTCAGGGGATTCACCCAACTGCGCCAGTATTAGCCGCACTACTTGCTGCCGGAGAGCCAAGGGGTATTTCAGGTCGACAACTTTTAACGGCCTATCAAGTCGGTGTAGAGGTGGCTTGCCGTTTATTTGATGCAACGCACATTAACCATATTCTGCATGGATTTCATGCAACCGGTACTTGCGGCATGCTTGGGGCAAGTGCCGCGGTTTCTAGGTTATATGGCCTGAACGCAAAAGAAACTGCAACCGCACTTGGAATAGCGGCTAGTCAGGCTGGAGGCCTGCAAGAAAATTTCGGAACCATGGTTAAACCATTTCATGCGGGCAGATCTGCTGAGTGTGGAATCATCTCAAATGATTTACAACGTAAGGGCTTTACTGCTTCGCCTATCATACTAGAGGCTAAAAGAGGCTTTTTTCAGGCATTGGGCGGTGGATTCGAAGAGCAGCGCTTAATCAATAAGTTAGGAAATCCATGGTCATTTGTCGATCGTGGAATTTGGCTAAAGCCCTATCCAACTGGAAGTCTTGGCCACCCTGCGATGACGGCGATGGAAAAATTAGTGCGGGCTCATGACATTCATCCCAGGGATGTTAAAAAAATAAATCTTAAGACTAGTAAAAATATTCACCATACGCTGTTGCATCACCACCCTCAAACAGAGCTAGAGGCAAAATTTAGCTTAGAGTTTTGTTTGGCGGCCTTATTGCTTGATCGTCAGTGTGGGTTGAATCAATTTACCGATGAATATGTTCAAAAAAAGGACATACAGAATATTATTTCCCTCATTAACTACACTGGCTTTACGGCAGAAGAAGAGCTGCAGAATTGCCATACCATTGTGACTAGTTTTGTTGAGATTATTCTGCACAACAATCAATCATTTTCTTTGCGAGCGGATTTTGGAAAAGGCAATAAGGCTGATCCAATGACTGAAAATGAAATTGCAGATAAGTTTAGAGAGTGCGCCGATTTTTCGAAATGGGACAAAGCCAAAACTGAAAAAGCCATTTCTTTAATACAAAATCTCGAGAAGGTGGAAGACATTCGAGAGTTAACTAAATTCTTAACCTTTTGATTGATTCCTACAAATGACGAATTTAAAGCCCTCATTTTTAAAAATCTTTTTTTTGGCCTTATTGGTATTCACTTGTCTAAATACTCAAGCGCAACTTGCTACAGACTATCCCATCAAGCCTATACGATTTATTCTTCCATTTCCTGCTGGAGGAGGTACGGATAGTCTATCGAGAATTATGGCTCCCAAGCTTGCTCAAATACTGGGCCAGTCTATAGTGATTGACAATCGCCCGGGTGCGGCTGGAAATATTGCAACTGAAGCGGTAACTAGATCAGAGCCAGATGGCTATACGGTGCTGATGGGCTACAACACCGCCCTAACAATGAACCCTTATTTGTACAAAAATTTACCATTTGATATCAAGCGAGATTTGCAACCGATCACCCTGCTGGCTACTGCACAATATTTTTTAGTCGTCAATCAATCAGTTCAGGCTCAGTCAATTGGTCAATTGGTTGCTCAGGCAAAGGCGCAGCCTGGAAAACTAAATTATTCTTCCGGCGGGCCTGGTAGCTCGCTACATCTTGCTGCAGAGTTATTCAAAAATAAAGCGGGTATCAATATTGTTCACATCCCATACAAAGGTGGTGGCCCCGCTGTAATGGCAGTACTTGGCGAGGAGGTCCAGATGACCTTTGGTAGTGCTGCTGCCGTGATGCCACATATTAAGGCTGGTAGCTTAAGAGCGCTAGCGGTCACTGGTCTAAAGCGATCACCATTAACCCCCAGCGTACCTACCCTTGATGAGCTTGGTTACACGGGGTTTAATGTGACCTCTTGGTATGGATTGCTTGTGCCAAAGAAAACCCCAGAGAAGGTGATTGCTACACTTCAGTCCGCCGCCCAAAAAGTAATTCAAATGCCTGAAGTGAGGGAGGCCATGGATAAGCAGGGCTTAGAGGTGGCAATGGGTTCTCAAGCAGAGTTCATTGACTTAATTAAGACGGAAAGTCAGACCTGGTCTGATTTGGTTAAGAAGATTCAAATTTCTGTAAATTAATTTATAAAAGATAAATACTTTTAATCGAAGAAGGTAAAGTACAAATGAAGAGCCAAGTTTCCAGCACCATGCTCACTTTGAGCAAATATATCTCTAAGGCAGCAATGCGAGATATTCCTAAAAATGTTGCTGAACGGGCTAAATTGCATTTAGTCGACACCTTTGCTGCAATGATTTCTGGCTCTAGATTAGAGCCAGGAAAAATGGCAATTGCCTATATTAAGAATATGGGAGGTAGGCCCGAAGCTGGAATTATTGGAACAAAAATCGTTACAACTGCCCAAAATGCAGCATTAGTGAACGGAATGTTTGGGCATGCAGATGAAACTGACGATACCCATCCACCCTCTTTAACTCATCCAGGCACCAGTGTCGTACCTTCTGCGCTTGCTATTTCTGAGCGGGGTAGATTGTCAGGGACTGAGTTACTTCGATCAGTCATATTGGGCTACGATATTTGCTCTAGGGTTTTGCTTTCTCTTAAGCCCATGCCTTACTTGCGATCTGGCCATCATGCGGGCGCAACAGGGCAAATCTTTGGTGCTGCTGCGGCGGCGGGAGCGCTTTTAAGACTGAGTCCTTTGCAAGTGCGCTATATGCTTTCTTACACTGGGCAACAAACTGCCGGCATGTATACGATGTTTAGAGATCCAGAGCACATTGAAAAAGCATATGCGATGGGTGGAATGCCTGCCCATAATGGGCTTCAAGCTGCCTTGATGGTGAAATGTGGATGGACAGGTGTAGAGGATATTTTTTCAGGGGAGCGCGATTTTTTCCATACATTTGCACCTGAGGAATTTGATCGCAATGAGCTGGTGAATGGTTTGGGTAAGCGCTATGAAATGTTAAGGGCATCTATTAAGCGCTGGCCTATCGGTGGCCCAATTCAAGGGCCAATGCATGTCATGAATGGCCTTCTAAAGCAGTATGAATTTAAAACTACGGATGTTGCAAAGGTAATCGCAAAGATGCCTGATAAGGAGCTGGAAATTGTGAACAATCGTCCCATGCCTGATATTTCGGTGCAGCATTTATTAGCCGTCATGATGATTGATCGTAAGTTAACTTTCAAAACAGCACATGACTTTTCAAGAATGAAGGATAAGCAGGTGCTAAAAGTGCGTGAAAATATTCATGCGGTAGGCGACCCATCTCTTACTGATGTTCAAAGACGTTGGCGCTGCGTAATGGAAATTCATCTAAAGAATGGTGAAATTCTTCGCGGTGAAACTATGGCCGCCAAAGGAAGCTTCGAGAACCCTCTTAATGTTGCGGAAGAAAATGAAAAAGCTTTAGATTTGATCGCGCCCATCTTAGGAAAAAAACGCTCCCTTGAGTTACTGAATTCCCTTTGGAATATTGAAAAAATAAAGGATCTCAGATTGCTCAGACCCTTATATGTCAAATAGGGTGATGGCTAAGCCGGAATCCTAATGCGCAATATTCATTAATGCTGGCTCCTGACCTAGCAGGATTAAATACCATTGCTGGATACAAGAATTTCCCAAAAATCAGTAGAGTTAGCTGCGGTTTACCTATTTCCGCCCCGGGTCACTAAAAATCTAAAAAGCCGCTCGCTAGGCTATTTTTGCTGAGCTGGATAGACGATATTCCATTGGCAATGGGGGATTAAAGAATATAATTAGTCCCAGTAAGCTGAAATAATAATTGAGCACCAACAACCCTGGCTAATTTTTTATGACAACTGTAAAACAATTGATTGACCAAAAAGCGGATGCCATTTTTTCTGTGCGCTCATCTGATTCGGTAGAAAAAGTCTTGATGCTGATGCGCGATCATCGGGTAAGGGCTGTTTTAGTCATTGATGATGGTAATTTGGCGGGAATCGTCTCACAGGGGGACTGTGCCATTAAAGTATTGCTGCCTCACAGCAACCCAAAAGAAGTTGCCGTTTCAAAAATAATGACAGCCAATCCGCTTTCCGTAACATTTTCAAACTCCCTAGAAGAGTGCATGGCAATTATGGTTCACAAACATATTAGGCACTTGCCTGTAGTAGAAAAAACTAAAGTGGTTGGCGTGATTTCTATTGGCGACATAGTAAAAAATATTATTGAGCTTCAAGGGAGTCAGATCAAGTTCCTTGAAACTTATATTAATGGCCATGGTGTTTAGTCCACATCAAAAGTTAGATTTTTGCGATTTGGCCTCGGGTCACCAATAAGCTCAAAAACCCTCACTTTTTAGTGAGGTTTTTTATTTGCATTGTCTTTTATATTCTTGCACTGCCAACCTGTTTTACAAACTCTCTATAGCTAAAAATTTCTATATGAAATGGCTTTTAATCCTAATGCTCGTCAACCCAATCTCTAGGGGCCATGCTCAGGAAAATATAAACCCCTACGATGTTCAGGTAAGCACAAGGTTGATTGATAACCGGTTTCAGATACAGGCTTCTTATACTGCTCCAATCAATATCTGTAATGCCTATGCTTTTATTACTGACTATGAGGCTGCAAAAAATATCCCTGGGATATTAGAGTCAAAAGTGATATCTAGATCTGCTAATAAGGTAAGGGTTTATAGGTTAATCGAAGAGCAAATCCTATTTTTCCCAATCGAGATGAAATCTGTTGTTGAATATACCGAGGCATCCAATCGATTGCTAACTTTTGAGCAGCTTAGCGGTGATGCAAAGTTTTATAAGGGCACTTGGAAGCTTGTTTCAGAAAAAAACTCAACGACGTTTAAGTATGAGTCCCTGGTAGAGCCTCATTCGCTCATTCCTTCATCAGTCATTGAGTATTTCGTGAGAAGCAGCCTGAAAGGGCGATTTGAATTAATGGCACAAAAAGCCACTCAATATAAGGCTACTGAAATACTCCCTTGTAAATAGTGAAATTGATATTTTCTTTTAATCTTGTGGGGCTAGTGCACCACTGGTACGAATGATCCGATCAAGAAATATCGTTTTAAACGACAATATAAATTCATACTAAAAAGTAGGGGATAGCATGTACAAACTCATCGCCTTTGATGCCTATGGAACATTATTTGATGTTTATTCCATGGGCCAGTTGGCGGAAGAATTATTTCCGGGGTATGGCCAAGCATTTGCCTTAATGTGGCGAGATCGCCAAATCGAGTACACCCGCCTAGTGACGATGAGCGACCCCAACCCAAAGGGCAGTAAGTACTATTTGCCATTTTGGGAATTAACCATTAGATCCTTGCGTTATGTCTGTAAGCGCATGGAATTAAATCTCACCGCTGAATACGAGCAGCGGTTGATGGATCAGTATGCGAAGCTCACTAGCTTTAAAGACAGCCTAGCTGTCCTCAAAAAAATTAAAGATAAAGGAATCTCTACAGCGATATTATCTAATGGAAGTAGAGAAATGTTAGCTACCGTCGTTGAGAGTAATGGCTTGAAGCCTTACCTGGATGAAGTAGTGACGATTGAGGATGTACGCTTATTCAAAACGGATCCTCAAGCCTATGGGCTTTTATTAAAGTCATTTCCAGTTAAAAAAGAAGAGATTCTATTTGTCTCTAGTAACGCTTGGGATGCCCTAGCTGCGAGATGGTATGGCTTTGATGTGTTTTGGGTCAACCGTCTTGGACATCCATTTGAAGAAATTGGCGAGAAGCCGAACTACGAGGGGAACTCATTATCTAAAGTTTTAGAAGTGGTTTAATTGGCAATGGGAAAAATTCATCTACTTCGTTTGTTATGGGTAATGGCCGGCTCTACGGTGGCAATTACATTGGCGCTGTACCTGACCCAAGCATCCTCACCTCTCCTGCTTGCATCGCTTGGCGGAACAACTTTATTTTTATTTGGCCTTTCTGCTCTTCCAGCCGCTCAACCCAGGGCTGTATTTGGAGGTCACTTAATCAGCAGCCTGATTGGCGTGATTGCTTTTCAATTATTTGGTGATAGTCTTTCGGTAACGGTGATGGCATTGGTTGTGACTATTGGCATTTTATTATTAACAAGAACTGTTCATCCGCCGGCAGGCGCTAACCCATTGATTATGATTCAGGCACATGCGAGCTTTAGTCATATTGGATTTACTGTTTTATTGGGCGTAGTCACGATTTCAGCTGTAGCTTTTGTTTGGAGCCGGCTAGGAGTTGGGAAGCAGAAGTATCCCGTTTCATGGACCCAGCCCTCACCACCCTCAATGAATTGGGGTATTTGGAGCGATTAATAAAATATCTGACCAAAGGATTTTGGTTTCCTAAAATTGTTGCTAATGTTTTTTAGACGCATTAACGTATCTACAACACTGAATTCTAGAGTAAAAAAGGCGAGTATATGAATGTAAAAAATATCATTGGTTTAGTTGAAAAATTATTTCTGATCATTATTGCAATTTTTACTATTGCAGCGATGTTCCAAGAAATTTTTTCCCTAATTGATAGTCGTCGCGTTGAGCTGCAGGACCTCTTGCTGATGTTTATTTATGCAGAGGTTCTGGGGATGTTGGCGGCCTTTTACGCCAGCCATCGCATTCCAATTACGATACCTTTATTTATCGCAATTACGGCATTGAGTAGATTAATTATCCTTCAGGGTAAAGATGGAAATCCTTCAATCTTGCTCTTTGAGAGCGGGGCTATTATCTTGATTGCTGGGGCTTGTTGGATCATTAGTCGTACCAATGCAGATAAAGAGAATCAGCAGGCTGAATGATTCAATATTGGTATTAACTACTACAATATGACGATGTACCTAGATAATTCTTTGAATCCCCTTAATGTCATTTAATCCAAAGCTACTGATTACTGGAGCCAATGGATTTATTGGCGGAGCGCTGGTAGCTAGGCTATTTGCCGGTGGCGAGGTTAAGGAGGCGATTTTTTTAATTCGCGCACCTAATCCTCAAGAGGGTTTGGCGAGGCTGGCAAACACACTGAGAAATCACGGCATCTCAGAAGAGCAGTTATTACAGCTTAGGTTGGAGCAAATTCTGTGTGGCGATTTAAATGTTGTCAATCGCTGGATTAAAGACCCACGTCTTACATCGGTTGAAAATGTTGTTAGTTCTGCGGCCATAGCCTCTTTTGGAAATCACCCATCTATCTGGCCAACGAATGTGGATGGTGTTTTAAATATGGCTCATGGCCTAAGCCATATTTGTAAGCTGAAGCGATTTCTTCACATTGGTACCGCAATGGCTTGTGGAGCAAATTCCCCCAATCCGATTCCTGAGGGTTACGACGGTGGAATACAAACCCAGCATTTTTTAGAGTACACGCATAGCAAATATGAGGCTGAGCATCGTTTAAAAAAAGAGTTGCCTAATTTGCCTCTAGTAATAGCTAGGCCATCTATTGTGGTTGGACATACTAAGTTGGGTTGTAAAGCATCAGGAAGTATCTTTTGGGTTTTTCGAATGGCATTAGCGTTAAAAGCATTTCCTTGTGCTTTAGACCAGCGCATTGATGTTATTCCGGTAGATTATTGCGCAGATGCCCTGTATTTGCTGTTGACAAAACCAAAGCTGAAGTATGACTCTTATCATATTTCAGCTGGAGAAAAGTATTCCTCCAGTTTTGCTGAAATAGACGAGTCTATTGCTAAGGCTACAGGTAAATCTAGGATGAAAGATTATCAGCAAAAGTCATATGAACAAATCATTCAGATGAGGGATCAGTTTAAAACTCTCCTTGGTGAATGTAATCGTCGGATTGTTGCCAAGGCAATTAAAACCTATGGTAGTTTTTCAAGTCTTGGCTTAACTTTTGATCATTCAAGACTCATTGAAGAGGGCATGAGAGAGCCCACTCCATTGGCAAGCTATGCTGGGCTTTGTGAGCTAACGAGCCAAGGTATTTTGATTTCTGAGCAAATGAAGTTTGATTACAAGTAAAATTATAAAAATAAATTGTGAGTTATTGATGAAAAAAGTATTTGTTTTATTGTTGCTAATGTTGAGCCCTACTATATTTGCTCAATCGCAAAACTTTCAAGGTTTTGGTTTGTCAATTGACTACGCGTTAAATTCTATTGAAGACATTTCAACGCCAGGTGGTTCGGCGACCAGTAAAAGCGGTATTCCGGGTGTTACGGCTGATGCTCTCAAGGCAATTAATGATCAATGGCTAGTTGGCGTCTATGGTACATATGAGCTAGCTACAACAGATACTGCTGGCTCAGACCCTGATGCCTATAATCCACTCGAGGTAGGTGGAAAAGTTGGTTATGCCTTTACAGAAAAACTCATGGGCTATGTAAAGCTTGGTTACGCATGGTCTAAGTATTCATACCCTAGCTACTATCAATGGATGAGTGGTCCAAGCTATGGCATTGGTGCTGAGTATTTGATTACCAACAATTTGTTTGCAAGAATTGAGATTGCCCAGCAAAACTATAAGACTGTTTACTGGAATGATGGCTCTAGTGACAGAGTCAAAATCGACAGCTATGGCATTGCATTAGGCTGGAGATTTTAGAGTCATACTTTTATGCCTTGCTTGATTTCAGCCTTGGCAGATCTTGCTATAGGGTAAACATGAGGCACCTTAAAAGTTGCTATCATCAAAAAATACTGAATAATTAATACCAACTTAGCTCTAAGGATGCTGTGGATAGATATATTTTTCGTCTTTTTTTGATCTTGTTTGCGGCATGTCAAATTACGCAAGCGATTGCCGCTGATCCATATCCGAATCGGCTGATTAAATTAGTGCTTCCCTACCCAGCTGGCGGGGGTACTGATACTTTTGCGAGACCTCTAGCCTTGCAACTTACTGCTCGCTTGGGTCAAACAGTTGTTGTTGATAATCGTGGTGGAGCCGGAGGAAGTATTGGCATGGAGTTTGTTGCAAGAGCTCCGGCAGATGGATACACCTTGCTTTTAGCTCTAACGCCTCAGCTCGCAGTGAATGGCGCTCTCTATGAAAAAATCCCTTACGATCCAATTAAAAGTTTTTCCCCGATTTCATTGATTGCTGAGGCGCCTTATTTATTATTGGTGAATCCTGCTTTGCCGGTCACCACAACTAAAGAATTGTTAGCCCTTGCTAAAGCCGAGAATGGGAAATTGACTTATGCAAGCTCTGGCAGCGGTAGTGGCGCACATATGGCGGCAGAGCTACTGATTGGTATGACGGGCATTCCGATGACACATGTGCCTTATAAGGGCGGTGGCCCGGCCTTGTCAGATGTTTTGGCTGGACACGTTAAAGTTTTATTTGCCCCAGCAGTGAGTTCAATGCAACATATCCAGTCCGGTCGTTTGCGCGCAATAGCAATTACTGGTGATAGGCGTTTATCAAGTTTGCCCAATGTGCCTACGATTGCTGAGGCAGCTGTACCTGGCTATGACTCAACCGTTTGGTATGCGGTACTTGCTCCCCCTAATACGCCTCGCGAAATCGTCAACCGCATTAATACCGAGTTATTGCAAATATTGAAAGACCCAGCATTCAAGTCAATGATGAATGTCAATGGAATCGAGCCTCTGGGTACCACTCCCGAGGCATTGAATAGCCATATAAATAAGGAGATTAGCAAATGGTCGAAGGTCATCAAGAACGCGGGCCTAAAAGCGGAGTAGATCCGATTGCGCCCTGGTATCAATTGGGATATATCATCCCGCATCGATACACTGACTTAGATTCTTATCAGTTTTATCGGGTGGCCCCAGAGGGAATGATGTTAGTTACGACGGGACTCAATTTGGCTGAGTACACACTTGAGTCTGTTGAGTCACAAATGCCGGCCTTTTATTCAGCCTTAGATTTATTGGCCAAGAAGCCTGTGGACAGAATTTCTTTGAGCGGCGTTCCGGTTGCTGCAGCCCTAGGTAGAAAGCGTATGCTGGCATTGCTTGAGGAGGCTCAAGTGAGAACTGGATTGGAATGTGATACTGATGCAGAGGCCCACATTGCCACCTTACGGCATCTAGGGGTTACAAAAATTGCCATTGCTTCACGTTGGTCAGATGCTGTGAACACAGGTTTAATTGCCTATTTAGCCGATGCTGGCATTGAGGTGCTAGCTTGTAAGTCGCGGGGCCGTTCACTTTCTCAAAATAAAGCAGCCAGCGCTTTAGCGGATCATGAGTTGGCTTTGGCGTTGGGGAGAGAGGTGCTGAGGGAGGCTCCAGAGTCCGAAGCACTTTTGATGCCCGGTGGTTTGTGGTTTGCTATACATGCAGTTCCAATTCTGGAGGCTGAGTTCGGCAAGCCTGTGCTCTTAAATATTCTGAGTACAACCTGTAGTGCTCTGCGATCTTGCCCTCATGAGCTAAAAGAGCGGGCTCCACAGGCCTCTCCTCACTGGGGCATGGTCTTGAGTAGTGCTAATAAGACTACTTAAAATAGGGTCTTTTCTCTAGCAAGGCTTTATTCATGTGAGAATGTATCAAAGCCTATTCCCAGACAGTCAATATTGAAAGAAAAATGATGCTTAGAGAGATTACCTTATCAATCGGCGCTCTTGCTGTTTTGACCTTATCTGCTTGCCAGTCAATGGAGCAAGGAGTCGGGCAAAAAGCATCGGCTAGCCTAGACTCACGCTCAGGATCAAATGCAAAAGGCACCGTTAATTTTTTGTGGCAAGGACATGATGTCCTGGTGTCCGGAACTTTCTCAGGTTTGAAGCCTAATTCAGAACAAGGCTTTCATGTTCATGAAAAAGGAGATTGCTCTGCTCCTGACGCCACAAGCGCAGGGGGGCACTTCAACCCAGATACAAAATCTCATGGTATGCCAGGAAGCGGCTCTAATCATGCTGGAGATATGCCAAATATCAAATCAGACGCGAATGGCAATGCAGTGTATTCAGCGAAGCTAAGCGGTTTTGCTGTCAATAATGGACCTACTGGCATATTAGGAAAATCCGTTGTTGTGCATCGTGATCCAGATGATTACAAATCACAGCCTGCAGGTAACTCAGGTCCTAGAATTGCGTGTGGCCTGATTAAGTAGGCTTGAGCAACTTAGTTCTCTGCCTCATTGGTCCCGTATCACCAGTAATCAAAAGATGCCCTGCCTTGTGTGGGGCATCTTTTTGAGTCTGGCAAGAATATGGATTCTGTGATCAGCCCAAATAAGAGGCGTATCAATATGAGTCAGTTCAGTCGAATCATTGCCATGATCATTTTCATGGTGAGCAATCTTTTATTGATGCAGCAAGCAAAAGCATCTTTAGCTAATGACTTGCAAGACGGCCAGCATGTATTACTCATGCGCCATGCCGATGCTCCAGGATATGGCGATCCTGCGGGATATGTAATTAGCCAATGCTCTACCCAGCGTAATTTAGGCGATTACGGCAAAAAGCAATCCAAGGCAATTGGTGAATGGTTAAACAATCAAGGAATTATCAGTGCCCAGGTTTTCAGTAGCCCTTGGTGCAGATGCTTAGATACGGCAGCCCTTCTAAATAAGGGCTTAGTAAAGATCGAGTTATCACTAGGATCTTTTTTTGATGATATGAGCTTAGAAAAGAAAAAAACCAAAGAGCTAGAGTTGTTCATCAAAAATATATTAAGCAAGCAGTCAAAGACGCCTACCATTCTTGTGACTCATCATGTCAATATTCAGGCTTTCACCGGCAAGATAGTCGATGTAGGCGATATGGTTTTAGTGAAGGTAAATAAAAATGGTGAATATCTTTCGCATACGATTTATCCAAGTCCTAGACCATAGGGTATCAATCAATTTAAGGAGTTTTTTATGAAACGTCTCGCGCTGGTATTTTTATTAACCCTCTCTTTAATTGGACCGTCCCAAGCAGCAGATTCAACGCCGGTTAAATCTGATCCAGCCTGGCTAACAGACTCGCGCGCAAGTATTAAGGCCGAAAAATATGATCAGGCCGTTAAGCAATTACAGAGTGCAAATGAAACAAGTTCAGCAGATTGGAATAATTTAATGGGCTATAGTCTTCGCAAGAAGCAGCCGCGTGATTTAGTCGGGGCCGAAAAGTACTATCAGGCCGCATTAAAAATAGACCCAAATCATCGGGGCGCTCTTGAGTATTACGGAGAGCTAAAGCTAATGAATAGTGATTTACTTGGAGCTGAAGCCTTGTTGGCTAGACTAGATAAGGCCTGTTTTTTTGGGTGCGAGGAATATTCCGACCTGAAAGCGTCTATACAAAAATATAAGTCTAGCAAGTAGGACCCACACTGATTGAATTGGCCATATTGAATTTAGACCAAGTTTTTCTATAAAGAAAAAGTTGGCTCTCCCTGGTGATGGGGCGTACAGTATCTATATAACGCGAGGGACTATGACTGCAACCACACCCACCACTAAAGAATTACAAGTGCTAGAGGCGCTGCGGGCGCATAGAAGAAAGCATCGCCAAGACTTTCCCGCCAAGATCTCAAGTCATGTTCAAGACCTGGCTCTAGGATTAACGACAGGCCAGAAAATTTCTGATGTCGTTGCCAAGACGGTGGGCTCCTGGAAATTCATCATCATTCAGAGTGTATGTATCTTCGTTTGGATAGGCTATAACTCAATCAATAGCCCTAATGCTTGGGATCCATACCCTTTTATTTTGCTTAACTTAATGCTATCTTTTCAGGCGGCATACACAGCCCCAGCAATTATGATGAGTCAAAATCGACTTTCAGAAATTGATCGTCAACAGGCTAGCGATGACTTTGAAATCAATGTGAAGGCAGAGCTAGAGATAGAGTTGCTCCATCAAAAAATTGATTTGATGAAAGAAAAGGAGCTGTTTGCATTAACGCAAGCAGTAGAGGCCTTAAGTAAGAAGCTGGATAGTATGGGAGACCAAGCCAGTGGCCCAGGTAAATAGATGTTTTTAGATAAGCTAGTCTAAAAAATTTGAGAAAATAGCAGGATAATTATTTATAAATAACTGAAGAAGCACGCTTTTAATCTTTGAGGAAATAGCATGAATCGCATGATGTTGTTGGGAAAAATTCACAGAGCAACCGTCACTGAGGCGGATTTGCATTACGAAGGCTCGTGCGGAATAGATGAGGATTTAATCGATGCGGCCGATATGCGTGAATTTGAAAAAATTGAGCTTTACAACATTAATAATGGTGAGCGTTTCTCAACCTATATCATTAAAGCAAGACGGAGTTCTGGAATCATCTCCCTCAATGGTGCGGCTGCGCGCAAGGCGCATGTTGGCGATCATTTGATCATTTGCACTTATGGTCAAGTCAGCAATGATGAGGTCGCGCGGCACGTCCCTAAAATTGTTTTGCTAGGCGAGGGCAATACCATTAAAGAAATAAAGAAAATAAATTAATTTACCTAATTTAATTTGGAATACACCATGAGACTTGCCCGCCTAATTATCTCCGCGCTAACAATCCTATTGCTTCTTGGCGCCTGCTCTAAGGAGGAGCAAGCAAATGTCATTCAAGTGGCTGTATCTCCTACGATCCCTCCCATGCTTTTCGAGAAAGACGGCAAGTATACGGGGATGGATCTCGAGATATTTGAAGGGTATTGCAAGGCACGGGCTTGTACATTCAAAATCACTGCTTATGATTGGCTCGGGATGTTGGGCGCGGTAACCAGCGGACAAGCAGATGTTGCGTTCTCTGGAATTTCAATTACTGATAAGCGCAAAGAGGTAATGGACTTTTCTAATCCCTATTTCACTAGCACTTGGCAACTCATTGGATTGAAAAATCGCAATATCAAAATTACTGATCTATCACAGCTAAAGAAGTACTCTATCGCCTATCCAAGAGGTAGCGTATTTGATGATTATGTAAAAACTGTATTGCAGCCTAAGGGCTATTACTCAGTTGACCAAGTAAAGCTATACCCATCTCCTGCAGAAGCCTTGATTGCCTTGCAAAATGGGAATGTGGATTTAGTATTTGTTGATAGCGTCATGCTGGTCAATTATCAGAAATCTTTAAATCTGCCAGTTAGCAGTAGCTATCAAGTGGTGGGTTTTGATAATCTAGGATTTGCTTTTAAGAAGGGCTCTAAGTTGCGTGATGACTTTAATCTATATCTTGCAGAGCTTGGCCCAGAAAATCTTAAGGCAATGATGAATCGTTGGGCACAATAAGTCTGTAAGCCTTGTCAGAAAAGCTAAAAGCCACCTTCACGAAGGTAATTTTTTAGTAGTGCTCAACATTCTCTAAAGCAGGGCCATTGAGATGACGAGTATCAGCCCACTGCTCTACTGACCATCCTTCACCCTGCCGATGGGTAATCCAGTTTAATGAGGCATTAGGTACTGAGACCGCTCGTTCCGTGCTTAAGGCTTGATTGCTAGCAATGCGATACATCATCTCGAGCGTACCACCATGACTAACCAGCAAAATTGTTTTACCGCTATGACGTTCTTGGATCATGTCTAGAGCGTTTTGAACGCGCAGGGCGAACTGCTGAATACTTTCTCCGCCCTCAAGCTCATGATCTAAGTTACGAGTGCTATGGGCTTGCCAAATATCAGGCCTGATTAATGGCGCCTCACTTATTAAGAGCCCTTGAAGCGCTCCAAAATGGCGCTCTCGCAAAGTGCTTTCAACTTGAGCTTTAACTGAAAATAATTGAGCGACTGCATTGGCGGTATCGGCCGCCCTTTTGAGGTCGCTGGTATACAAGTCATCAAACGTGATTGCTGTATCTTTAAGCGCTTGCGCCATTTGACGTGCTTGCAGCTCGCCCCTGGCATTAAGGGGGATGTCGGTATGCCCCTGAAAGCGCCGCTCAGTATTCCAGTCAGTTTCCCCGTGGCGGATAAGGCAAAGTCTCGTTGTAGTCATATATCAATATTCAATGGAGAGAGTAAGTAAGTCTTCGGCGGTGAGAGATCCAGATTCCAATGCTTCTGCCCTAATGCCGCCTCGAGCTTCAAAGGCCTTGATGAAATCAGGCCTGCCTAGTAATTTAGCGGGCCTTTGGCAGGGCGAACACAACTCAGTTCCTTTAAATGCCAGGCCACCCAAATAGAAAATCTTTCCAACTAGGCTGTTGAGTTCACTCGCAGCAAAATGGTTGATCACAATATTTCTGCGGGTATCACCTGCGCTAAAGGGGGAATATTGATTAGTCGGCAATTGATGATTAGCGTCGGCTATACCCGATAGGGTAATGATAGAGACATGGCGTATTTTTGGTTTGGAGACGGAGAATGCCCCAATGCCTGCTGCGTAACGATCCCCAATAATTCCCTCGCCAGCAATGATTTCGGCTCGCTCAATCTGCATCATAGGTTTGCCTGCTAGATTGGCAATGTAGAGTGAGTGGATCTGTGGAAATACTTTCATAATGAGAGGATATTACATAAGAAAAAGCCCCGGTAATTTCGGGGCTTAGTACTTAGTACTTAGTGCTTAGGCTGCTACTGGAGTAGTTGCTGCCGTTAAGGGGCGCTTGTTAAGGGCCCTCTGAATCTTTGCTTTCTCTTTGGGCTTAGTACTTGAGTCAAGCAGTTTAGTTAATTGCGCAAGATTGAGTGGGCCCAATTTAGCTTTGCCAGTTTTGCTAACCATGGGGTCATTTTTTCTATTTCTTTGATTTTGGCCAACAGCCATATATTTTCCTAGAGTCTTGGAATGATGAACCTCTGAGCTTGCTCAGCAGACTCCCCTAGATAGGGCGCGGAATAGTGATCACATATCAGAATAACAGTTAAGCGGTCTAGGCGCTATGATTGAAGCATGCCCAGCATCTCAATGCCTAATATCCACTATTTACCTTATATCTAGCCCATGATGAATATTTCCAATCTTATTTTTGCCATCATTATGGGTGGTCTTATGTCATTGAGCATTACTCTGGCAACGACCTTGATGCGATTAGGGCTGACGCAAAATTTCTTTTGGGAATTACTTGGGGTTTGGTCAATAGCTTACCCCGTTGCGATAATTTGCATTCTTGTCTACCGACCCTTTGCGAGCAAGCTCACTACAGCCTTAGTGAATCAGCTGAAGCAAAAAGCTTAAGCAAAAAGCGCTGATACTCGCTTAATCATGGTGTCTGACCGCAGTTTGCCGCGATCAAGCTCACGCTAGATTTAGCCAGCGAGGTCAGATTGATAGATGAGCCCTGCATGCTCTCTTAGGGCATGGAACTGAATCGATTCCCAACGTTGTTGGGCAACATCCAATTCAGATTTGTGGCTAGCTAAAAATACCGATGCACCCACGACGTCTTCGGCCATACGGTGAATATTTTCTTGAATAAATTTCTTTAAGGCTACTGAATCATCCGAACTTACCCAGCGCGCCAAGTTGTAGCGAGCAGGAAGTAGTCGAACCTCAGCGCCATATTCAGTTTGTAGGCGATGGCTAACTACTTCAAACTGGAGTTGCCCAAATGCACCAAGCAACATGGTGCCACCAGTCATAGGGCGGAATACTTGAATTGCGCCCTCTTCGCCAAGCTGCATTAAGCCAGTACGCAGTTGTTTGGATCGTAATGGATCGGCAGATTCGACCATGCGGAAAATTTCTGGTGCAAAAAATGGCAAGCCCGTGAATTGCAACTGCTCACCTTCGGTGAGGGTGTCCCCTAGCCTTAGCAAACCATGGTTTGGTAGGCCGATGATATCGCCTGGAAAAGCCTCATCTAAAATATCACGTCGTTGTGACAGGAAAGAGAGGGCGTTGTTAGTACGCACTTCTTTGCCATTGCGGCAGATCTTGAGCTTCATACCACGCTGAAAATGACCTGAGCAAATACGCAAGAAGGCAACCCTATCTCGGTGTGCTGGATCCATATTTGCCTGAATCTTAAAGACAACTGCAGAGAATTTATTCTCAGCCGGGCTGACCTCTCGTTGTAAGGCCTTGCGTGATCCAGGTGACGGTGCAAGTTCTACTAAGGTATTGAGAATTTCTCGTACACCAAAATTATTAATAGCTGAACCGAAGAAAACGGGCGACTGACGTCCCGCCAGAAACGCTTCACGATCGAATGCGGGCATGGCATTTTTAATTAAATCCACTTCAGCAAGTGCATTTTCAAGATCAGTGCCAAGGCGCTCCCTCAGTGCGGGATCATTGATATCTACAATCGCATGAGAATTTTCTGTAACCCGATCTTCGCCGGCTTTAAACATGCGCATTTGAGAGTTCGCGATATCAATCACGCCAGCAAAGGATTTACCCATGCCCACTGGCCAAGTAAAAGGAACTACTTCAATGCCCAGTGCAGTTTCAATCTCATCCATTAGTTCCATGGGCGGCTTGACTTCACGATCCATTTTGTTGATGAAGGTAACAATCGGCGTATTGCGTGCTCGACAGACTTCAAGCAAGCGGAGGGTTTGTGACTCAACACCATTGGCTGCATCAATCACCATAAGCGCAGAATCTACGGCAGTTAATACGCGGTAGGTATCTTCCGAGAAGTCTTGGTGTCCAGGCGTATCTAAGAGATTAATGATGCAATCCCGATATTCCATTTGCATGACAGAGCTTGCTACTGAAATACCACGTTGTTTCTCAATCTCCATCCAGTCGGATGTCGCATGCCGGCTGGCCTTGCGCGCTTTCACGCTGCCAGCAATTTGAATGGCCCCCGCGTAGAGCAAGAGCTTCTCTGTGAGCGTGGTTTTGCCCGCATCTGGGTGGGAGATGATGGCAAAGCTACGGCGTCTTAAAACTTCTGCGCCGGGAGTGCTGGAGTTGATGGTATCGATGGTAATTCTGCGCTTAATTTAGTTGACAGAATTATAAGCGGGTGCGGCTTCTTAAAATTGCTCTTCAGGCCTGACAAAGCGCCATTTTCCGGGGGGTAGTGCACCAAGAGAAATTCTGCCCATGCGCACCCGTTTCAAGCCGAGCACCTTAAGACCTACCAACTCGCACATGCGACGAATCTGGCGTTTGCGCCCCTCACGCAACACAAAGCGGAGTTGATCTGCATTCTGCCAGCTCACTTGGGCTGGCTTTAAAACTACACCATCTAATTCTAGGCCATGCTTTAAGCGGTCTAGATCCTCAAAAGAGAGCGCCCCTTCAACGCGGACTAAATATTCCTTCTCAATGGGGCTATTTTCACCAATGAGGAGTTTTGCAATGCGACCGTCTTGGGTCAGGACCAGCATGCCGGTAGAATCAATATCGAGACGACCTGCAGGCGCCAGACCACGAGTATTGAAGCGTGGGTTGCGACCTTTATCTAGCGGGCTTGCAAAGTAGTTGTCCGGAGTGATTAGCGAAGCGGCAGGTTGATATTCTTGCTCATCATCAAAGTGGGAGATAAAGCCCACAGGCTTATTGAGAATGACGGTAATCCGAGAGGCTTGTTGTGCTTTGGCGCCTGACTGTAATTCAATCTTCTGGTGACGAAAAGCGCGGGAGCCAAGCTCATTAACTACTTCACCATCGACAGTGACTAAGCCTTGCTCAATATAAGAGTCTGCTTCACGACGGGAGCAGAGACCCAGCTCAGAAAGTAGCTTGGATACACGTATTTTTTCTTCCATGACGCTATTATCGGGCAATTACCCTAGTAAGGGCTTGCTTCGTTAAAGGGTCTATTTTTAAAGCGCTTATGAACCCAATAATATTCAGCGGGCCTGAGGCGTATTTCTTGTTCAAAAATCTGATTTAGTCTTGCAGTATCTAGTTGTGGATTCTCAGTCGGGAAATTCTCTAGGGGTTTGCTTATAGAGCAGATATAGCCAGCCTCATTTTTTTTGAGAGCTGTAATCATCATACAAACTTGTGCGCCCGTTATTTTGGCTAGACGAGATACCGCTGTAATTGTATTGGTTGGAATATTAAAGAAGGGAACAAATACAGAATCCTTCGTGCCCAAATCAATATCAGGAGCAATGATGATGAAGTTACCCTGACGAATTTCCCGAATGATCGCAAGTGAATTTCCTTGTCGATCAATAGAGTTTCCCCCAAACCGATTGCGCCATTCAATAATTCTTCTATTAAAGAAAGGACTTTTCATTCTTTGAAAAAAACCAGAGGTGCGGGGCCAGCCTTTGTCTTTTGCGAGTGCGCTCAAAATAATACTGCCTTCAATGCCGACAAAGTGCATGTTTACTAAGATGCGAGGTTTTTTATCAGCGAGATCTACCTCGGATTGAACTTCGATCATGCAGCTAAGCTGTTTTTTACTGCCAAGCCAAATAATACTTTTCTCAACAAGGCTACGACCTAGAAGCCGCCAATGCTGTTTTCTAAGTTGATCAATTTCCTGCGTACCGAGTTCTGGAAAGCAGAGCTCTAGATTTTTCTGAACTACGCGATTGCGATCACTGGGGATGTGTGCGGCTAAAAAACCTAGGCCATACCCCAGCGAGACTAAGGTCTTATAGGGAAGTAACGCCAGCAATCTCAGGAGAGCTACCCCGGAGTAGTTTGAAAAGTTTTTAAACAAAACTGAATTTATTCAGCGTCAAAGCGGGATAAAGATTTGGCGTAACGTAGATTCATTTCTTCGGTAGAGCTAATCGACATGCCTAAATCATTTACTAGACCAGTATCAAGACGGTAGGCCCAACCATGGACCGTGAGGTCCTGACCCCTTGCCCAAGCATCTTGGACGATAGTGGTTTCACAAACATTGACAACTTGCTCAATCACATTCAGTTCGCATAAGCGATCTTGACGTTTTAGCGTAGGAATAACTTCACCAAGGTAACGCTCATGTTTTTGGTGGACGTCCTTGACGTGGCGCAGCCAATTATCAGCAAGGCCTATGCGTTTATCTGTGAGGGCTGCGTGTACTCCAGAGCAACCATAGTGGCCTACTACCAGAATATGCTTCACCTTAAGAAGGTCAATTGCAAATTGAATCACCGATAGGCAATTAAGATCAGTGTGCACTACAACGTTAGCAACGTTACGGTGCACAAAGAGCTCACCTGGAAGTAGGTTCACAATATCATTTGCTGGAACTCGGCTATCAGAACAGCCAATCCAAAGATATTCTGGCGCTTGCTGAGAAACTAGGCGCTTAAAAAAATCAGCATCCTTTGCGATCTTGGCCTCGGCCCAGTGACGATTGTTGGCAAATAAATGGTCTAAAGCGCTGGAGTTCTTCATAATCATCTTTTGAGTTTAAAGTACTTTAATGACGCCAATCTGGTTAAAACAAACCCCTACCGGCATCGCTCTGAATTTACATTGCCAGCCGGGCGCAAAGCTGACCAAGGTGGTTGGCTTGCACGATGGCTGCCTCAAGATATCTTTACAGGCTCCCGCCCTAGAAAATAAGGCAAATGAGATGCTTTTAGCATGGCTTTCTAAGCAGTTAAGGGTGCCCCAAAAGCAAATTCAGATGCTATCGGGACAAAATAGCCGCATCAAGCGCGTGGAAATCTGGGGCTCAATCACCCCTGAGCAAATTATTGAAGTGTTAAGCCCTTAGACCTATCAAAAGCTATTTGCCAATGTAATGGCGTAGCGAGCCTGAACAATAGTCTCGATGACATAGTTCTATGAGGCCTTCCGATTAGCGTTAACGCTACTATTTTATTTGGATGTCAGGCTATTTCACCCCTATTTCTGTAATGATTATGCTCAAATAGGAATAGAGGTCAAAACAGTCGGCGCGCATGCACCTAAAGAGTGCTATTAGGATGATTTTATGAGGGAAAACAGATGAATAGATTCTTAAAATGGCTTTTAAGCCTTATTTTGATTGCCTTGGCTGGTTTGGCGGGATACACCTGGATTATGTTTAATTGGAGCTACGGGAGTGGTGAGAGAGCTGGTTATGTCCAGAAGTTCTCCAATCGTGGATACGTCTGCAAAACCTGGGAGGGAGAGTTAGCAATGGTTTCAATGCCTGGAACCATGTCTGAAAAGTTCCTTTTTACGGTGCGTGAAGATGCTGTAGCGCAAAAAATCAATGCAAATTTAGGCAAAAAGGTCGCCCTTAAATATGACCAGCATATTGGATTGCCTACAAGTTGTTTTGGCGATACCGAGTATTTTGTGTCTGACGTCGTAGTTTTAGAAGAGTAAAAAATAGACAATTAAAAAATTACTTTAAAGCAACTTTATTTTTATTATTTTTTGTGGTTAAAATCATGTAAGCGTAATGTGCGCTGACATCAATATCTATAAGGAGCTTCACTTGAACAAAGCAGAACTAATCGCAGCGATTGCTGACGACGCTGAGATCTCAAAAGCCAAAGCTGAATTTGCATTGAATTCTGCTATTGACACAATCATCAAGGCTGTTACTAAAGGCGATTCAGTACAACTGATCGGTTTCGGTACATTCTCATCTGGTAAGCGCGCTGCACGTATGGGCCGTAACCCAAAAACTGGCGAGCCGCTCAAAATTGCTGCTGCTAAAACTGTTAAGTTTTCTGCTGGTAAGGCATTTAAGGATTCAGTTAACAAGCGTAAGAAGTAATTCTTGCTTTTGTTAATGAAAAAGCCCGGCATGCCGGGCTTTTTCAATTCTAGCAAGAACACAAAACTTTCTTAACCCCTTGAGCCCTGCTGACTAGCTTTGAACTAGTCTTCGATGGCGATGGATGCTCATCAAAATACCAGCACCAAATCCTAGGGTGACCAAGGCGGTACCACCATAGCTAATGAAGGGCAGAGGAACGCCTACAACCGGCAATAGGCCGCTCACCATGCCGATATTGACAAAGGCGTAGGTAAAGAAAATCAGCGTCACAGATGCTCCTAGTAAGCGGGTGAATAGATTGGGCGCACCTGCAGAAATAGCCAAGCCTCTTTTAATAAGCGCAAAGAAGAGTGCCAGTAATAACAAATTACCCAGCAATCCAAATTCTTCAGAAAATACGGCGAAGACAAAGTCAGTATGTTTTTCTGGAATAAATTCAAGATGTGATTGTGTTCCCTGAAACCAGCCCTTACCAAAAAAACCACCAGAGCCAATGGCAATCATAGATTGAATGGTATGAAAACCTTTTCCAAGGGGGTCGCTACTGGGATCAAGTAATGTGCAGACTCGATGCTTCTGATAGTTGTGAACGAACGGCCAAGCAACATCCTGTGCGCAGATGGTATTGCCAAAAATAATGATGAGAATAATTCCGAAAGCACCAATGCCAATAAAAGGCAGAATCCATTTCCAGGGTAGTCCTGCAAGAATGATGACATACATGCCCGCAGCAAAAACTAGGAGTGCCGTACCCAAGTCGGGTTGACGTGCGATCAGCAATACCGGAATGCCGAGAATGATGGCGGCTATTCCATAGTCCCAAGACTTCTGTATCCCCTCACGTTTTTGAAAATACCAAGCCAACATCAACGGCATAGCAATCTTCATCAATTCCGAGGGTTGAATTACAAATCCAATATTGAGCCACCGTCTTGCACCTTTTTTAATGAGTCCAAATATAGCCACTGCAATGAGTAATACAACGCCCGCTGCATAGATCCAAACTGCTGCGGTCTCTAACCATTTTGGCGGAATGCGAGAGACAACCCACATGACTGCGAATGAAAGTGCTAAGTTACGAAACTCATCTTCAAAACGAACGGGAGTATTTTGGCTAGCAGATAAAAAAGTAATAAATCCAACGGTCGCTAGAGCAAGCAAAATAAAGCCTAGCTGGCGATCGAGTCCGCTGAATATACTGAGAAATATTTTCTTAACTTGGTTTATGGCGCTCTTTTCCATTCAGGAACCTCCTTTGGCCATTTGCCTTCAAGATAAAAATCAAGCGCTTTTCTGGCAATCGGCGCAGCATACTGCGCTCCAAATCCGGCATTCTCAACCACCATGGCAATCACAATAGTTGGTTTTTCTGCTGGAGCAAAGGCAACATATAAAGCATGATCACGTAAAAATTCTGCGGTAGCACTGTGTTTATATTCTTTTGAGTTCAGGCTAAATACCTGTGCTGTTCCTGTTTTGCCGCCCACTTGATAGCCAGTGCCTTTAAATGCTGTAGCAGACGTTCCTGAATTATTAACTTCGATCATCGCCTTCTTAATGACTTCAATATTCTCTGGAACGAGATCAATGCGATAACTTTCTTTGGGTGTAGTGAGAGTGCGATTTCTGGTGAAGGGATCTTCAATGGCTTTTACTAAGTGCGGCTTCATCACAATACCGTTGTTTGCCATATTCGCCATCGCATGGGCTAGCTGCAAAATCGTAAATGCGTTGTAGCCTTGGCCAATACCGAGAGAAATTGTTTCACCTTCATACCATTTTTGCTGCTCCGGTTTCTTAAAGGTATTTTTCTTCCACTCAGTAGATGGGAGTACACCTTTTGATTCGCCTTGTAAGTCGATACCTGTAATTTGACCAAAGCCAAATGGCTTCATAAAGTCATGCATCATGTTCACACCCATGTCGCGCGCCAACATGTAGTAGTAGGTGTCGCAAGATTCAACAATCGACTTTTGCATATCGACAATGCCATGACCCCCCTTTTTATCATCTCGAAAAGTGTGGTTACCAAAATCAAAATATCCAGGATCAGAAATCGTTTGCGATGGTGTACGCTTTTTGGTCTCTAAAGCAGCAAGCGCCATAAAAGGTTTATAGGTTGACCCTGGTGGATAGATGCCTTTGAGTGGCCGGTTATAAAGCGGCTTTTGGGGTGAGTCATTCAACTCCTTCCACGTCACTGAGTCAATGCCCTCTACAAAATCATTCGGATTAAAGTTTGGCTTGGAAACAAAGGCTAAGATATCGCCAGTTTCTGGCTCAATTGCTACGAATGCTCCGCGAAAATTTCCGTAAAGTTGCTCGACTAAATATTGCAGCTTGATGTCCACTGACAGCACCACATTTTTTCCTGGCACAGACGGCGAGCTAGAAAGTGTGCGCACCGGTTTTCCACCCGCAGTGATTTCTACTTGGTCATATCCTGGCACTCCACGAAGAACCGTTTCATAGCTTTGCTCTAAACCAATCTTTCCAACGTACTGAATGCCCGGTAAAAAAGAGGTCTGTAATGCATCAGGATCATCGGCCTTAGAGTTCTCAATTTCTGCCTGCATTTTCTCTTTATCTCTCTGAGAAACGCGTCCGATATAGCCAATTAAATGGGAGGCTAATTCGTTATAGGGATACTCTCGAAAGCTTCGGGCGCGAATCTCAACCCCAGGGAATTTGAAGCGATTGGCCATAAACCGGGCTGTTTCAGCTTCGGTAAGCATCGATCTCAGGGGAAATGTCCCCATTTTTCGAGAATCTTCCAGGGATCGCTTGAAATTGCGACGATCTCGAGGGGAAATCAGAACTATTTTGGAGAGCTCATCAATCAGCTCATCGACATTACCCTTGACCTCTTCGGCATTCACATCCAAGGTAAGGGCAGAATAATTTCTGCCAATCACAATGCCATTGCGGTCTATCAGGAGACCTCGGTTTGCTGGCGCAGGTACTAGCGCGATACGATTATTTTCAGCGAGGAGCGCATATTTACCATGGCTCACGAGTTGTAACCACACTAGGCGTGTAACCAATAACAAGAAGCAGAAAGTAACGAACAGGGTCGCAATATATATTCGCTCTTGAAACGAATCGAGATTTGGTTTTTTAAATGAAACCATAATGCACTTTAAATAGGGCGATTATGATCAACGTCAATTGGTCGACGTTGAGGCGACAGCAGTATGCGTATTGCCAAGGGCCACAACAAAGCTTCTACAAGTGCTTGAACGGCGGCAGTCAATGCCCACCAATAAATTTCGCCACTTAAGAGCCAATGCGCTATTACTGGAAATAAGGAAACTAATAAGAAGATGGGTAAAAGATGAAGGGCTTGAGTTAAAGCAGATAAAGCAATAATCCGTCGATGCCAAGAGATCGCGAGATAAGCAACCAATGAGTAGCTAAAGGCGTGCAGACCTAATATATCCGAGTTGTGAACGTCCATTAACAGACCAAGGATAAAGGCGATGATGACGCCGACATAACGATGCTGGTGGATATTCCAAAAGACGATGCAAATAATGAGCCAGTCTGGAACCCAGCCATAATTGCCAATGGGTAAGAGATTAAAGAGCAGTGCACAAAATAGACTGAAGTAAATAAAGACCGGATTAACCGGACGCAGAATATAGCCGCTTTGAAAATCGATCATTGCATGCCTCGCGCGCGAGTTTGGCGTCGACCCGGAGTATTAGTTAGTGGCCCATCAGGCTTGCTGGTCGTAGTGGATGGCTTGGCATCCCATTGCGGATCATAAAGTAGGGCCAAGGCTTGTCGATAGCGATTTACCGGTGCAACTGGCACGCAGAATACATTCGAAGAGTTTTTATCGGCGTTACGCTCGATGCGGCTAATTATTGCAACTGCAAATCCCGGTGGATAAACACCATCGATCCCGGAGGTAATGAGGACATCGCCCACCTCAAGATCGCTAGCTACTGGAAGATAGCGAAGCTCAAGGGGGTTGCCTCGTCCTGAGCCAAATACTGCTGCCCTTAAGCCATTGCGTGCGACTTGAACGGGAACCGCAAAATCACGATCCTCCAACAAAGATACTTCCGCAGAGCGATCATAAATGCGCACTACTTGCCCTAAGATCCCGGAGTCATTTGCAATGGGGTTACCCTGCTTCAGTCCATCCGCGCTTCCGCGATTGATCACAATGCGCTGAGAAATCGGGTTGGATGGATTGAATAAAATTTCAACCGGTAAGGTTTTGAAAGGAATTTGTTTTTGCAAATCCATTAACTGCCGCAAATTTTGATTTTCTACGAGCAGAAATTCTGATTGATTGGCAAGCAATGAGAGCTCTGCTTGACGGACCTTCATTGCTTGATTTTCTTTATCGAGTGTTCCACGGCTAGTGAAATATTCGGATGTCCAGTCGTATGCATTACGCGGCATCATCATTACATACTCGAGGGGGCGCAATAACCAATTGATATTGTTGCGGATAGGATCAAGCGCTTTAAAACGAAAATCGATCAACATCAATGCGATGCTGATCGATAAGCAGACAATCAGTTTGACTAGGGCTGGAACGCCTTGTCTGAAAAGAGGAGGAGCGCTATGTTGCAATTCCCTAATCGACGCTTAAGTCAATTACTCTTGTGAGAATACGCCGCCCAGCTTGTCCATGCGCTCTAAAGCAATGCCGCAACCACGAGCGACGCAAGTGAGAGGATCTTCTGCAACATGAATCGGGAGGCCAGTTTCTTCAAGCAGCAAGCGATCTAGGTCGCGCAACAACGCACCACCACCAGTCAACATCATGCCGCGCTCAGCAATATCCGATGCGAGCTCAGGAGGAATTTGCTCTAAGGCTGCTTTCACTGCAGTCACAATTTGATTCAATGGGTCTGTCAGCGCTTCTAGGACCTCATTACTTGTTACGGTAAAGCTACGTGGAATACCTTCGGAGAGATTACGTCCTTTAACTTCCATCTCGCGTACTTCTTGGCCAGGGAATGCAGAGCCAATAGTTTTCTTGATTAATTCAGCAGTTTGTTCGCCGATCAACATGCCGTAGTTTCGACGAATGTAATTTGTAATTGCCTCATCAAACTTATCGCCACCAACACGAACAGAACCTTTGTAAACCATGCCGCCCAATGACATCACGCCAACTTCAGTTGTGCCACCGCCAATGTCAACGACCATCGAGCCAGCTGCCTCGGAAACTGGAAGGCCAGCACCAATCGCTGCTGCCATTGGTTCTTCAATTAGGAATACTTGAGATGCGCCAGCGCCCAATGCAGATTCGCGAATGGCACGACGCTCAACTTGGGTCGAGCCACAAGGAACGCAAATGATGATGCGTGGGCTGGGCTTTAATAATTTACTTTCATGCACAAGCTTGATAAATTGCTTGAGCATTTGCTCGGTAATCGTGAAATCGGCAATAACGCCGTCTTTCATAGGACGAATGGCCTCAATATTTCCTGGAACACGCCCCAACATTGCTTTTGCTTCTTTTCCAACGGCCAAAATGGTTTTTTTGCCATTTGGACCGCCTTCAGTACGAATTGCCACAACTGACGGTTCATCAAGCACAATACCCCGTTCACGCATGTAAATTAAGGTGTTGGCGGTACCCAGGTCGATGGCCAGGTCATTAGAAAAGTAGCTGCGGAAAAAACCAAACATGATGTAGTGGGAAAATAAGTAAGTGTTAAAAAATATATATAGGAATGATACTCTAGCGCCCCATGAAACTTGATGATGTCCTGCGCATTGCGCACCTTTCGAGCCTTGAATTAAGTAAGGCAGAAGCCGAGGCAGTCTTGCCTCAATTACAGGCTGTTTTTGCCTTGGTTGAGGAGATGCAAGCTGTCGATACCAGCGGTCTTGCACCACTGGCCCACCCCATTCTCTTTTTGCGTGATTTAGCGCAACCCCTGCGTGCAGATAAGGTCACCGAGTCTGACGAGCGTGCCCAAAACATGCAATCTGCTCCTGCCGAGCAGGATGGTTATTTTCTGGTTCCAAGGGTGATCGAATGAGCTGGCACCAAATTCCTATCGCTTTAATGGCAAAGGCCTTGGCCGCCAAAGAGGTTTCCAGTACCGAGTTGACTCAATACTTTTTAGATCGGATTGAGGCAGGAAAGCGCTGGAATGCTTATTTAGATGTGAGCGCTCACTTAAGCTTAGAGCAATCATCCAAGGCAGATTCATTAATAGCTGCTGGCAAAGGTGGCAAATTAACTGGTATTCCAGTTGCCCATAAAGATGTCTTTGTAACGCGGGGCTGGAAGTCCACAGCGGCATCAAAAATGCTTGAGGGTTACCTCAGTCCGTTCGATGCTACCGTGGTTTCCAACCTAGGAATTCCTAGTGAAGAAAATCCACATGGTGCGGGTATGGTTTGCCTCGGTAAGACCAATATGGATGAGTTTGCAATGGGCTCCTCGAATGAAAACTCAGCTTACGGACCCGTCTTAAATCCTTGGAATTCCGAGTACGTTGCTGGCGGTTCGTCAGGGGGTTCTGCGGCGGCGGTTGCTGCAGGATTGGCACCGATTGCTACCGGAACAGATACTGGCGGCTCAATACGTCAGCCAGCTGCTTTTTGTGGCTTAACTGGTATCAAGCCAAGCTATGGGCGCGTGTCCCGCTACGGCATGATTGCTTATGCCTCTTCTTTGGATCAGGCAGGCCCGATGGGCAAAACCGCAGAAGATTGCGCTTTACTCCTCACGGCCATGTCTTCTCATGATCCTCGAGACTCCACTTCGCTGGCAGATTCTGGAGAGGATTACGGCCGCTATCTCACGCAGTCTTGGAAAGAAGGCGGCTCTAATCCAGCGAAACCACTTGAGGGATTACGAGTTGGTTTGCCAAAAGAATTCTTTGCAGAGGGTCTCGCACTAGAGGTGGCTAATGCTGTCAACACCGCAGCTAAATCGCTGCAAAATTTAGGCGCAGAGCTAGTTGAAGTCAGCTTGCCCAAAACCAAACTATCAATACCCGTGTATTACGTTTTGGCGCCAGCTGAAGCATCCAGTAATTTGAGTCGTTTTGACGGTGTGCGTTATGGCCATCGTGCCAATGAATATCGTGATTTATCAGACATGTATAAGAAATCACGTACCGAAGGATTTGGCGCAGAAGTGAAGCGCCGTATCTTGGTTGGTACCTATGTACTCTGTCATGGCTACTACGATGCCTACTATTTGCAGGCTCAAAAAATTCGTCGCATTATTGCCGCAGACTTTCAAGCGGCATTTGAAAAGTGCGATGTGATTTTGGGGCCGGTTGCTCCTGATGTCGCATGGCGCCTGGGCGAAAAATCGAAAGATCCTGTGCAAATGTATTTAGAAGATATTTATACGCTATCGACAAACTTGGCAGGATTACCAGCCATGAGCGTTCCCTGCGGATTTAATTCAAATACATTACCAATCGGCATGCAATTCATTGGCAATTATTTTTCTGAGGCGCGTTTGCTCCAGGTGGCGCATCAATATCAGCAAAATAGTGACTGGCATTTGCGTCAAGCAAGCGAGGTGGCATGATGCAATGGGAAGTCGTTATTGGTCTAGAGACCCACGCACAGTTAAAAACGCAATCCAAAATTTTTAGTGGCGCTAGTACACGCTTTGGTGCGGGTCCAAATACCCAAGCTTGTGCGGTAGACCTAGCCTTGCCTGGTGTCTTACCAGTGCTTAATCGTCAAGCGGTTGAGCATGCCATTTGTTTTGGCTTAGCGGTGGGCGCAAAGATTTCGCCAGCCAGCATTTTTGCCCGTAAGAATTATTTCTATCCAGACCTGCCCAAGGGATATCAGATCAGTCAGATGGACCTCCCTATAGTCGTTGGGGGTCAACTTGAAATATTGGTCGGTGATCAGGTCAAAGTAGTTGAGCTCACACGCGCCCACATGGAGGAGGATGCAGGTAAGTCCGTTCATGAAGAGGATTTCATAGGTCCGCATGGTGAAGCCTCTAGCGGCATCGATTTAAATCGTGCCGGCACACCATTGCTAGAGATCGTGACTGAGCCAGTCATGCGCAGCGCTGCTGAGGCAGTGGCTTATGCCAAAGCACTCCATACTCTCGTAGTGTGGCTTGGAGTCTGTGACGGCAATATGCAAGAGGGTTCTTTCCGTTGTGATGCTAACGTATCTGTTCGACCTGTAGGCCAAAAAGAATTCGGTACTCGTTGCGAAATTAAGAACTTAAACTCCTTCCGCTTTTTGGAAGAGGCTATTCAATATGAGGTGCGCCGACAAATTGAGTTGATTGAGGATGGTGGCGCTGTTGCCCAAGAAACACGCTTATATGACCCTGATCGTCAAGAAACACGCAGCATGCGAAGTAAAGAGGACGCAAATGACTATCGCTACTTTCCTGACCCCGACTTATTGCCAGTGGTAATTGATGATGCCTGGATTGCAGAGGTGCTTAGCAAGATGCCGGCACTTCCAGCACAGCTTCGTCAGCAATGGCAAGGCGAATTTGGTTTAAGTGTTTACGATGCACAACTACTGACGCAAGATCGCGACACTGCAACTATATTTGAAGAGTTGCTCGCAATAGTGGATAAGTCATTAGCAAAGGCGGTGGCTAATCTCATCGCAGGTGAATTTGCCTCAGCACTCAATCGTGCAGGTATCGCCACTGTTGATGCGCCTTTAAAAGCAGCGCACCTCGCCCCGCTGTTAACCCGCGTTGCTGACGGTACCATCTCTAATAAGATTGCTAAAGAGATCTTTGCGATTCTATGGGAAGAGGCTGTCGCAGGCAAAGCTATTAGCACTGTAGATCAGGTGATTGATGCCAAAGGCTTAAAACAGATTAGCGATAGTGGCGAGCTTGAAGCCATGATTGATAAAGTATTGGCTACTAATGAGAAATCTGTTGAAGAATTTCGCTCAGGTAAAGAAAAAGCATTCAATGCTTTGGTGGGTCAGATCATGAAGGCTTCTCAAGGGAAGGCTAATCCTAGCCAGGTGAATGAGTTGCTCCGTAAAAAGCTGAGTTAGGCAAGTTAAATAAGAAAATAAGTGAGAAAAAAGAGATGAGCGCAATCGATCCCAAGCAAGCTGAACAAGAAGAGTTGGTGGCGGAGTGGTTGCGTGCTACCCCAGGCTTTTTTGATCGCTATGCCGATCTCTTGAATGAAATTCGTTTAAAACATCCGCACGAAGATCGCACAATCTCATTGCAGGAGCGCCAGATGACTTTGTTGCGCACGCAGAATCAAGAGCTAAATCGTCGCCTCAGTGAGATGTTGCACTTTGGTAGCCGCAATGACAAAACTCAGCAAAGCTTGGTTGCCTGGCTGTTGCGCTTGATGCGAGCGAATAGCAAGGTGGATGTAGAGTCTGCGGTAACGGCGGGTTTGGCTGAAGTCTTTGAAGTAGAGGCTGCACAACTCCTGTCGCCAAATGCCGCCTTTGGTCCATGGATCGATACCCCCTTGTGCGGGTCCGCTAAGGAGCTAGCCTCTGCCAGTGTGGATCTGCTTGCAACCCAAGTTGCTATCGATTCTGAATGGCAAAGCATGGTAGCTATTGGTTTGCCATTGGGTAAAAGTGTTGGTGCAGCTCAATCGCCAGCAGTACTTTTATTAGCAAGTAAAGATGAAACTCGCTTTACTGCAGATATGGGCGCGTTCTATTTACGTCAGATTGCCGAGCTGACAGCCGCAGCTTTAGATCGTATCCAGGCTTATGAGCCTAGCCCTAACTGAGCTTCATCCCCTCGCGCAAGAGTATTTGCATGAGTTGCACGTCTTAAGGCAACTCTCACCCCATACGCTTAAAGCTTATCGCATGGATCTTGGCGAGCTGCAAGTATTGGCCTCAGACGATTCTGTTGAATTGTTAAAAGTGAGTAATGCCCATGTGCGTCGTTGGGCGGGACGCTTGCATTCAAAAGGAAAATCATCTCGCACCATTGCGAGGACGCTTTCTGCATGGCGGGGTTGGTATGACTGGTTGACCGAGAAAGATGCGCGTCGTGATGCACGGGCGGGGAAGGTTACCGAAAATCTGGTTGCTAATCCCGTGGATGATGTGAAGGCGCCAAAACGCCTGAAGTCCTTACCTAAGGCCCTCTCGGTTGAGCAAGCACTTTCTTTGGTGAATCAAGCCATCAAAGAAGCGGAGGAAAACAAAGATCTTGAATCCGTCCGCGATGCTGCGATCATCGATTTGCTGTATTCCTCCGGCCTGCGTTTATCCGAACTTTTGGGCATTGATGTGATTCAAAGTAAAGATCGGCAACACAAGTCAGACGGCTGGTTGGATTGGGATGCTGCAGAAGTGACTGTTTTGGGTAAGGGCGGAAAACGTCGCTCAGTTCCGATTGGCGTGCCTGCCATGCAATCGCTCAAAGTTTGGCGGGGAATAAGAGGTCAGTTAGAGCAGGCGGACGTATCGACCGCCTTGTTTATCTCGGCTACGGGTGCGCGCTTATCCCCTCGGACAGTCCAGGCACGTTTACGCACCTTAGCGATGCGTGCCGGTCTTCCAACCCATGTACACCCGCATATGATGCGCCATAGCTTCGCGAGTCATGTTTTGCAGTCTTCTCAGGATTTAAGGGCGGTGCAGGAGATGCTTGGGCATGCCAGCATTGCCAGTACCCAGATTTACACCTCTTTAGATTTTCAGCACCTAGCTCAGGCATACGATAAAGCCCATCCTCGTGCAAAGGCTGGCAAAGGCTGAAGAACTCGGTAAGATGTCAGGTTTCCCACTTGGGAAATGTATTTATAGATTTTGATAGGATCAATGATGGCGTTAATTCCGGTAACAATTCTCACGGGCTTTTTGGGTAGCGGCAAAACCACTTTGCTCAAACATATCCTGACTGAGCAACACGGCAAAAAAATTGCAGTGATTGAGAACGAGTTCGGCGAAGAGAATATCGACAATGACATCTTGGTTCAGGACAGCCAAGAGAATATTGTGCAAATGAGCAATGGCTGTATTTGCTGCACCATTCGCGGTGACTTGGTCGAAGCGCTCAATACGCTTTGGGAGCAGCGCAAAGATAAAAAGATCAGCTTTGAGCGCGTAGTGATTGAAACGACTGGAGTAGCCAATCCAGGCCCCGTAGCTCAAACCTTCTTCATGGATGATGATGTTGCTGACCATTATGTTTTAGATGCAGTAGTAACTTTGGTGGATGCCAAGCATGGTCCACAACAACTTACAGAGCATGAAGAGGCGCAGCGCCAAGTGGGCTTTGCCGATCAGATCTTCATTACTAAGACCGATTTAGTAACGCCGGCCGAAGTCGACGCCTTACGTAATCGCTTAATGCACATGAACCCTCGTGCCCCGATTCAGGGGATTTCTAAAGGGGTGGTCCCGTTAGACGCTGTTTTGGATCTGAAGGGATTCAATTTGAATGCCAAGCTGGATATCGACCCCCACTTTTTAGCGCAAGAGGACCATGACCATGAGAATTGCGGTCACGACCATAGTCACGATCACCATGATCATGCCAATTGCGGTCACGACCATAGTCACGATCACCATGGCCATGCAGGCCATACTGACCGCATCCAATCCTTCGTTTTTCGTAGTGATAAACCCTTTGACCATAAAAAACTGGAAGACTTCCTTGGGGGCATTTTGGAGGTCTTTGGGGAGAAGATGTTGCGTTACAAAGGCGTCCTCTTTGTGAAGGGCAGTAACCGAAAAGTCGTGTTTCAAGGGGTTCATCAGATGATGGGCAGCGATTTGGCGGGTTTATGGGGTACAGAGCCTAAACAAACCCGTTTGGTGTTTATTGGCATTGACTTGCCTAAGGACACCCTGCTAGCTGGGCTCGAAGGATGTTTGGCTTAGGAAATTTAAAGTAAAATCCTGCGCCACAGTCAATATTGATAAATATTGGCAAAAAGCGTAATAAAACTTTGGCAGAATGAAGCAATAATGGTTCAAATCCATGGAAAGAATGAAATGACGGTAAAAACACCAACTAAATCTACTGCTACGGCAAAAACAAGCAGCAAGGTTGTCAAGGGTGCGCCCTTAACAGAAGTTGAATTGCTCAAAATGTCCGAGAAGGACTATATGAATGCAGCCCAACTAGATTTTTTCCGTCAAAAACTGTTGACCTTAAAAAATGACATCCTGAAGAATGCTTCCGAAACAACAGAGCATCTTCGTGAAAATATCTTGGTTCCAGATCCGGCTGACCGCGCAACGATTGAAGAGGAGCATGCCCTTGAGTTGCGCACCCGTGATCGCGAGCGTAAGCTATTAAAAAAAGTAGAGCAGGCTTTAGCCCGCATTGAGTCTGGTGATTATGGTTGGTGTGAAGAAACTGGCGAGCCTATTGGCTTAAATCGTTTAATTGCCCGCCCAACAGCCAACCTATCTCTTGAGGCCCAAGAGCGTCGTGAGCTCCGTCAAAAGTTGTTTGGTGATTAATTTAATAAACAGAATATAAAAGCAGTGATAACTAAGCAATCCCCATCTATTAGCGACATCTCCCCTTTATTAAAAGCGGAGATTTTGGCTGAGGCATTACCCTATATCCGCGCGTATCACGGTAAAACGATTGTGATCAAGTACGGCGGAAACGCGATGGTGGAAGAGCGCCTCAAAGAAAGTTTTGCGCGCGATGTCATCTTACTTAAGCTTGTTGGTATGAACCCAGTAGTAGTGCATGGCGGCGGACCACAAATCGATGAAGCATTAAAAAAGATTGGCAAAGCGGGTACCTTTATTCAGGGTATGCGCGTGACCGATGAAGAAACCATGGAAGTAGTGGAGTGGGTTCTGGGTGGTGAAGTGCAGCAAGACATTGTGATGTTAATTAACCACTTTGGTGGCCAGGCGGTTGGTTTGACTGGTAAGGATGGCGGCTTGATTCGCGCCAAGAAAATGTTGATTCCAGATCAAAATCAGGTTGGTGCCATGATTGATTTGGGCTTTGTTGGTGAGATCGATGCAATCAATCCCGCAGTGGTAAAAGCTTTGCAAGATGACGCATTCATTCCGGTGATTTCTCCGATTGGATTTAGTGAAGAGGGTCAGGCCTACAACATTAACGCTGACTTGGTGGCGGGTAAGATGGCGGAAATTCTGCATGCGGAGAAATTAGTCATGATGACCAATATCCCAGGTGTGATGGATAAAAACGGCACACTCTTAACTGACCTCACGGCTCGCGAGATTGATGGTTTATTTGCTGATGGGACGATTTCTGGCGGTATGCTGCCAAAGATCTCTTCAGCCTTGGATGCGGCTAAGAGCGGTGTGAATTCAGTGCACATTATTGATGGACGAATTGAGCACTCCCTATTGCTGGAGATTCTGACTGAGCAAGCATTTGGAACAATGATCCGCTCGCGTTAAGAGTTGAACAAGAGATATAACCATGCGTGATTCCTTAGACCCTACTGCATCAGACATCGAAGCTTCAAGCGCTGATGAGGGTAAGACACGTAAACGTCCCCGCCCCGGTGAGCGCCGTCTACAAATCTTGCAGGTATTGGCAGAGATGCTGCAAAACCCTAAGGGTGAGCGCGTAACTACTGCAGCCTTGGCAGCCAAGATTCAAGTTTCTGAAGCAGCACTCTATCGACACTTCGCCAGTAAGGCGCAAATGTTTGAGGGCTTAATCTCTTTTATTGAGCAAACTGTCTTTGGTCTGATTAATCAGATTAATCAAAAAGAAGAGTCAGGGCTTGCACAAGCTCGTGGAATATTGCAGATGCTGCTCTTCTTCGCCGAAAAGAATCCAGGAATGACTCGCGTACTGCTAGGTGACGCCCTACTTCAAGAGGATGATCGCTTGCAAGAGCGTATTACTCAAGTGCTAGATCGTGTAGAGGCGTCATTAAAACAGGCCTTACGTATTGCTCAAACCCAAGGCGGATCTTGGGCAAACGTAGGTCAAGAAGAAGTCAGTATTCGGGCGGCAATATTGATGAGCTATGTCTTGGGCCGCTGGCATCGTTTTGCTCGTAGCGGCTTTAAGAAACTTCCAACCGAAGCATTTGATAATAGCCTTCGCATTCTTCTGTCCGAATGAGCGAGCTATATCTCTCTAGAAACACAATCCACTTTGCCGAGCCCTTGCCTTTGCAAAGTGGCGCCATGTTATCTGGCTACGATTTAGTCATTGAAACTTACGGCAAACTCAACGCTGATAAAAGTAATGCCGTATTGATCTGCCATGCATTGAACGCATCACACCATGTGGCTGGCCCTAACCCCGATGATGCAAAAGATATTGGCTGGTGGGACAACATGATTGGACCGGGCAAGCCAGTAGATACAGATCGTTTTTTTGTCATTGGCGTCAATAACTTGGGTTCTTGCTTTGGGTCCACTGGGCCAATGAGCATCAATCCCGCTACTGGCAAGCCTTATGGCGCAGACTTCCCGGTGATCACTGTTGAAGATTGGGTAAATACCCAGGCGCGTTTGGCTGATAAGTTGGGTATTCGTCGTTTTGCTGCGGTCATGGGCGGAAGCTTGGGTGGTATGCAGGCATTGGCTTGGTCGATTCAGTTTCCAAAGCGCTTGGCCCATTGTCTGGTGATTGCATCTACCCCAAAACTCAGTGCACAGAATATTGCTTTTAATGAGGTAGCGCGTAACGCTATTTTGTCTGACCCAGATTTTCATGGCGGTAATTACTACGAACATGGCGTGGT
>CANGCM010000012.1 GCA_947452535.1 Burkholderiaceae bacterium | reverse complement strand
AGGAGGGTTTGGGCCAGAATCATACCCTTAGGTGTAAAAAGCCAGCCCCACACTCCTAAGGGCCCTGTGCGCGAGAGCAGGAGATAGACCACAACGCCAACAATCACAGTTGGGACGCCCATCAAGGTATTTAGCGCCACAGTAATCGCCTTTTTTCCTTGGAATTCTTCTGTGGCTAGGAGGGCTCCAATCGGGAGGCCAAGCAAAGTTCCAAGTAGCAAGGCGCTGAGGCTAACTTGAAGCGAGACTAGGACAATGCCTATTAGCCCGGCATCTAAATGCGCAAGAAGTCTAAAGGCGTCCTGAAAGGTTGTAAACATGGGCTCGATTCTAGCAAGGGGATGGCAAAATGGGATAAATGCAAACATTCTTCATTATTTCGACCCATGGCTGAAGTTATTTGCCTCTGTAATGAGGTGATCGATGTCGATCTTCGTGAATACCTCGATACTCACCCTATTGGGTCTATTGATGAGTTGCGTGATCAGGCATCCATTTGCAATAAATGTATGCAGTGCCAAGATTTAGTAGAAAGTGAGATCTACCTTGCTCGCGTGCGTCGACAAAACGCCGCTGGATAATTTAATGACGCAAAAGAAGCTTGGGCGATTTAGCGTGATGACCATGAATGTGCATAAGGGTGTTTCGCCTTTGCACAGAAGATCAACCATTTATGAGCTACGTCAGAAAATGCGTAGCCACCATCCAGACTTACTGTTCTTGCAAGAGCTTCAACAAGAACATCGAGGACGGATTAGACGATTTAGTCAATGGCCCTTGACCGAGCTAACCCATTTTCTATCTGAAGATTTTTGGCATGATTGGCATTATGGAAAAAATGTCGAGTATCCAAATGGTCATCATGGTAATGCCATTCTTTCTACAAGACCGCTGCATAAAGGGGAAAACTACGACATCTCGGCGTATCGATTTGAGAGGCGTGGCTTACTGCATAGTGTTACCCATTTAGATGGCGTAGCAACACCGATTCATTGCTTTTGTGTCCACCTTGCTTTATTTGAACGAGGACGAGAGCGTCAATTAGAGGCGATTATTCATTACATTGAATCTCTGGCTAAAGGAGCTCCCACCATTGTTGCTGGTGACTTTAATGACTGGCGCAATCGGGTGAGTGCGCCGATGCGAGCCGCTGGATTTGATGAGGTCTTCGAGGTGGTCAATGGCTCTCCTGCAAAAACGTTTCCCAGTATGAAGCCGATGCTGGCGATGGATCGAATTTATGTGCGCGGCTTGAAAATTCATTCCGCCCAAGTGTTACATGAATGGGTGAAGTTATCTGATCACTTAGGTATTACCGCTGAATTGGAACTCGCATGTCTGATCTGATAAACCTATTTTTGAAACATGCATTTGAGCTAAATCTCAATTGGCTGCTCTTGATTCATTTTTTCTTAGTCACTTATTTTATTGGCGTCATTATTTCTGTGAGAAGGCCAGTAGGGGTTGCATTTGCTTGGATTTTTATTGTGATGACTTTCCCAGTAATGGGAATTAGCCTGTATGTGTTGATTGGTGAACGTCCTGTAGGGCGTAAGCTGACTCGCAAAATCATTCGCATGAATAAAGAATATGCTGCTATCACCGAAGATATGCGCAAGCGCTACTTGGCAGATAAACAGCAGTTGCCATTAGAGGGAAGGGCGCTAAGCTTATTGGCAGAATCTAAGAATGGTTCCCCAGTCATTGCTGGTAACAAGATAGAGTTATTTACCAACTCGTTAGAGATCTTGCAGCATTTTATTGATGAAATAAATCAAGCCAAAGAAACACTGCACTTGGAGTTTTATATTTGGGCCTTAGGGGGTGATGCTGATCGCGTGGGCGAGGCGATGATTGCGGCCGCTAAACGCGGAGTAGTTTGTCAAGTTTTACTAGACTCTTTGGGTAGTAAGGACTGGTTTAAGTCAGGCTGGCCAAACCGTTTCAGAAGCGCCGGAATACAGATAACCGAAGCATTACCGATTCAGATTGGTCGCTTTCAATTTCGTCGAGCTGACTTGAGGTTGCATCGCAAAATCTTTGTGATTGATAACTCTATTGTTTGGACTGGGAGTATGAACCTGGTTGACCCACGAACCTTCAAGCAAGATTCAGGTGTGGGTGAGTGGGTTGATGCCATGGTCAGAATCGAAGGTCCCGTTGCATCCCAGTTTGAGCTGACATTCTCATTTGACTGGAGTGTTGATAACCCCAAGATTATGCATTTTAATAATGTCGCTCCGGCTAGCGCTACAGTCGAGGGGCAAGTATTAGCGCAAGAGTTTTCCTCTGGTCCAGTCTACCGCGACGACATTTTGTATCAAGTGCTGCTCTCTGCCATCATGGATGCACGTGAAGAACTCATCATTACAACACCTTACTTTGGTCCAGATGATGGTTTGATTCAGGCGCTAATGGCTGCCGCGGGCCGTGGTGTAAAAGTGACCTTAATTGTGCCCAAGTTAAATGACTCCACTTTAGTTGCTTGGAGTAGCCGCAGTTTTTATACCGATCTTATGAGTGCAGGGATCAATATTGCCGAGTTTCATGGCGGTCTTTTGCATACTAAGAGCCTATTAATTGATCAGCGGGTGGCGATTTTTGGTTCGGTCAACTTTGATCAACGAAGCTTACGTCTCAATTTCGAGATCAGCCTGATTGTGTACAACCAGGAGTTTTGTGCCAAGCTCGAGACTTTAATCGAGTCTTACTTAGCTCAATCTGATATGGTTGATTCGGTAGCTTGGGCTAAGCGACCACGCTGGCGTGTACTCCTAGAAAATGCAGCGCACTTGGTCTCGCCCTTGCTTTAAATTGCACCTTGAGCTCGCAGCGCCTCAATTTCTGCAGAGGAGATTCCCATTTCTGACAGAATCGCATCGGTATGCTCCCCAACAGCTGGAACAGGATCCATACGATAGTCGTAACTGTCGTTGATTCCAGGCGGTAACATTGCTGCAATGGGGCCCTTAGGTGAACCAACTTCGGTGAAGCGCTTACGTGCTTTTAGTTGCTCGTGCTTCCAAAGGCCTTCCATATCATTTAGGCGGGCATTGGCAATCTGGGCTTTTTCTAGTCGCGCGATTAATTGCTCGGCCGTCATCTGGCTAAAACAGGCGTCAATAATTTGAAGAAGTTCAGCGCGCTTTTCATTGCGCTTGAAATTTCTATCAAAGCGAGCATCTTGGGCTAGCGTAGGGTTTTCTAAAACAATTTCGCAAAACTGCGCCCACTCACGCTCATTTTGTAGACCGAGCATGACTGTTTTACCGTCACCAGCCTTAAATGGACCGTAGGGATAAATGGTGGCATGAGATGCACCGTTTCTCGATGGTGGGTTTGCACCTTTGTATGCGTAATACATTGGAAAGCTCATCCACTCACTTAATGCCTCGAGCATAGAAATATCAATGACCGTTCCCTTGCCTGTCTTTCCTCTTTGTAATAGAGCAGCCAAAATATTGGTATAGGCATACATCCCTGCGGCAATATCCGCAATGGAATTGCCGGCCTTACTAGGCGTCTCTGGTGTACCGGTAACCGATAAGAAGCCCGCTTCACTCTGAATTAAAAGGTCGTAAGCTTTTTTGTCGCGATAGGGGCCATCGTTACCGTAGCCGGAAATAGAGCAAAGAATGAGTCCGGGATTATCTTGTTGCAAAGCTTCGGGTGTCAGCCCCATTCGGGCGGCGGCACCAGGAGCTAGATTTTGTATAAAGACATCCGCTGTTTTTAATAAACTTTTTAGTATTGCCAATGCCGAATCTTGCTTGAGATCCAGCGTGATACTTTCCTTTGATCGATTCACCCAAACAAAGTGCGAAGAAAGTCCCTCTACTTGAGTGTCATACCCTCGGGCAAAATCTCCGTCTCCAGGACGCTCGATCTTAATAATGCGTGCTCCCAAGTCAGCGAGCTGACGGGTGCAAAAGGGTGCTGCAATCACATGCTCGAGTGCGATTACCGTAATACCATCTAAGGGACGCATACTTATACTCATATCGACGCCTATTAGAAGGAACGTGGGAGGCCGAGGATGTGCTCAGCTACATAGGAATAAATTAAGTTAGTAGAGATGGGCGCTACTTGATAGAGACGGGTTTCTCTAAACTTGCGCTCGACATCGTATTCATTAGCAAAGCCAAAGCCACCATGAGTCTGCAGGCAAACGTTGGCTGCCTCCCAAGAGGCTTTTGCAGCAAGGTACTTGGCCATATTGGATTCGGCACCACAAGGTTGTTTGGCATCAAAGAGCTCGCATGCCTTAAAGCGCATGAGGTTAGCTGCTTCGGTTTCAATATAACAATCCGCAATCGGAAACTGGATCCCTTGGTTTTTACCAATCGGGCGATCGAATACTACTCGCTCGTTAGCATAGCGACGAGCTTTATCCACGAACCAATAAGCATCACCAATGCATTCCGCAGCGATCAGGGTTCGTTCCGCATTAAGACCATCCAGAATATATTTAAATCCCTTGCCTTCTTCACCGATCAAATTTTCAGTAGGAATCTCTAAGTTGTCGAAGAAGACTTCATTGGTTTCATGGTTCACCATGTTCGCAATGGGTTGAATCGCCATGCCTTTACCAAGCGCATCTTTTAAGTTGACGATGAAAATGGACATTCCTTCGGATTTTTTCTTTACCTCTGCGAGTGGAGTGGTACGGGCTAGCAGAATCATCAAGTCAGAATGTTGAATACGAGAGATCCAAACCTTCTGACCATTGATAATGTACTTATCACCTTTTTTAACGGCGGTAGTTTTGAGTTTGGTGGTATCCGTGCCAGTACTGGGTTCAGTAACTGCCATCGACTGTAGACGTAATTCGCCAGTAGCAATCTTCGGGAGATAAAACTGTTTTTGAGCATTAGAGCCATAGCGCAGCAAAGTACCCATGTTGTACATCTGACCATGACAAGAGCCTGCGTTACCACCCGCAAAGTTAATCTCTTCCATGATGACTGAAGCCTCAGCAAGACCTAAGCCTGAGCCACCATACTCTTCTGGAATTAAGGCGGCTAACCATCCCGCTTTTGCCATCGCATCAACAAATGCCTCAGGATAGACTCTTTCATGATCCACTTTTTGCCAATATGCGGAATCAAAGTTGCCGCAGAGGTCGCGCAAGGCTTCGCGCATATCTTGGTATTGGTCTGGCTTAGGGATAGGGTGATTCATCTATATATGAGTGGGTAAAGAGGGTTAGTGAATCTCGGAATATTCATAGTTTAAGCAAGATTTGAGAATTGCGGGCAATCCTGAATGGGCGTTAACTGAACGGGGGATGGGGCATACTAAGACTATGGAGCAAATGCTGACCCAATTCTTTGACTTCTTTGAGATGCCGTCGGTTGGCTTGCCTGCTGTGTTTATCAGCTCCTTCATTTCTGCAACGTTGCTGCCGGTGGGCTCTGAGCCAATCCTTTTTGGATACGTCTCTCTGAACCCGCACTTATATTGGGTAGCGATTGGGGTTGCTACGATTGGCAATACCTTGGGGGGTATGTTCGACTGGTGGCTTGGATTATTAAGTCGTAATAGCTTTGAGTCACTCAAGGGTCCAGCGAATAACAGAGTGCAGCGCTGGCTAGAGCGGCGAGGGCCAAAAATGCTGTTACTGTCTTGGCTCCCCGGCTTTGGAGATCCTTTGTGTATAGCGGCAGGATGGCTCAGGCTACCTTGGCTACCTTGCTTGGCTTATATGGCAGTTGGCAAACTGTTGCGTTACCTGACGATGACTTGGTTATTAACCCTGGTGCCAGACAGTTTTTGGCATCAATTGGGGCACTGGCTCCATCTCATTTGAGATGAGTTTATGCAGGGATCAAACAGCGCAATACTTCTGCTGAATCTCCTCATTGTTCAGTAGATTCTGGGCGGTTTATTAACACGACTCTGGAACTGCTTTTCCTGCTGCCAATAAAGCGCTGATATCAACAGCTGTTTCCGCCATCACCGTATCAGCATTTCTACGTAGGCTACTACCATCTCTTGTCCCTTGCTTGCCTTGTGCTTGCATATAACGTCCGAGGTATTGAGCCCTTGCAACCACTTGTTGACCTAGTGGTAGCCGTTCGTTGCTATACGCTTCGAGGGCAGCAGGCGTTGCGCCTAATTTATCAATATGACGCGCAATTGCCATGGCTTCATCTCCCGCTTTGGTAACGCCCATCCCGACATGAGGCCGGCCAACAAAAGCAGCGTCACCCATCAATGCAATTCTGCCAAAGACAATTTGCTCTGAGCGCACATCGTAAATGGCTTGCAGGAACGGTAATGCGGTCTTCTCTAGAATTTCTGCATACTGCGGTGCTAGGACCTCACGAGCTACTTTGCGCATTTCAGCAATATTTTTCCATGACACTTTTAGTGGAGGAATGCCTGTTGGATAGAAGCGACCATCAGCATCGGTGAGGAGTTTGACTAATTCATCATCCTTGGCGGGGCGATACCAAACAAAGTTATAGCGTCGTTTACCGGGTCTGGTGTCATTGCCAGATCCTGCAACTGGATAACCCAGCATCTGTTCACCATTTGGCAGGCAGAATCCAAAATAATCAAAAAGAGTTTCTAGGGTGTAATTAGAAAGGTAACTTTCATCACAAACGCCACGCCACGCAACATATCCGGCATATTTTGGGTGGATATCTGGTGCTAAGTGAGCTCGAACTGTTGAATTGATGCCATCAGAGGCGATTAATAGCTCTGCATGATGAGCGCTGCCATCTTCGCAGGTCACATGAACACTATTAGCATCCTGATTAATGGCCTTTACATTCTTACCCTGCAAGTAACGCTCACTTGGAAAATTCTCTTTGAGTAGATGGTAGAGGCGGCTCCATGAGGTCAATATTTGTGGAATCGGTATTTCACCCAAACTCTCGCCATCAACACCCAGAGTAACGCGCTTAGATACAGCGACACCTAGACTGTCATCGACAGCAATGCCGGATTCTCGCAAGGCATCTGCTAGTGCGTCGTGAGTCACGATACCCGCGCCTCGCCCATCCAAGGAGCCGAGTGCTTTTTCTAATAAGGTGACATCGTGACCTTGGCGTAGCAAGATATTGGCCGCAAATAAACCGCCAAGCGACCCGCCAACAATAAGAATTTTTGCCATCTTTACTTACTTACCCTTGGCATCAAGAGCTGCTTTTTCTGCAGCGGGGTAATTTAACTCAATAACAATGCCATTGGGATCATCTAAAAAGATTTGGTGTAATTTAATCTCGGGCACCGTGCGCTGCCTATAAGGTATGCCCAACTTTTCTAGCAGGGCAAGTTTCTCTTCCAAGCCCTTAGCAAAAAAGGCGATGTGATCTACGGCACCTGAGCCATATAGTGAGCTAGGATCGCGTTCGCCAAGATATTGCTTGAGCCCATTGGGATTGTTCTTATCGATCGCTATTAAATGTAATACCGCATTAGCCCATTCTTTTTCATCGCCGTTGTATAGCCAAACCCCAGGAAAAGGAAAGTCTGGGCGTGGCCCAACGGTAAACCCAAATATTTCACTATAGAACTTAGTAGTTTCTTCAATCTCTAAACTCCGAATAGAGAAGTGGTTCAGGCTGAGGTTTGTCATCTTATTTTCACCGGTTGAACAAAGATTAAATAATGATACAGTCTTGAGCAATGGATAGATAAGGCACTATGCGTGTAAACCCGAGGGGCACATAGCCTAATCTAGCGCCCATCTGAATTCATGTATTCCTTGTAACCCTGTAAATGCTGCATCCTGTAATATCAAACTTTCACAACACCTCAATCTCCCTTGAGGGGGATTGAGGTTTCCCTTGATATAGCGAATAAGAACATGGCTCAATTAAAAGGTAAAACAGCTCTCGTGACTGGCTCTACTAGCGGCATTGGCTTGGCTATAGCTATTGGGCTGGCTAAGCAGGGTGCCAATATTATGGTCAATGGCTTTGGAGATAAGGATGCTGCTCTTGCTGCAATCAAAGCGTGCGGAGTAGAGGTTGAATATCACGGCGCCGATATGAGCAAGCCTAATGAAATCCAAGATTTAATTGAGCAAACTGAAAAGCGTTTCGGCTCACTAGATATATTGGTGAACAATGCCGGTATTCAGTATGTAGCGAATGTCGAAGACTTCCCAGCGGACAAGTGGGAGTCAATTATTGCCATCAACTTAAGCTCTGCTTTTTATACATCGCATCATGCACTACCTGGTATGAAAAAACGAAACTGGGGCCGCATTATTAATATCGCCTCTGTTCATGGTTTGGTTGGGTCTACTCAAAAGTCTGCTTATGTTGCTGCTAAGCATGGGATTATCGGCTTAACTAAAGTGACGGCTCTAGAGAACGCTAAAACAGGGATTACCTGTAATGCGATTTGCCCAGGCTGGGTTTTAACCCCATTAGTCCAGCAGCAGGTGGATGCACGCGCAGAGCGTGAGGGGGTTTCGAATGAAGCTGCCAAGAACGCCTTAGTCTCTGAAAAGCAGCCGTCTAGTGAATTCGTGGCGCCAGGGCAACTAGCTGCATTAGCCGTTTTCTTGTGTGGTCCGGATGCCTCTGAAGTGCGCGGAGCAGCTTGGAATATGGATGGTGGATGGGCGGCCCAGTAAGGCTAGTTTTGTACGCCCTCAAACATAATCAGCATAATCGTTTATAGTTACAACGAATTCTTATACAGGAGATACCCTTATGTCATCCATTTTGACCTCATTAGGACGTACAGTTTTAGCCGGATTTGTGCTCCTCGTTTTACTGGTTTTGGCTTTAGGCCCTAATCTAAGCTCACTTGAATTGCCTTTTTTATTCCGTTGGGCCCACGTCATGTTTGGCGTAATGTGGATCGGTTTGCTTTGGTATTTCAATTTTGTGCAAATTCCTTCTATGTCAAAAATCCCTGACGAACAAAAGCCTGCTATTGGAAAAGTGATTGCTCCAACAGCATTATTTTGGTTCCGTTGGGCAGCACTCGCCACTGTTGTTAGTGGTGTGATTGTTGCCCTGTTAAATGGCTATGCGCATCAAGCATTTACTTTGCAAGCACCTTTCCGCGCGATCGGTTTGGGTATGTGGATTGCCCTAGTAATGGCTTTCAACGTTTGGTTCATTATTTGGCCGAATCAAAAACGTGCCCTTGGTATTGTTGCAGTGGAGGCAGACGTGAAGGCCAAGTCTGCTCGTGTAGCGATGTTGACTTCCCGTTTGAACACCATGCTTTCAGTTCCAATGTTATTTTTGATGAGTGCTCAATCACACAATACAAGCTGGTTTGCAGTAGTTTCATAATCAAGCTACAGCTATTGATGCAAAAGGCCCGCGTTGCGGGCCTTTTTTTTGTTTAACAAAACAGAAAGTTAGCAATAGATTAGTCTCATTGCAGTATTGGTGGAAGCTCTTTTATGAGTGCGCCACGTTGACTAGTAGCGGCGCCTAAAAGTGCAAAGCCTAATAACTTGCCATCACTTGATTCAAAGCGTGCCTCGAGACCCTCTTCTGTGGAATGGATTTTCCAATCACCAAGCGCGCCTTTGGCTGGCGGCGAGACTATGGTCGGTAAGGCAGGTGTCTTAACCATTACTGGCATGGCGGGGTAGCTCAGAAAAACTTCTTGCCCAAGCAGGTTAGGGGCCAAAGCTCTAGCTGCTTGCATGATTGGCATCACATAAGGCAATACTAGGCCCTCCACTTCAGCGCAGTCACCAATGGCATATACATTCTTCGCGCTAGTTTCTAATTGACGGTTCACTGTGATGCCTGCACCTGTCGTAATGCCAGCAGCTTTAGCTAAATCTAAACGGGGTTTGAGACCAACTGCTGATAAAAATACGTCGCTTCTAACAACCGATCCATTTGCGAGAGTGATTGAAAGTGAGTCGCCATTACGATCAATCGATTGAACGGTAGTAGCAAAGTGCCAACGCACTCCAGCTTCGCTTAATTTTGATTGCAGCGCTTGTGCTGCTGGCTCAGGGAGTAGGCGACCTAAAGCCTGTGGTGCTAAGTCAATCACATCCACATCGTAAGACCCCAACACTAGATCATTGGCAAACTCACAGCCAATCAAGCCGGCACCTAAAATAGTAATTCGCTTTTTACCCTCAATTGCTTGGCGAAAATGGGCATACTCTTCTAGATCATTGACGGTAATCACTTCATCAACTGCATTGCCTTGCAAGGGGAGGCGAATTTGATCGGCACCTAAACCCAAAACTAACTTGCCATAGGAGATTACTCCTCGAGAGGTTTCAATTGTTTGCAAAGCAGTATCAATCGCAGATACATTTGCGCCTTCCAGAATGGCAATATCTAGTTGACTAGCCATACCCTCAGCATTTGTCGATAGCAATTGCGCTGCAGACTTCTTGCTAGCTAGCGCTGTAGAAAGCATTGGCTTTGAATAGAAATAGCCTGGTTCACGCGTGACCAAGGTAATTGGAATGGTCTTATCGAGTTTGCGAAGTTCCCGAATGACGGTATATCCGGCTAATCCACTGCCAATAATGACGATGCCCGATTGAGTAGATTGATTCTGATGATCCAAAGCTGGGCTCCCTAATATTGCAGTTAAATGTATTGAGTCTGAACGCGGTTTAGAGCTATTAAGATACTTGAACCATTTCAAAGTCAGACTTTGCTACGCCACAGTCTGGGCACTCCCAGTCTTCTGGAACTTCAGCCCATGCTGTGCCAGCAGGGATGCCATCTTCTGGTATGCCCTTTGCTTCTTCATAGATAAAGCCGCACACGATACATTGCCAAGTTTTCATCATATTTCCTTAAATTGAAGTCGAACAGTTTAAATTTAATTTCATTTATTTTTAATTTTATTATCCGGCGGTCACTTCTTGGGCCTTTACCAAGTCCTGCTCACAGTGATCAGCATGGCGATCGTCCACATTAGCTCTAAAATCATCATCAGCCTAATAAATAATAATGATATTATTGATCTAATAAATTGATTATATAGACCTAGGTAACTATGACTGCTCTCCCTTCATTACGTCAGCTCCGTTATTTTGTTGCCATTGCTCATGAGCTGAACTTCACCCGAGCTGCAGAAGTCTGTTTCGTAGGTCAATCGACCCTGAGCGCGGGTTTAAAGGAACTTGAAGATGGCCTGGGCGTTCGCTTGGTTGAGCGAGATCGGCAAAATGTGGCAATCACCCCAATTGGTTTTGAGATCTTGGAGAGAGCAAAGACCATCTTGGCCGCTTCTGAGGATTTGGTGGAGTACGCCGATGCTGCTGGCAAACCGATGGCAGGAACAATTCGCCTTGGAGTGATTCCAACTATTGCACCATTTTTACTGCCGAACGTATTGCCGGATATTCGTGCACGCTTCCCTAGTTTGAAAATTGCCTTGCGTGAGGATTTAACCGCTAATTTGTTAAGTAGATTAGCCGAGCACCAACTGGACTTCATCCTAATAGCTTTGCCATACGAGACCTCAGGACTCTTAGTAAAGGAATTATTTGATGATGAGTTTTGGTTGGTAGCGCGAGAGGATGATCCCGCTCTGAAGGGAAAGGAAATTCATCTGCCAGCAAAAATGGCTGAGAGATTATTGCTATTAGAAGAAGGGCACTGCCTAAGAGAGCACACGTTGCAGGCATGTAAGCGTTCTGATATTCGTAAGGCTGATGGTATGGAGGCTACTAGCCTTCTGACGCTATTGCAGATGGTGGACTCAGGCATGGGGATTGCTTTATTGCCAGAAATGGCAGTTAGGGGAGGTTTGTTAAATGGCACTAGCTTAGTAGCACGTCCCTTAGCCCCTCCTGCACCCAAGCGAGTCATTGCCTTACTTGCTCGATCCTCTACGGTCCATCTTGAGGAATTTAAGGTGTTTTCTGATTTCATTCAGGAGCGCTTTAAGAGAGGTGCGAAGACTAGTCGTGGTGCAGTCAAAGGTTTGCGTAACACTTAAGTAAGGATTGCCCAATGTTCGTCAAGATACAGCAAGAATCTACCTTTTTTGCTACAGTCAACGACCAAATCATTTATCAGTAAAAAGAAAGAGTCTCATGTCCGGAAAAGAAGTGATGTTTACCCCCATTAAACTTGGCGGTATTGAATTAAAGAATCGCCTAGTCATGGCACCCTTGACCAGAATGCGCGCCATTGCTGGTGAAGTTCCTAGTCCATTGGCTAAAACCTACTACAGCCAAAGAGCGAGTGCTGGACTGATCATTAGCGAGGCTACTCAAATTTCTCCTATCGGCCAAGGCTACCCAGCCACACCTGGAATTTACTCTGCAGAGCAAACAGCAGCCTGGAAAGAAATTGTTCAAGCAGTGCATGCCAAGGGCGGAAAGATCATGGCTCAGCTATGGCATGTAGGGCGTATTTCTCATTCATCCCTGCATCCAGAGCAAGGCTTGCCTGAAGCGCCCTCTGCGATTGCGCCAGCCGGTCAAACATATGGTGCCGATTGGCAGTTGCATAATTACGAGACTCCCAATGCGATGACCACGGAAGATATTGCGCGCCTCTTAATGGATTTTGAATTGGCCGCAAAAAATGCAAAAGTAGCTGGTTTTGATGGCGTTGAAATTCATTCTGCCAATGGTTATTTACTTGATCAGTTTTTGCAAGACAAAACCAATCAACGTAGCGATGGATACGGTGGCTCTATAGATAACCGGATACGCTTATTGGGCGAAGTCATTGAATCCGTTGCTAAAGTCTATCCAAGCGATCGCATTGGTGTTCGCTTATCGCCCTACGGTAGCTTTAACGATATAGGTGATAGCGATCCAATTGCCTTGTTCAATGCAGTTATCCAAAAATTAAATGGCTATCACCTGTCTTACGTTCACATGATTGAGCCACGCTCTACAAGTGCTGGCGGTAACGATCAAGTGAACGAAGGAGCGCCAATTACTTCAGAGATTTTTCGTGCCGCCTATCGGGGTAAATTTATTAGTGCTGGTGGATATGACCAAGCCATGGGTGAGGCAGCATTGGAAGCGGACTTAGCTGATGCTATAGCTTATGGGCGTTTATACATTTCTAATCCAGATTTAGCGGAACGCTTTGAGCAAGGCTCACCACTCAATCCTTACGATCGTGCCACATTCTATGGTGGAGCTGAAGTAGGGTATACCGACTACCAAACGCTCTCAGCTTAAAGAAGAATTAGAGTAGCGTGGTGTTACTAGGGCCTCTTTCGCAAGAAAGGGGCCTTATTTTTTGTCATCAGGATCTTTTAAAAGATCATAGTGGTTCGCAACCAATAGCATTGCAATCGATGCGCAACCCATGGCAAAGAACTCCCATTGGTGCAACATTGCAGTCCCGACGACTGTCATTAGGATGGTCCATCCGATTGCCATTTTGGCTTTTTTGCTGAGTGCTTTCATAGGTGTAGATTCTAATTTAAATATTATTTAACGGTAATACGTGCTTTCGCGCTTAGCTCACTGGGGGCGCCACGCTTATCTAATTGAGAAAGCCTTAAGGCTTCTTGTTCAAAGTCAACTTGAGCTGGATGAAATTCAATATTTCCCAGATGAATGACATAAGTCCACACTAATTCACGGCCTCTATCTTTAAACACATCTACAACTCGTTTCATTTTTTATCACCAATAGAGTAGAGAGTGCTTTTTTGTGGGGCGATGTTCTGCTTGAACTTCATCAGACAACCTAAGCCTGCAAGGGCTACAGCGGTAATGGTAAATATCAGCTCGGGATAGTTGGCTAAATTTAAAATATTAAAAAGTTCCTGGGTACAAAATATCTTTGGTCACATTTTGAATATCGCGGTGTCCTGTAAAGGCCATAGTGATATCCAGTTCGTTATGAATAATATCAAGACATTTAGTAACCCCTGCTTCACCCATGGCACCTAAGCCATAGAGGAAAGGGCGGCCTATTAAGGTCCCACGGGCACCCAGCGCCCAGGCTTTAAGCACATCCTGCCCCGACCGTATACCGCCGTCCATCCATACTTCAATATCCTTGCCTACCGCATTTACGATACCGGGTAGTGCCTTGATACTAGAAATCGCGCCATCCAGTTGGCGGCCACCATGATTAGAAACAATCAAGGCATCAGCACCAGAGTTAGCGGCCAAACGCGCATCTTCTTCATCCAGAATGCCTTTAATGATGAGCTTTCCACCCCAGAGTTTTTTAATCCACTCCACATCATCCCAACTTAAGCCCGGATCAAATTGCTCAGCAGTCCAAGAAGAGAGGGAGGACATATTGCCCACACCAGTAGCATGACCAACAATATTTCGGAAGGTTCTTCGGGGAGTCATTGCCATACCCATGCACCAGCGAGGCTTAGTCATCATGTTCATGATGTTGGCGATGGTGAGTTTCGGGGGTGCAGACAAGCCATTTTTTAAATCCTTATGACGCTGCCCCAAAATCTGTAAATCTAAAGTCAGCACTAAGGCAGAGCACTTTGCCGCTTTAGCGCGCTCAATGAGCCGCTCAATAAAGCCGCGGTCTTTCATCACATAAAGCTGAAACCAAAAGGGTTTAGTAGTGCGCTCGGCCACATCCTCAATGGAGCAAATGCTCATGGTGGATAAGCAAAAAGGCACACCGAATTTTTCAGCGGCACGAGCGGCTAAGATTTCACCATCGGCACATTGCATGCCTGTTAATCCAGTAGGCGCTAGCGCAACCGGCATGGCAACTTCTTGACCCACCATGGTTGTCTTAGTACTGCGATCGATCATGTTGACTGCAACGCGCTGGCGGAATTTGATTTTCTGAAAATCAGACTCATTGGCTCGGTAAGTGGATTCGGTCCATGACCCAGAGTCAGCATAGTCATAGAACATCTTGGGGGTGCGTTTTTGGTGCAAAACTCGTAAATCTTCAATATTGGTGATGATTGTCACTAAAACCCCTTTATGTCATGCCAATGCTAAGTAACTATTACTGATTTAATCCCTATCTTAGCAATACCGAGCATTTGTTTCTACAATAGGCATGGAAATACCTTCTTGGGGGTCAAAACCCTCACTTATCACCCCAAATATCCTGAATGCCCCATTTAGCCCTCTCAACGGTTTTTTATTTATCGCTAGCAACCCTCTTATGGGCTGGTAATGCGATTGTTGGTCGCGCGCTGGTTGGCAGTATTTCTCCCATCACCTTAAGTGCGGTCCGATGGGGTCTAGCAGCTTGCATGCTGCTTCCCTTTGGATGGCGGGTGTTTAGACCAAGCAGTGGCTTATGGAAAAACAAGGGCCGTTTGTTAGTTTTGGGATTGTTGGGGGTGGGAAGTTATAACGCCTTGCTTTATCTTGCCTTGCAGACCTCCACGGCAATTAATGTGACTTTGATCGGCGCCAGTATGCCCATGTGGATGCTGCTAATTGGCGCAGTTTTTTATAAGGTAAAGCCCACACTCCTTCAGCTCGTGGGAGCTCTCGTTTCCTTGCTGGGGGTCACGGTGGTTCTGACACGCGGTGAGCCTACTGACATCCTCAGTATGCAGGTAGTGATCGGTGATTTATTGATCATGCTGGCTACGATTTTTTGGGCCTTCTATAGTTGGATGATTGGTCGCCCAGGTGAGAGTACAGAGCGGCAGTGGCCTTGGGCAGAATTTTTAATGGCTCAAGTCATGATCGGTCTACTGTGGACGATGCTTTTTGAAGGCCTTGAAATTGCTTCTGGCCATGCATTCATTGACCTCAATCTCTGGACCGGTGCTTTAATTTTGTTTATTGCGCTTGGACCCTCCTTGGTCGCATACCGATGCTGGGGTCTTGGGGTAAGCGGGGCAGGTCCAACTGTAGCGGCATTTTTTGCTAATTTAATCCCTTTATTTACCGCTCTTTTGTCGGCCGCCATGCTGGGTGACCCTCCGAGCCTATTTCATGGGCTTGCATTCCTTCTGATTGCGGGAGGAATTATCATTTCATCCGCAAGGCAAGGTCGCTAATAAAATACACATCCTTGACTTCGGTCTAGGTAAAAGTCCCAAAAAAACAGTACATTTAACCCTTTTTTAATTCATTGAGTCATGCTTATGTTCGATATTCTGGTTGTTGGCGGTGGAAATGCCGCACTCTGTGCTGCCTTAGTTGCTAGAGAGGCTGGTGCAAGCGTCCTACTGCTTGAAGCAGCCCCCAAAGAGTGGCGTGGCGGTAATTCCATTCACACTCGTAATATACGTTCAATGCATGATGCCCCTCAGGATGTATTGCTCGAAGCCTATTCCGAGGAAGAGTATTGGCAGGACATGCTCAAAGTTACTGGCGGTTTAACGGACGAGAAGTTGGCCCGTTTGGTTATCCGCGCTACTGAAAATTGTCGCGGCTGGATGTATAAACACGGCGTGCGTTTTCAGCCCTCCCTCTCCGGCACTCTCAACCTGTCCCGCACGAATGCATTTTTTATGGGTGGTGGCAAGGCCTTGATTAACGCTTACTTCCGTAGCGCTGAGCAACTGGGTATTGAGATTCGCTACAACTCCCCAGTAGATTCTTTAGATATTCAAGATGGTCAATTTCTTGCTGCCTATGTGAACGGAGAACGTATTGAGGCCAAAGCTTGCGTGCTAGCTTCCGGTGGATTTGAGTCCAATCGAGAGTGGTTGGATGAAGCTTGGGGAGTAAATGAGTATGGCGAACACCCAGCCAAAAATTTCTTGATTCGAGGAACGCGCTTTAATAATGGCGTTCTTTTAAGGCAATTATTGGATATGGGTGCTGACTCTGTCAGCGATGCTACTCAAGCCCATATGGTGGCTGTTGATGCTCGAGCCCCTTTATATGATGGCGGTATTTGCACTCGAGTGGATTGCGTTTCTTTTGGCATCGTTGTCAATAAACACGCGCAACGGTTTTCAGATGAAGGTGAAGATTTTTGGCCAAAACGCTATGCATTTTGGGGGAGATTGGTCGCTCATCAACCTAGTCAAATTGGTTATTGCATTATTGACTCGAAAGTATTGGGTCGATTTATGCCACCAGTATTTCCTGGTGAAAAAGCAGACACGCTTGAGGAGTTGGCCGATAAATTAGGTTTAGACCGTAATGCTTTGCTCGATACAGTAGCCAAGTACAACAAAGCCTGTAGGGTCGGTACTTTTGATCACACTGTGATGGATGATTGTCATACTGAGGGCTTAGAGCCAGCAAAAACACATTGGGCCTTACCAATTGATCAGGGTCCTTTTTATGGATACACCTTAAAGCCCGGTATTACCTTTACTTACCTGGGATTAAAAACCGATGAAACAGCGGCGGTCAGATTTAATGGAGAGGCGAGTCACAATCTCTTTGTTGCTGGCGAGATGATGGCTGGCAATGTCTTAGGAAAAGGCTACGCCGCAGGCGTAGGAATGGCGATCGGTACTGTGTTTGGAATGTTAGCTGGTGCTGAAGCCGCAAAATCTGTAATTAGTGAAGAGAGTGAAAAATATGCAGCAGCTTAAGGAATTAATTCAGGAGGCTGCTACATTGGCATCGCCCGTCCCAGAAATTGAGGCAGCTCGGATGCTGCAAATTTGTAATGCCTGTCGATACTGCGAGGGATTTTGCGCTGTTTTTCCAGCAATGACCCGCCGCATTGATTTCAATCCTGTAGATATGCGCTACCTCGCTAGCTTGTGCCATAACTGCGGCGCTTGTTTGCATGCCTGTCAATACTCTGCACCACACGAGTTTGACGTCAATATTCCAAGGGTGATGGCGCAAGTGAGAGGTGAGACCTACGTAGCATACGCATGGCCAAAATTCATGGGTGCGGCATATCAAAGTAATGGTGTTTTTGTTGCCTTAGCAAGTTCACTTAGCTTGATTGGCTTTCTATTGTTCACCCAATTACTGAATGGCACGCTATTCACAAGCTCTGCAACGGGGAACTTTTACGAGGTCTATTCTCACAATACCTTAGCAATCGTATTTGGTGCTGTATTCCTCTTTGCCATTGTTGCCATCGGAATTGGGTTGGCGCGTTTCTGGTCAAGCATTGTTCCTGGCACCATTTCTTCTGCGGCTGGCACTGAGGCCGTGCATGATGCGCTTACGCTTAAATATTTGGGTGGTGGGCATGGCGAAGGTTGTAATAATGAGGATGACTATTTTTCTCTCTGGAGAAGGCGTTTCCATCATTTGACCTTCTATGGTTTTTTACTCTGCTTAGCGGCAACGAGCGTAGCAACGCTGTATCACTATCTGCTAGGTTTAGAGGCCCCCTATGCACTCAGTAGTTTGCCGGTAGTTTTAGGAACGCTGGGTGGTATTGGTCTTTTGATTGGGCCTGCCGGATTACTCTATTTGAATCTGAGGCGCAATGATGAGCATGGTGAGAAAAGCCAGAGACCGATGGACCGGGCATTTATCATCTTGCTATTTTTAATTAGCTTGTCCGGCCTCATTCTGCTTGTCTATAGAGAGACTTCGAGTATGCCTATCCTGCTATCCATTCATCTTGGAGTCGTGATGGGATTCTTCTTAACCATGCCTTATGGAAAATTTGGACATGGGTTTTATCGCCTAGTTGCATTACTCAAGAATTCGATTGAGAAGCGTCAAAAAAATAATATGTTGTTTGGTTCCGATTAAATAGACTGAGAGAAAAAATGAGACTAATTACCTTTATGCGCAAAGGCGCACAGCATCCAGAAATTGGTGCACGATTGCCCCACCAGGCAGGAGATCGTATTTTGCCTTTTGCGGATTGCGCCAAACTCAAAAAAGTTGCGAACTTTCCATCTAGCATGAAAGAATTTTTACGTGCAGGCGATGTAGCAATGAATCAGGCCAAATCTTGGGTGAGCACTGCCCAGGAAGATGCAAAAGAGATCTTGCTTTCTGCCGATAAAATCACTTACTTACCGCCGATCCCAGACGCAGATAAGTTTTTGTGTGTTGGTAAAAATTACCGTACCCACTTAGAGGAATTAAAGCGCACTAATTTAATCAAGGAGATTCCTCAAGAGCCAACGGGCTTTATTAAGTTAAATTCGTGTTTAGCTGGTCACTTGACTGAAGTGGTTCGCCCAAAAGGAATTACTAGGCTTGACTATGAGCCTGAGCTGGTATTCGTGATTGGCAAGAGGGCCTTGGGAGCCAAGAAAGATGAGGCATTGAGTTATGTGGCAGGCGTCACGATCCTTAATGATCTAACTTGTCGTGACCTGCAGTTACGGGAAGTGGCCTCTGGCTCACGTTTTTGGACAGCAAAAAATGCTCCAGGCTTTGGCCCCTTAGGCCCCGAGATTGTGACGATCGATGAAATTCCCAATGTGTACGACTTGTGGATGACTTGCTCAGTCAATGGTGAGGAGAGGATGCGGGTAAATACTTCTGACCAAATTTGGAAGATCTCAGACATTCTTGAGCATTTTTCAAGATTCATTCCTATTGAACCAGGTGATATGTTTTCTACTGGCGCTCCTGGCGGGGTCGCAGTTGGAAAGGAGAATGCTGAGGACTTGTATTTAAAACCTGGCGATGTCGTGGAGTGCTCGATCGATGGAATTTCTACTCTCAGCACCACTATTATTGATGAGGCTTAAAGTGGCTTTTGTAAGGTTGGTTACGTTTCAATGTGTTTTGCTCTTTGGTTTGTTATCAGCCAACGTAGCAGTTGCACAAACTGCAGACGCATTTCCTTCTAAAACGGTCAAAGTGATTGTTCCCTTCCCGCCGGGCGGTGGTGCAGATACTCTGATTCGCTTGCTGACACCACCCTTAACTGAGGCGTGGAAGCAATCACTAGTGGTTGAGAATCGCCCTGGTGCTAGCGGTTCGATTGGTGCTGAAGCAGTTGCTCAATCTGCGCCTGATGGCTACGTGTTGTTAATGGGTTCTACTGCGGCAGTTACCGATAAAAATATTGCTCAGTTTGTACCCGTTGCGTTGGTCTCTGCATCGCCTTACGTAGTGACGGTGAATCCCGCCTTAAATATTTCCTCGATCCGAAACCTCATTGGGTATGCCAAGACCAATCCAGGAAAGCTACGCTATGGCTCTTCAGGTCCGGGCTCTGCTTCTCATTTGTCTGCAGAGTTATTCGCCTCTATGGCTGGAATCGACATGATGCATATTCCTTACAAGGGAACCGGTCAGGCGCTAACAGATTTATTGGCTGGCCATATTGACCTTATTTTTGCTCCCGCTCAAACCGTCATGCCTCAAGTGGAGTCTGGAAAATTGCTGGCCTTGGCAGAAACAGGTGCAAAGCGATCCGAGTCTCTGCCAGGCATTCCCACTGTTACTGAATCCGGTTTACCTGGCTATAGCGCCGTAGGCTGGTTTGGGCTTTTTGCTCCAGCCGGTACACCTAAGCCGATCGTACAAAAATTGAATCAATCTGTAATGGCGGCAATGTCTCAAAGTAGGATTCGCAAGTCCATGATGGAGCGGGGTATCGATCCTGCCAGTGGAAGTGCAGATGATTTTGCGGCCTTTTTGCGGGTAGATCAGGCTAAATGGACGAAATTGATCAAAGAAAACCGTATTGCAGTGCAATAAATTCGTATATCAGTATCATCTGAGTTCAACAAATTGAACTACTAGGAAACTACTATGCCAGGATTACTCCCGAATGTTGACCCTGATGGGCTATTAGAGTTCTCGGTTGTTTATACCGATCGCTCGCTCAACCACATGTCTGAAGAGTTCAAAAAAGTCATAGTGGATATCTCCAGCGTCCTTAAGGATGCTTACAACGCTAGCTCTGCAGTGATCGTGCCAGGTAGCGGTACTTATGGCATGGAGTCTGTTGCCCGTCAATTTGCCAACCATGAAAAGTGTCTCGTGTTACGTAATGGTTGGTTTAGTTATCGCTGGACTCAAATTTTTGATTTAGCAAGCATCACCAAAGACATCACCATCCTCAAAGGAAAGCAGTTAGAGGATTCTGCACAAGGTGCATTTGCACCTGCGCCGATCGAAGAGGTGGTTGCGCTCATCAAGAAAGAAAAGCCAGCAGTCGTTTTTGCTCCACACGTGGAAACATCTGCGGGTATCATTTTGCCGGATGGCTATTTGAAGGCAGTTGGTGAGGCAGTTCGCTCAGTCAACGGTTTGTTTGTGCTCGATTGCATTGCATCTGGCGCAATGTGGGTGGATATGAAGGCTTGTAATGTGGATGTGCTGATTACAGCACCACAAAAGGGCTGGAGTAGCTCACCTTGCTGTGCAATGGTCGCCATGAGTGATAGGGCACGTGAGCGTATTGAAACTACTCAAAGCAGCAGTTTCTCCTTAGATCTGAAAAAGTGGCTCCAAATTATGGAAACCTACGAAAAAGGTGGTCACGTTTATCACACGACGATGCCGACAGATGCTCTGAAAATCGTGCGCAATGTAATGCAGGAAACTCAGACTTTAGGTTTCGCAGCACTGAAAGAAAAGCAACAAGAATTGGGCGACAAGGTTCGTGCCTTATTGGTATCCAAGGGCTTCCACTCAGTTGCAGCAAAAGGCTTTCAGGCTCCTGGTGTGGTAGTAAGCTTTACTAAGGATCCTGACATTCATTCGGGTAAGAAGTTTATTGCCCTTGGTTTGCAAACTGCTGCTGGCGTACCTTTGCAGTGTGATGAGCGTCCAGACTTCCGCACTTTCCGTATTGGTCTTTTCGGTTTGGAGAAGTTGGCTAATATTGATCGTACTGTTAGCCATCTTGAGGCGGCGCTTGAGAAAATTACGGAGACTGAGGCTCAACCAGCTTAAGTTTTGGTAATCGAGGTTCTGTAAAAAGCCGTCCTTGGACGGCTTTTTGCTATCTCTACACCCAATAATGAGTATTATCAAATGATGCACTCACCATCCATGGATTCCCAAATGCTTAATCGCTTTGTAAAACTCACTGTAGCCACCCTTATTTCTGCTTCTATTGGCTTGTCATCTGCTGTAGTGATGGCTGCTGATCCAGCCCCAACTGGTGCACCAGCACTTGCTCCGGCTGCAGTTCCTGCAGTACCTGCGACTCCAGCTCAAGCTGAAAAAGCTGCTGAGAAAAAGGCTAAGAAAAAATCGAAGAAGGATAAAAAAGCAGAGAAGAAGGCCAAGAAAAAATTCCTGAAGCAATCCAAGACGGACCAACAGCTAACGGCAACTCAGCAGTAATTTTCAGCATTGAACTCAGCGGCTTGCTGAGTTCTTTAATTTAAGGGATCAGATCTCTCAAGATTGATGGACTTTTCCTTGTCTTGCCCTGAAGGTTTACTTGGCGCATCATTACGTACCAGAAGCCACATAGCCCCAATCACCAAAGCCATGCCACTAATCTGTATCCAGGTAATGGGTTCAGATAAAAATACCCAGCCCATCAATAGCGTCGAGACTGGTCCCAGGACACCGGCTTGCGCCACTAGGGGTGAGCCAATACGATTGATCGCAATCATGATGAGTAACATGGGGATAACAGTACAAAGACTGGCATTGATTAAGCTCAGCCAATAGATTTGCGGAGCTTGAACAAATACAGCTGTTGGCTCATAAATCAAAATTTGAATCACACTAAATAGCGCTGATGCAGAGCTCGCATAAACTACCAAGCGCACGCTACCTACTCTACGTACCATCTCTCCAGAACCAATCATGTAGACTGCATATGAGCATGCGCTAGCAAAAACCAGCAGCATACCCAGTAAGGCCATCGATCCCGTTGCACTCGCATCCTGAATAAATACCACGATCACACCAAGATAGCCTACAGCCAGCGCAAACCATTGCAAACGACTAATGGATTTATTTAAAGCAAAATAAGAAATCAGCAGCACAATGGTTGGTGTGAGATAGAGAATAATGCGCTCTAATCCAACCGAAATATATTGCAAGCCTAAAAAATCGAGGTAACTAGAAAAGAAATAACCCATAAATCCTAGGAAAAAGATCTTTACTTGATCTGCTACTGTTAGGGGGCTCATCGCTTGTCTACGCGCTTGCCACCAATAAATTCCCCAAAAGAGGGGAAGTGCCATCAGCATTCTTAAGGCAATCAGGGTTTCAGCATTGGCGCCATGGGTAAATGCAATTTTGACCAAAATGGCTTTGCCAGAAAATAGCACAGAGCCCAGGCCGGCCATGAGGAGTCCATACACATAACGGCGATGACGAAGAGCTTCACTGACTGATTGCATGCTGTTTTATAACAGCTTATTGAGTAGACTTCGCATTTCAAAGATAACCTCTGTTGGGGTAAGTCCAATAGGGCCAACCTGATGGGCAACCAGACTATCTGCTGCACTTGCATGTAGTTGTACTCCAATACAGCTAGCCTCCCAAAGATTGATGTGATGTCGAATGCCTTGGGCAGCAATAGCCGCAATGCTGCCAGTTAAGGCATCACCCATGCCGCCGACAGCCATGCCCGGGTTACCTTGATCGCATTGTGTGGCCGTATTGATAGGGGAGGCTATCAGAGTATGTTGACCCTTGAGAACAACAATGGAGTTACTGAGTTTTACCAGGCTGGATAAAGCGGCAAGCCGATCCTCTTGTACCGATATCGCAGTTGTATTGAGAAGGTGTGCGGCTTCTCCGGGGTGAGGGGTAAGAACACTCATTCCTGGAAATGATTGGTTACGTTGCGTAAGAAGATATAGAAATTCTGGAGTGTCTGCTATCAAGCTCAGAGCATCTGCGTCAATGACTAATGGCACTTTGGGATAGTGCAACACCGCAGTCAGCCAATCTCTCGCAAGCGCAGAGAAACCCAATCCAGGACCAATCGCAATCACATCCGGCGCTGTAGCTTCCAGTTGCTCTTGGGCATTGAAACTAGCCAAGCGCACCATCAGCTCAGCCTGCTCGGCAACAGCATGTGCAGCTGTGGGATCTAGCATCTCCAGGATAGTCCAGCCAGCACCTAGATGAAGGGCGGCACTACCTGCCAACATGAGTGCACCAGACATTCCGGGTGCACCACCAATGAGCAATACCTTGCCAGCATTCCCTTTATGCTCCGAAGCTTCTCGCTTGAGGCGATGCACTAGCTCCAAAGCCTGCAATTTGGTGGGTGTAGTCATCCGAACAGTATCGCTCCAATCATTGCCTTAGCAATCTATTTTATTGGTGCATTGATACATCTTTGCTTGCCAAAGCTTACTCGGCCACTTTGGCGCCTTCAATGCCATGGCGTTTCATAGCCTGCGCAATAAACCCAGATGCCTTTAATTGGGCAATGATCCCGCCTAAGTAAGCATTTGTTTTATCAACTTCAGGGCGTGCTTTAGGTATTCCGATTGCTTGATTGATCACCATAAAGCGGCCGGGGAGCAGACGTAGATTGCTATACCGAGTTGCATCCGCTTCCAACTGTTGCTTTACTCCTGCCGCAACATTTCCTTTGCCATTCATAAAGTCATCCACCACCGATTGTGAGTTAGCGGATCGCAGTAGGGCCGCTCGTTTGATTTCGCGTGTGAGGTAGAGGTCATAAGCGCTACCTTTGCCGACGACAATTTCATTCCCCATTGCATCAACCTCTTCATTGCTCTTCAATGAAGATGACGCTTTAACCATATAAGCCCCTTCGATCTGTATATAAGGCGGGGTATAGCTGATATCAGCACCTCGAACGGGGTCGATTGCAACAAAGATCAGGTCAATCTGATTCGCTTTAAGGGCCTCTACAGTGGCACCTGCACTTTGATATGAAATGAGTTCAATCGGAAGATTAGCTCGTTTACCGATTTCATTTGCGATGTCAATCGTAATGCCTTTTGGTTGCGGCTCACTTTTATCGATTGAGCCAGCTAAAACTGGATTGCCTAGATTGATGCCCACACGCAGTGTACCGGTGGGCGCAAATGACTTTATTATGGCTGCAGCATCGAGTTTGTTAGATGCTGAAGGCATGACTTGGGCAAAGATGATCTGGGAGAAAAGGATAAAAACACATCCAAGAATATTTTTCATTTGATAGTCACCATAAATAGATTGATATAAAAAAACCGCGGCGTACCGCGGTTTTAAGTTTCCTAATAGAAATTATTTCTTCGTATCAGCCGCAGGAGCTGTAGGAGCCGCAGCTGCGTCTTTCTTCGCCTCTTCTATGTGAACTGCTTCAGCACCATGCTTCTCTCCGCCCATATCAATGTTGCCATCGCCTTTGAGTAATAAATAGGTTGTAGCACCAATTAACACTAGTACCATGATGATGATTGAACGGTTGCTCATTGCTTATCCTTCAGTTTGGTTGATCTGCCTGAATATTAACGCTTGGAGAGCCGTCAGTAAATCCGAATTGGACCTAAGCGTCAATTTAATGCAATATTCTAGGTAGTAATACTGATTTAGAAGCGGTACAACAGAGCTTTACTGGCTCAAGAAGTATGCTCAGAAATAAAGCTAACCATCTTAAAGGCTGCAATATGAGTTCTAAACTCCCTGTAAATAATTCCCAAACTATCACTAATTTTTTAAATCTTCATAAAAGTGAGTTGCTGGAAAATAATTCTGCAGACTCCTATAAGTTTGCATTTGATGATCAGGCTTTTTTAGCTCGCAGAGAAACCATGGGCTTGCGCTTTCAGTTGGAGTTGCTAAAGCCCGATATTCTCTTACACGAGCATGGAGTTGAGCACACAATTACAGTATTTGGATCCACTCGTTTCGTCAGTTCGGAAAATGCCAGTGAGATGGAGGGTAGTGCAAAATCACCTACAGAGATTGCGGAAGCAAAAAAAGCATTGCTTCACTGTAAGTACTATGATTCCGCTAGGGAATTTGGAGTAATCGTTGCACGCTATAACGCTACTCAAACGGATGTTCAAAATAAGCTTCACATTGCTACTGGCGGTGGCCCTGGAATAATGGAGGCAGTCAATCGAGGCGCCTTTGAGGCGGGGGATAAGTCCATTGGTTTTAATATCAGCCTGCCTAAGGAGCAACATCCTAATGCTTACATTACTCCAGGACTCAGTTTCCGCTTTCACTATTTTGCTCTTCGTAAGATGCATTTCATGCTCAGAGCAAGGGCTATTGTGGCCTATCCGGGGGGCTTTGGCTCCTTGGATGAGCTATTTGAGGTTCTCACTCTGATGCAAACCAAAAAGGTAGAGCGCTTTCCGATCGTCCTGGTAGGGCGAGATTATTGGTGTGAGATTATCAATTTTAAAAAGATGCTTGAGCATGGCATGATCGATCAAGCTGACATGGATTTAATTCACTTTACTGAAACGGCCAAAGAGGCCTGGGCAGTCATACGTAACTGGTATCAGTTAGCTTAAGTGAGCTGCTGCGAGATCTGTAAAATGGATGCCAAGATACTATGATCACTTTAAATACTGTAACTCTCACTACCGAACTGGATTTACCAGCCTATTTATTCGGCATTGCTATGCTGCTCATCGTGATGCTCCTGCACGGTCTTGCCTTACTCCAAATTGCCAAGCGCTATGAAGTGAAGTCATTTCTTTATTTAGCGGAGCACAAGTATTCCTCAGTTGCTTTAGTGTTTTATATCAGCGTACTCTGTTTATTTCTGATCCATATCTTTGAAATCATTCTTTGGGGAATCGCATTGTGGGTTTTTAATCTCTTGCCAAATTTAGGCCAGAGTATTTTATTTAGTGGCAGTACTTATACGGCGATGGGCTTCATGGATGATCTCCTGCCAAGCGGTTGGAAAATGCTCGCTATCATCATCGCCTTTTCAGGGATGTTTGCTTTTGCTTGGACGGCATCCGTCATGATCTCTATGACTAAAAACTTCCGACAAGCCTATACCCGTTTGCATATGCAAAAACTGCAAATTCCGAATGAAGTCATTGAGCGTTTTAAGTAAATCATGAGTAAAGCCTGGGATGCCATCGTCATTGGTGGTGGCGCAGCCGGACTTTTTTGCGCTGGTGTTGCTGGCCAATTAGGTAAAAAGGTATTGGTCATTGATCATGCTGAAATCTTATGTGAAAAAATTCGAATTAGCGGTGGTGGTAGGTGTAACTTCACCAATTTACATAGTAGTCCCGCAAACTTCCTCTCCCAGAATTCTCATTTTGTAAAAAGTGCCTTAGCGCGCTATTCTGCAAAAGACTTTATCAATCTAGTTCAGACTTATCGGATCGCATATCATGAAAAGCACCAAGGACAGTTATTCTGCGATGATTCTGCTAAGCAAATTATCGAGATGCTGCTCGAGGAATGTGCCAAAGGCAGCGTTCATATACGTCATCCGCTGGCCGTGGAGTCTGTTTCCAATGAAGCAGGGGAGTGGCTCATTAAAACCAATGCTGGTACTGAGCGATCCAAATCAGTAGTGATGGCAACAGGAGGCCTTCCGGTTCCTGCAATTGGCGCAAGCGCTTACTCATTAGACATTGCTAAGCAATTTGGCTTAAAAGTGATAGATCCACGCCCAGCATTAGTCCCGCTCTCTTTTACTTCTGGTGAATTTGATAATCTAATTGCCTTATCCGGCTTAAGCATGCCGGTCCGTATTGCTGCGGGATCGAAAGGCAATCGCTACGGTGCCTGCCGATTTAATGAGGACTTATTGTTAACCCATAAAGGTTTGTCGGGGCCGGCAGTTTTACAGGCTAGTAGTTACTGGGTTGAGGGTGAGACTATTCACATTGATTGGCTTGGGGCAGTTGAAGCGAATGGCCGTTTTAGTTGCGATGCACTTTTTAATAATGAAGAAAATCGCCTTAAGTTGACTGAAAATATCCTCGCATCAGTAATGCCTTTGCGCTTAGCAAAAGCCTTTGCAGAGCAAAAAAAATTATTAGGAAAAAAATGGGCTGAAGTTTCTAAAAAAGACCGTCAAGCCCTTAAAGAGCTGATTACCAATTGGTCTGTAAAGCCTGCAGGGACGCTGGGCTGGAAAAAAGCAGAGGTGATGTTGGGCGGTGTGGATACTAAAGAGTTGGATGGTCAAACGATGATGTCCCGCAGTCATCCTGGCTTATACTTTATTGGTGAGTGTGTTGACGTCACCGGCCATCTTGGTGGCCATAATTTCCAGTGGGCCTGGGCAAGTGGCTTTGCTTGTGCTCATGCTGTATAAATGATTGCAACTCAAATCTTTTTTCATTTCATCATGTATAAACTATCTCGCCTCACAATTCTGTTCTCGACAATATTTTTAGGCGTTTTATTTTCTGTTTCTGCTCAAGCAGCATATCCAGATAAGCCAATTAAAGTCATCATTGGTTTCCCGGCGGGCGGCCCACTTGATGCTCATATGCGATTACTGGTTGATAAACTCCAAACCACCTTGGGGCAAACGGTACTCGTGGATTACAAGGTAGGGGCAGGCGGAACGGTAGGCGCTCAATTCGTTGCACAGTCACCAGCAGATGGTTATACGTTGCTTTTGGCTAATACGGGAACGATGGTGATTAATCCTGCGGTGTATACGAAAACCTCTTATGAGACTCTGAAAGAGTTTCAGCCGATTGCAAGAACAGCGCAGCAGCCTCTGGCACTGATTGTGAATAAGGATGTGCCTGCGCAAACATTAAAAGAATTTATTGCCTATGCAAAAGCGAATCCAGGTAAATTAAATTATGGATCTGCTGGTAATGGCGGTATTTCTCATCTTGTCCCTGAGATGTTGAAAAGCGACACCGGAATTTTCATGGTGCACATTCCATTTAAAGGAAGTGCACCTGCCTTTACAGATCTGATTGCAGGGCATGTGCAATTTATGGCAGAGTCTGTTCCGCAGGCTGCGAACTACGCGAAGTTAGGAAAGGTCAGGGCGCTTGCTGTCACAAGCGCAAAGCGTAATCCTGCCTTGCCCAATACCCCGACCGTTATTGAAACCGGTGTAGCAAACTTAGAGGTAGTCGGTTTCTATGGAATCTTGGCTCCAAAAGGCACTCCGCCTGAGGTTGTCAACAAGCTTAGCCAAGCCTTCAAGGAGGCCTTGGAGTCGCCCGAGATTCAGAAAAGAATGTTGGAGCAGGGTGCAGATCCGGCTTACCTCAATGCAGATCAATTCACCAAGTTCCTGGCTGCTGAGATGCCGCAATGGGCTAGAGCGGTAAAGCAGGCTGGGGCAAAGTTAGACTAGCTCGATAGATCTCTCTGGGGGAGGGGCGTCTAGATCTCCCGGCCACCCCATTCAATTGGCAATTTCCTAATTTGGGTATAGAGTTGAGATGTCAGCTCGTCGATGAATAGATGCTCTAATTTAAGCAAGGGAGATTGGTAATGGATCAGAAGGATATTCAAGCTTGGCAACAAGAAAAGGCAAAAGAGCTTTTTGCCTATTCCAATAAATTACTGGATGCCGCCAAAGATCTCGGCGAGCACCATCTTGCAGAAATGCAGTGGGGTATGAAAAATGCGATGGAGAGTGCTAAATCTGTAGCAAAAAATGATCTTGCTAAGCTGAGAGAATTACAAGACTCTGCAAGTAAGGAAGCTGTCAAACGTGCCGCCACTTATCAAAAGAAGGTGAAGTCTGTTCTCAAGGATCTTAGCGAAGATGCCGCCGATGAGACTGAGAAGCACTTAGATAAAGTTCGTACTTCTTTAGTTAGCTGGCTTGAAGATGCTGAAAATAAGTTACCAAACCACGCAGATAAATTATCTAAGGTGGTTCATGATATGTCTACTGCTGGTCAGAAGATGTTCAAGGAAGGTCGAAAAATTGTGAATCAAGTGGCAGACGCAGCAGAACAGAATATTGAGGAACACATTAGAAAATCCTCTAATACCAAGAAGTAGTTTAAGTATTGAACTAGTTCGAAGCCGCCTAAGTGATATCTTGAGCGGCTTTTTTATACCCATCCCTGGAGCCAGATTTCAGTGTTCTTTAAGTCGCGCCAGGAGATGGTCTGTATTACCTTATCAAAGACCGCTTCTAGCTCTACGAATTCAATCGCCTCTTCTGGCAACTCAGGCAGAATGACCTTGCTGACTAAAAAGTGTTTTCGCTTATTCACAGGATGCACTGCAGTCCATTTACTGAGTAATAGTTTCTTGGGGCTGAGCGGATTGATTTTTTTAGAGGGCATTGCACTGAAATTCGTTTTTATTGCTGATGAGTTTGCCAGATCCAGTCACCAAGCTGGTACTCGCTGTCTTAATTTGTTCGGGGCACTTCAAGTCAAAATAGCTTTGAGGTCCTAGGCTACCGCAGTAATCATATTGACGATCCTGAAACTGCATCTGTGCTTTTTTGAGGATCATGGTGGATTTTGCCCCCGCGCTATCGACACACGACCAGGTGGTGTATGTATCCCGCCCACAAGCTAGCAGCCCAATCGATAAGATAAAACAATGTACTAGCTTATTCATATTTTCCTAAAAAAAGTAATACATTGCCTGCAGTACCCAGAATTCGTGGGCTCCATCCTTGCCGAATTTCTCGACTAGACCACACTCCCAATCTAGAGATAACCTATTGTCGCTGGATCGGCAGAAGCGCCCATATCAAGGAAGCAAGATCGATCAAGTAGGTGCAAGGCTAAAAAGAGGGGGTGGTGAAGGCGGTTAACGGGTTGAACTAGCGGGCGCAAAGACCGACGGGCCGACAAAAGCGCAAGCTTATAAAAACAAGGATATTTCTGATTTTTTACCATTCCCCCTCATTTTTGGTATTTTTCTGCTTTTATGGGGTTTATAGGATCTAAGAGTTATCCCTGATGCCACCCCTGAAATTCTTCGGTTTTTATGGGGATATACTGATTCAGAGCTCAGAACTCATATATTGATCAATAAATCTAGGAGACCAGATGTCACAACACGATACATTGTTGGCTGCTTTCGAAACATATCAAGCCGAAAACGCAAAGTTTATTGAAAAGGGTGTCAAGGCGTCCGCAGCGCGTGCTCGCAAAGCTTTGCAAGAAATTGCTGGCGCATGCAAAGAACGTCGTAAAGAAATTACTGCCACTAAAGAGGCAATGGAAGCTAAGAAGTAATTCTTTTTGCTCCGCAATCAAGCCTGGCTCCCAAAAAGGGCTGGGTTTTTTTTAGCCCGTAACAGAAAATAGCGTTAGTTTCATGGCCTTGTTTCGAACAGCTAGCAACTTTTGATACTCCGGACTGTTGGCCCAGGACTGAGAGCGCTCTACATCAGAAAACTCTAATTCTACAAATGCGCTAAAGGATTCACACTCCAACTCATTCCAGAGGAAGGTGTTGAACACTCCTCGAGACGTAATTTTCCCTTGATACAGTGCTACCGTATCTCCAACCTGACTGCGGTACTCTTCAAATGCCGCAAGATCATTTACCTGAATGAGGCCAATTACTTTAATAGTCATTTTGTCTCCCATCAATTTATTCCGCTAGTGTAAAGGCAGGCTATAGTGAGACACTAGAACTTCAATATCTTATACGGGCGTATATGAAAATTGCATTTATAGGCTTGGGTAATATGGGATTGCCCATGGCCCTCAATTTAATTAAAGCAGGACACCAGGTTTTTGGTTTTGATTTGGTGCAGGCTCAGCTCGATGCTTTTAAAGAGGCTGGTGGTATTTCCATGAGTAGCGCTTCAGACGCTGCCCTGAATGCCAATATCATTATTAGCATGCTCCCCGCATCTCAGCATGTGGAGGCTTTGTATTTGGGCGACTTAGGCTTGCTTGCTACTGCTAATCCGAAGTCATTGTTGATTGATTGCTCGACGATTTCTCCTAAGGTCTCTCAGGCTGTAGCAGCAGCCGCAAAGTCCAGAGGTTTTGCCATGATTGATGCTCCAGTTTCTGGTGGAACTGCGGGCGCTCAAGCCGCCACGCTGACCTTCATGGTTGGTGGAGATGCTGTAGATGTCGATCTAGCTAGACCATTGTTCGAGAAGATGGGTAAGAATATCTTTCATGCTGGTCCTAGTGGTAGTGGCCAGACTGTGAAGGTGTGCAATAACATGTTGCTGGGCATACAGATGCTGGGAACGAGTGAGGCATTGCGTTTGGGAGTGGCTAACGGCATGGATCCCAAAGTACTCTCAGACATTATGTCCAAGAGTTCGGGTCGTAACTGGGTTTTGGAGCTTTATAACCCTTGTCCTGGAGTAATGGACAATGTGCCATCTTCAAAAGGCTATGCTGGTGGCTTTGGAGTAGATCTGATGTTAAAAGATCTTGGACTAGCCACCGAGAATGCTGAGGATTTAGCAGCAAGCATTCCCCTAGGAGAGTTGTCCCGCAAACTTTATGAGATGCATAGCAAAGCAGGTAAGGGGCATCTCGATTTTTCGAGTGTCTTTAATCAAGTAGAGGATTAAAGCGATGCCCTTAATTGCTACCCATTGATATCAACGCAACAGCAGAGCAATTTATCGGCTGAAACTTCGCCTGGGAGGACTGCTACGTTTCGCTGCAGGTTTGCCCCCGCCATTGCCGCCACCAGCATTACCGGGTCTAGGCTTTCTAGATTGCTGATGCTGTTGACTTCTTAATTGAATCGGTTGCGCTACTGCGTTCGGATCTGGCTCAAATCCGGCAATCACTTCCTGCGGTAGTTTTTGCTTAATCAGTTTTTCAATATCTCTAAGCATCTGATGTTCATCAACGCATACCAAAGATACTGCAACTCCGTTAGAGCCAGCTCTACCAGTACGGCCAATGCGATGCACATAGTCTTCTGAAACATTTGGTAAGTCGTAGTTCACGACATGGGGCAGCTGATCAATATCGATTCCCCGTGCTGCGATATCAGTGGCAACTAAGACGGTAATTTTTCCATCCTTAAACTCTGCCAATGCTTTAGTACGTGCACTTTGACTCTTGTTGCCATGAATAGCCATGGCAGTAATGCCATCTTTTTCTAATTGAGTAACTAATTTATTGGCACCATGTTTAGTGCGAGTAAATACCAGCACTTGCTGCCACTGATTGCTCTTAATTAGATGCGCTAATAAAGGATGTTTCTGAGTTCTATCAACCGGGTGAATGAGTTGCGCAATGGCTTCATTTGTACTGTTGCTGCGAGCTACCTCTATTAGCGCTGGAGAATTTAGTAAGCTATCAGCTAAAGCTTTTATTTCGGCAGAGAAGGTTGCTGAAAACAGCAGGTTCTGGCGTTGCTTGGGCAGTGCAGCCAAAATCTTTTTAATATCGCGCAAGAAGCCCATATCCAACATCCGATCGGCTTCATCAAGCACCAGGATTTCAATATGAGCTAGAGAGACACAATTTTGCGACATTAAATCCAGCAAGCGACCCGGTGTTGCTACCAAGATATCCAGTCCCGCAGCAATTGCTTTGATCTGTGGATTTGCGCCGACACCGCCAAAAATCACAGTGGATTTGAGGCCGGTATATTTTCCATAAGTGACTACGGATTCTTGAACTTGAGCGGCTAATTCACGGGTGGGAGTCAAAATCAACACCCTTAAGTGACGTTTGCTGCCCGTAGTGGCGGTACTGCTTAAGCGCTGAAGAATCGGCAGGGTAAAGCCGGCAGTTTTACCAGTACCTGTTTGAGCTGCCGCAAGGAGATCACCACCCTTTAATACGGCGGGAATGGATTTTGCTTGAATGGGGGTGGGACTGGTGTAGCCTTCCTCGCTAATAGCACGAAGAATGGATTCTGATAAACCGAGATCTGTAAATAACATAGGGACCAAATAAATATTGGCCCGTATTCAATTAAACGACTGTCCCGGCCAATGGGGTAGGCTGCCACACTTGAAGTGTTTGCAGTAAGAGGCCCTATTCTAAGCTATGCAGCAGAATTACCCAATGTATTCCCCGGATTCGGGGTATCAGTCACTTACGTCTTACATAAGAGTGACTTGCTCATGTGATTATTGATCAGCCGCAAAGAGCCAGTCTGGCAGCCCTTTGGGTTTGAGAGTTTTGGTATCAACACAAACAATATGGAGGAGGGCGCTAGCAATGAGCTCTGGCTCAGCATCTTCGGTAATGCGTTTAGCCGTTTGCTTCACGGCAATTTGAGTGCGACTACGATGTTCAATGATTTGATCAATACTCAGCAAATCATCTAAGCGCCCGGGTCTATGAAAGTTCATGATGACTTCACGAACCGGTAGCAAAATACCGAACTCATTAATTAGTTTAGTGGGGCTTAATCCTCTTTGCTGAAGCCATTCTGAACGGCTACGCTCAAAGATCTCTAGATAGCGAGCGTGATATACGAACCCTGCTGCATCGGTATCAGAGTAGCAAACGCGGAAGAGAAAAGGAAGATTGGCTGTTTGGTTCATGAGTAATGAATAGCTTTTAGATAAATAAGATCATATCGCGATGCGCAATACCCGCTTCATCGTAGATGTCACCTTGTGCAATAAACCCAAATTGGGCATAAAACGGTATAGCGGATAGCTGGGCATGTAATTTGAGCTGAGTAAAGCCATGGGTTTTGCTGCTCCCTAACAGGGCGCTGAGCAATTGCCCGCCAATACCTTGCCTTCGATTCGCTGGCAATACTGCCATCCGACCTATTTGCCCCTCTTGCTCTGACAAGGCAATTAGTCGAGCGGTTGCAATGCAGTCATCCCGTAGATAAGCTAAGGCATGCTGAGCAATGGGATCAAAGTCATCGATCTCCATAGATTCTGGAACGCCTTGCTCATCGATAAAAACACGCTTCCTAATTGAATAAGCCTCTTGCTCTGCTTCACGCCAAGGTTTTATCAAGATTACGATGTCTCTCATCAACCCTCTAATTATTTCTTGGCATTTGGGAAGAAGAGTTGCTCGCCACCGATTTGATAGCTAGCAATGACCTCTTGCCCATTCTTAGAGGTAATCCAATCGATAAACTCTTGGCCCTCTGCTTTTTTAACATGCGGAAATTTAGCTGGGTTGACCAACATAACGCCATATTGGTTAAATAGTTTTGGATCGCCTTGAACCAGGATGGTGAGATCGCCCCGATTCTTAAAGGCAAGCCATGTTGCGCGATCAGCCAAGATATAGCCATTCATTGCGGAAGCGGTGTTTAAGGCTGGCCCCATACCCGAGCCAGTCTCTTTGTACCAAGCGCTAGGCGCCACTGTGATAGCGGCATCTTTCCAATAACGCAGTTCCGCAGCATGGGTGCCGCTTTTATCTCCACGAGATATGAATGGCGCTTGTGCAGTAGCTATTTTTTGGAATGCCACTTTGGTATCTTTACCACCGGCAATTTTGGCTGGATCTGATTTTGGCCCAATCAAAACAAAATCGTTGTACATCACCTCAATCCGTTTAGTAGCATAACCTTCGCTAACAAACTTTTCTTCAGCAGGTTTATCGTGAACAAAAACCACATCGGTATCACCACGACGACCTATATCTAGAGCTTGACCAGTGCCAACCGCTACTACTTTGACATCAATACCTGTCTTCATTTTGAAGATTGGCAAGATAAAGCCAAACAGGCCAGATTGTTCTGTGGATGTGGTTGAGGACACCACAAGACTTTTCTCTTGGGCAAAGGCGGGGTTAGCTAATAATGTCAGCGCGGCAATAACAGTAATAGCGGTAGCTAGTATTTTGCTAGCTGATATTTTCATTTAAGGAGACTTTCTTTGTGAGGTATGAATACGATTTGGCTTAGGGTTCAATGGCTTAAGGGCTTCAGAGCTTATGGGCTGTTATAGCCATTAGCCTTCAGGATCTCTTTTGCTTTTGATGATTGCATGAACTCATAGAATTCAAGGACAACGGGTGGGGCATTTTTGAGCAAGACCATTCTTTGTTTTATGGGCTCATACAGATGATCTGGAATGACGACAAAGTTAGTCGTCTTGGCCGCCTCAGGACTCATTGCTAATGATAGGGCGGTAAATCCAACGCTGGCTGAGCCGCTAGCTACAAATACAGTCGCTATTGAAATGTTCTCTGCGTAAACCAGTTTTTCTCTTACTTGGTCCAGTAATTCCACTTTAGTTAGAAACTGAATACTCGCTTTTCCATAGGGCGCAAGCTCTGGTTTTGCAATCGAAATTTTATTAGCCTCAGAAAAAAGTTTCTTGAGCTCTGGTGTTGCAATGGTGGGTTTGAATCCTATCTTTTTATTGACAATCATGGCCAATCTTCCAATGGCATATGTCTTGCCATTACCTTGGGTTAATCCAGCGCTTGCTAACTCTAGTGGGTACTGTTCATCAGCAGATACAAACAGCGAGAAGGGTGCACCATTTCGAATTTGAGCAAAGAAATTTCCCGAAGAACCGTAAACCATTTTTAGTTCTGACTTATTACCCGCCCTAAAAGCGGTATAGATTTCTTCAATTGCAGGCTTCATGTTTGTAGCCACTGCAATAGTCGGCGTTTGCCCTAATGCAGGTGCGCATAAGAAAAACAGTAACAGGGCGTAGATTTTGAGGCGGTTCACGTCGTCGGCAAGCGCCCTTGGTTATTGGTAATTTATATATTACTGTACATCTAGCAAAACGCCTGGCTATGAGCCGGCGTCTTTAACTCGCCAAGTGAACGACTGAATCTAGTAGACATCTACTTCCCCCTTACTTAGAGAATGATATTCATTCTCATGTGGGGATATAATTGATACATCATGAATCTTGAAGAAATACTCCCAGGTATTAGAGCTCGCGTTAGCAAAATAGTTAATGCAGGCGATTCACAAGGGGATATTCGCATTCAATTAGAAGATATTGGCTTCTTACCTGGTGAACAGGTCGAGGTATTGCGTAAAGGATTGTTGGGTCAAGGCCCGATTTTGGTCAGAGTGGGCTCATCGACTTTTGCCTTACGTGAATCTGAAGCCCGCATGGTCGAGGTAGAAACACTCTAAGCATGTCTGAAGAGAAGATCCATTTCTTTCCTAGTGAGCCCTTAGTTGCTTTACTGGGTAATCCCAATTGCGGTAAAACGGCATTATTCAATTTACTCACGGGCAGTCGTCAAAAGGTTGCTAACTATTCAGGCGTTACCGTAGAGAGAAAAGAAGGGCGCTTACTTCTCGACTCTAAGAAAGTAATCCGCATCTTAGATTTGCCCGGAGCTTACAGTTTGTATCCGCGCTCTTTAGATGAGCGAGTGACCTGTAATGTCCTTCACGGTAATGCTCAAGGAGAAAAGCGACCAGATCTCGTCTTATGTGTTCTGAATGCAATGAACCTGAGGCCCAACCTACGGCTAGTCTTAGCAACAAAACGGCTAGGACTGCCCTGCATTGTTTTGTTGAATATGGTGGATGTGGCTAAGCGTCAAGGCTTGGTTGTAGATGCCCAAGCTCTTTCCCAAGAATTAGGATTGCCTGTAATTGCTACTGTTGGTGTTCAGTCTGATGGTGCTAATGAGCTCAAGCAATATTTGAGTGAGCTCGATTGGAAAAATCTATCTGCTTTGAATCCCAGCAATGTAGACGAGGGAGTTGAAACATCCACCGGTCATTCTGCCCATACTGAATCTGACAACGTGCAGGTTCATCGTATTTTGCAGAATCTGCATTTAGATCAAATCACCCCAGATCGCTTGAGTGATCGCTTAGATTCTGTATTGCTTCATCCAGTCTTGGGCCCAGTAATTTTAGGGACCGTTCTATTCTTTATTTTTCAAGCGGTGTTTACTTGGGCAACTTTACCCATGGATGCGATTGAAGCTAGCGTAGCTTGGCTGGGCGATCTATTGACACAAGTGCTGCCAAGTAATTGGTTACGTAGTTTATTGGTGGATGGTGTTT
>CANGCM010000011.1 GCA_947452535.1 Burkholderiaceae bacterium | reverse complement strand
TCTAAATTAGGATTGCCTAAGAGGTGGGCTAAGTTTTGCTTAGTACCCGTAAAGAAATTATCAACTACCAATACCTCATTACCCTCTTTGAGAAGTTTTTCAGTGAGGTGTGACCCCAGGAAACCTGCGCCGCCAGTGATAAGGATTTTTTTCATATAAATAATGGATATAAAGATTGGTTATTTTGGGAAAGGCGCATTCCAGCCTGCTGAGCGATAAGCATAAACCACCTCACCCAATACGATAGAGAGAGATGTCATGAATGAGATCAATCCCAGTACAAAAGTCCAAATCACATAGGTGGCTTGCAATGATCGTACTGCACCTGCCTGAAAGAAAAATAGCTCAAGGACAGTTAGGGAGATGAATACCCCGCTTAACACGTCAAAGAAAATTGCTAAAGTACAAAGGCGACCTCGAATTTTTGCTTCATTAGCCTCGTTCATCATGTGAATCAAGATGGCTTTATCCTGAATGCCGCCTTCTTGAATTCGGTCTTGAATGTCGCGCATACGATCAACCGAGCGAGCTAATCTTGCTGAGATTGCATTAATTAATGTGGCAACTGCAGTTAATAAAAATACCGGGGCCAGTGCTAATTGAATATTGTTCGTGATTGCGTCTATTGATACATCCATATCGATTCCAGTGCGCTCTATTTTTTAATTGACATAACGCTTAGTGAGACCAAGCTACGAGACCGGTAGAAGCGCTCAGCAAGACCAAAAGCCCAAAGATGATGCGATACCAGGCAAATGGGATGAAATTATGCCCAGCAACATAATGAATGAGCCACCGCACACAAATAAAAGCAGAGACAAACGCGGCAATAAAGCCGACCACAATGGCCCAAGTAAAGTCGCCCGATAAGGAGATGGGGTTTTTCCAAAGCTTCAGGATTTCATAAGCAGTAGCGCCTCCAATGACTGGTATCGCCAAGAAAAAGGAAAACTCCGTAGCTACCGCGCGAGGTAAGCCAAAAAGCATGCCCCCAATGATCGTCGCCCCAGACCGTGATGTCCCTGGTATTAAGGCAGCGCATTGCGCTAGCCCCACCTTTAAGGCATCCAACGGGGTGAGATCATCTACCGTCTGAATATGATTTTTTCTTGCCATGACTTTTTGTTGACGTTTCTCAGCCCAAAAGATCACCAGCGCGCCCAAAATAAAGGCACTGGCAACTGGTATGGGGGAAAACAGTACTGCCTTGATGTGTTTACCAAAAATAAATGCCAATCCCATTGCTGGTGTTGATGCAATCAATAGATTGATCACAAAACGACGTGAGATCGCACTTGTCTTGATGGTGGATGCGACATTCCAGAGCTTTTCTCGGAACTCCCAGCAAACGGCCAAAATGGCTCCAAACTGAATAATGACCTCGAAGGCCTTCCCCCGCTCATCATTAAAGTCAAGCAAGTCGCCCACCAGAATGAGATGGCCCGTACTGGAGATTGGCAAAAACTCCGTTAAGCCCTCTACTACCCCCAGTAATAACGCTTTGCCTAGCAAAATTAGATCCATAGCCCTAATTTTATAGATAGATGGGGGTGACCCAAAGATTTGGCAAAATAGATGGATAAATTAGGCAATTAAGGCAATTAAGGCAATTAAGCCTTAAACTGCATGGCATATTGATAAGTTCCTGAATTAGATGACTCCAACCCGCTTTCGCTTCTCTCAACTGACCACCTTTGGCCTTATCTTGAGCCAAGTACTTGGGTTTTCATCAATCTCATCGAGTACTTACGCCCAAAGCGCAAATGGCGCTAAACCTGCATTACCAACACCACTCAGCGCACAGTCACTAGTAGGTCTAGAGACGCCCCCACAAATGGCGGTGACCCCAAAGCAGGCTATTCCTAGCAATGGTGCGCCCTCGAATGTAGGTAATAACAAATTAGCAGCCAACGGTCCAATAACAGACTTAATCAACTTATATCAAGAGGCTGCTTTTAGTGATCCCGTTTTAAATGCCGCCCGCTTTAACAATCAAGCCAGCAAAGAACTCTATTGGCAAGGCCTTTCCTTGCTACTCCCGCAGGCGAGTGCAGCTCCAGTTGCCACGAGATATTACCAACATGCTGCTAATGGGTCAGCCCTGACTAGTTTTACGGGAAACTCTCGCGTCTTTGACCAAAAAGGGTATACCGTCACATTAACTCAGCCTGTTTTTAACGTTGCTGCATTTGAGGCTTCCAAGCAAGGTGATCTCAATACCAAGATTGCGGATATGCGCTTTTATTTAGCGCAGCAAGATTTAATTATTCGAGTTTCACAAGCCTATTTTGATGCGCTGACAAGCCAAGATAATGTTGAGCTCTACCGCAATAAAAAGGGCTTAATCAAGCAGCAATTAGAAATCGCTCAAGCAAAGTTTGACGCTGGCCTCGCAACCATTGTGGATGTGAATACCGCTCAAGCAGCATTAGATCTTGCCAACTCCCAAGAAATTGGAGCGCAAGCTGATCTCGTGGTCAAGCGCGGTGTTTTAGAGCAATTAGTAGGTAGGCCGGTTGGCGCTTTAAAACCACTCACCAAAGAGGCCAAGATTGATGGGGTTCTGAAGGACCCTCGATCCAAGGCTAAGGATAGCAACGGTATTCCGATTGCAGAAAGCGTCAATCCACAATTACCAAAAGGACAAACGCTTGAGGACTGGATAAGCCAAGCAGAGACTGCGAACTTCAATGTCCTGGCTGGTCAACTCTCTGTCAGTCTTGCTGAAAGTACTTACCGAGGCTCCCAGGCGCTCAATTATCCCTCCGTCAATTTCGTTGGAACAGCTGGCTATAACACTTCAAATGGTAGCGCCAGTAACTATACCCCTTCAAATACCAATATCTATAACAACACAATTGCCTTGCAAATGACGATTCCACTCGTGTCTGGTGGATTTAGTAGTTCGGTAATTCGTCAAAATGCCGCTCTATTAGATGTAGCAAAAGCGAACTATGACAATGCCCGACGTACCGCAGCTCAAAGCACGCGTGCAGCCTTTACGGGCTTCTATGGTGGTCTAGCCAGTGTTAAGGCCTATGAAGCTGCAGAGCGCTCATCCACGTCTGCGCTGGAATCAAGCAAGCTTGGATTTCAGGTGGGCACCTTAATTAATATTGATGTCTTGATCGCACTAGATACCGTCATTACCACCCGCTCACAACTACAGCAGGCACGTTACAACACAATTCTGAATGCAATTAAATTGAAGGCAAGCGCTTCTGCATTATCAGATGACGATCTGATTTCTATTAACACCTTGCTACGCTAGAACTGAAGAAGTAAACAGTTAAGCTTGCTGTAAAAGCTTTAAGGAGGCATCAAGAACCTCTTGAATACTTGGCGGATTTTGCAAATCCCCTACGTTACAAATTCGGTCAGACCAATAACCTTCAGTTTTCCAGCGTGGTGAGTCGCAATAGATTTCTATAGTCGGCTTATCGAGTGCTGCTGATAAATGTGTCAGACCGGTATCCACGCCTACCGTTAAGGCAGCCCCAGCGATCAGTGGGAAAGCCTCTTGGATGGAAAAGGATGGGGGCACCAATGCACCGGCAATATTCTCGGCAAGGGAAATGCTGATAGCTTTCTCAGCAGGACTACCCCAAGGAAAAACAACCTGATATCCACGCGCAGCCAATGCTTTGCCTAAAACAATCCAATGTTCATTTGCCCAGCGCTTTGCTTCTCTGGCCGTTGAATGAAAGCACAGCACATAAGGAGACTTCAAGCCTGCGACAGAAGTCTTTGGAATGCTAGCAAAGAATTCCTGCGGATAAAACTGAGGTGAGTCGGAACGCTCAAGCAAAGGCCAATCTAATGCTGAGCACATGACCCAACGCGAACGATCCACAGCATGGCACTGAATTGGCACCTGAACAGACTGGTTGTAAAAGCTTCTTGCAAGTGGCTCGTATCCTGAGAACTCAGTAGCATTAGCCAGTCCCGCAACAACGCACTCCGAACTCTTATTGGCCAAGGAGCAGACGATGGCAGATTTCAACAAGCCCTGGGTTTCAATCAAGATATCGTAACTGGTGGATTGAAGGAGTTTTCTAAATGCAACAAACTCTTTCCAAGTAGCCAGGCTAAAAAGATTTTTTTTCCAGCGGCGCAAACTAACAGGAATGATGTGATCAATCCCCTTAAAACCATCTCGAGTTAATAAAGGGGTGAGCAAGTGAACATATCCCTCTTCCACCACCCAATCAATTTGAGCATTTGGTAAGCGCGCACGCAAATCCCACACAATTGGCAAGTTATGTAATACATCCCCGAGGGAGGATAGCTTTACCAACAGGATTTTGGGAGAAGAGCTCATGCGAGCATTATCTTATCTTTTGAAAATAAGCCTAAATTCAACTAGAACTTCGGGGCAGCATCCCACAATAGACCAGCAGAGTCTTTGGCATTCATATTAGGCGTGATACCTTTTGGCAAAGGCCATTCGATATTCACCTGCAGGTCATTCCAAGCCAAGCAAACTTCGCTTTGTGGGTGATAGTAGTCAGTAGTCTTGTAGAGAAACTCGGCAGACTCAGAAAGAACTAAAAACCCATGAGCTAACCCTGCTGGTATCCATAATTGCTTATGGTTTTGTGCACTGAGTTCAACACCCGCCCACTTGCCATAAGTAGGCGAATCTTTACGAATATCCACAGCCACATCAAAGACGCTACCTGCAACGACTCGCACTAACTTGCCCTGCGTTTGCTCCAATTGATAATGCAGACCTCGCAAAGTCCATTGACGAGAAAAAGAATGGTTATCCTGAACAAACTCGACATTCAAGCCAGTAGCAAGAGCAAAGTCTTGTGCATTAAATGACTCAGTGAACCAGCCACGATCATCACCAAATAACTTAGGCTCAATCATCAATACATCATGAATGGCCGTTGGTGTCACCGAAATTTTGGAGGACTTCAAAATCTCGCTCATCCAATCATCTTCTGATGCGACAAGGTAGTAGGCTGAGTGGAGGTACTTAGCTCATTCAAAATTTTACTTAAATATTGACCGTAGCTATTTTTATTCAACTTAGCGGCTACCCTCTGCACATCCTCTGCACTGATCCAGCCTTGACGATACGCGATCTCTTCAGGGCAGGCTACCATCAGACCTTGTCGCTTTTGTAAGGTGGCAATAAAACCGGCAGCATCTAGCAATGAATCGTGTGTTCCAGTATCAAGCCAAGCAAAACCACGGCCCATAATTTCTACACTGAGTTCATTTTTTTCAAGATAGGCACGGTTCACATCGGTAATCTCCAACTCTCCCCGTGCACTTGGCTTAATTGATGAGGCGATATCACATACCTGATTATCATAAAAATAAAGGCCGGTAACTGCATAGTTACTTCTCGGTTTCAGTGGCTTCTCTTCTATGGAGAGTGCCTTGTAATTCTGATCAAATTCCACAACACCGTAACGCTCTGGGTCTGTTACGTGATAAGCAAATACCGTTGCGCCGCTATTACGAGCATTAGCACTATCTAGCTGATTGACTAATTCATGGCCATAAAAAATATTGTCACCTAAGACTAAGGCGCTTGGATTATTGCCAACAAAGGTTTTGCCTAAGGTAAAGGCTTGTGCCAAGCCATCGGGTGAAGGCTGCACGCAATACTCTATATTTAGACCCCACTGGGAGCCATCGCCTAACAACTCAGTAAACCGAGGTGTATCGTGCGGCGTAGAAATCAACAAAATATCCCGAATGCCCGCAAGCATGAGAGTGGTCAAGGGGTAATAGACCATAGGCTTATCATAAACCGGCATCAGCTGTTTAGAAACGGCCTGAGTGACTGGATATAAGCGAGTGCCAGAGCCTCCCGCCAAAATAATCCCCTTACGATTTAAGTAATTTACTGCCATGGCATTCTTTCTAGATAAGTCCATCTTTAGCTAAATGAGAAATATAAGCCCTAACGGCTAGATCCCAAGGCTGATTGAGTTGTTGCAATTTTGACATATCGCCTCGGCCTTCAAGCAGTTGGCGCAGCTTATCGGTCGACATTCTTGAATTCATGGGTCTGGGGGCGGGTAAGGGGTATTCCAAGGCAGGAATCGGCTGAATCGCATCTGGCGCCACCTTTAGGTGCGCACCCACATCTAATGCCGCTTGCACAGCCAAAGCTGCCAAACCATACCAAGTAGTTTCTCCAGCGGGAACGGCATGATAAACACCGGAGGCAAACTTTCTGAGCACCCCTTTTTCATCGATCACTAAATTGATACTCATTTGCGCCAACCACTGTGCACTCGTGGGAACGCCATATTGATCATTGATGACCTTGAGCTCTTCTCGGTCTTTAGCTAAACGTAAAATAGTACGAATAAAGTTATTGCCATCACCATACACCCAGCTCGTTCTCAAGATGGCATATTGACCATTACCGCTACTACCGGAAAACACTCTAGCAACCGCTTCTTCTCCAGTAGCTTTACTTTTGCCATAAATTCCTAGAGGATTGCAGAGATCACCCTCTAAGTAGTAGCCATATTTCTCACCATCAAAAACATAGTCTGTTGAGTAGTGCAAGAAAGTAGCACCTTGATCTACAGCGTATTGCGCCATGATCTCAGGCGCTATCGCATTGATTGCAAAAGCTAGTGTTATCTCGGTTTCAGCCTTATCAACAGCTGTATATGCCGATGCATTAATGATGAGATTGGGCTGAAATTGATGCAGGAGCGCTGTCAAAGCAATGGTGTTGGAAAGATCGCATTCAGAGCGACCTACGTATTGAATGTTTGGTTTATCAACTACAGCAGATAATTGCGCATCAAGTAAAGCATGAAACGCTTTGCCTAATTGCCCATCTTTGCCAAATACCAGGATATTCATCTATTTGATCAGTAAACTAGTTGTACTGCTTCTGAAGCCAGTCGCGATAAGTACCACTCACCACTCCCTCTACCCAAGCCGGATTATCCAAATACCATTGAACTGTTTTACGAATTCCAGTATCAAAGGTTTCTGCAGGTCGCCAAGCTAATTCACGCTCAATCTTACTAGCGTCAATTGCATAGCGGCGATCGTGACCGGGACGATCCTTGACATAAGTTATTTGCTCCACATAAGACTTACCATCTGAAAGCGGCCTTAATTCATCCAAGATCGCACAAATCGTTTTAACGACATCGATGTTGGCTTTTTCATTCCAACCTCCAATGTTATAGGTCTCCCCTAGTCTACCTTTAGCCAATACCTTGCGAATTGCAGAGCAATGATCGCCCACATAAAGCCAATCACGAACCTGCTGTCCATCACCATAAATAGGTAATGGCTTGCCATTGAGCGCATTGAGAATCACCAGTGGAATTAACTTCTCTGGGAAATGGTATGGTCCGTAGTTATTTGAGCAATTGGTAGTCACCACAGGAAAGCCATAGGTATGAAACCAGGCGCGCACTAAATGATCGGAGGCTGCTTTAGAGGCGGAATATGGACTATTAGGCTCATAGGCATTTTTTTCTGTAAAAGCAGGGTCTACTAACGATAAAGAGCCGTAAACTTCATCAGTCGATACGTGATGAAAGCGAAAGCCTTTTTTAGAAGATTCATCTAAACCATTCCAATATTCACGGGCACATTCAAGGAGATTGAAGGTGCCTACAATATTAGTAGTAATAAATTCTGCGGGCCCATGGATGGAGCGGTCGACATGACTTTCAGCAGCAAAATTAATAATGGCGCGAGGCCGATACTCTCTGAGCAATCTTGCAACCAACTCTTGATCACCAATATCGCCCTGCACGAAGACATGACGGGGATCGCCCCTCAAAGAATCGAGAGTAGATAGATTTCCGGCATAGGTTAGCTTATCAAGATTGATAATCCCCTCATTGCTGGGCTCTTTAAGCCAGTCGAGTACAAAATTACCGCCGATGAAGCCGGCACCGCCAGTTACGAGAATCATATTTATCAAGCCACATGAAGGGGTATTATGCAAATTATGCCTGATCTAGAACCCATCAAAATTGCTACCCTAGGCGTTGCCAAGGACTTTCAAGAATCTCTAGTGCCTACAGTGATTCGAAGCTTGGGATATACCCCGGTTTGGACTACCCCTGCAAATTGCGAGCTCTTGATCTATGGGCCATTTTTCGCAGATAAAAAAACACGAAATTGGGTTCCAAAACCATTACGCTCACTATTCAACAGCACTAAAGAAATCCGCCAAGATCCCAAAATAGCAAGACTGAATCAACCGCTTACTCTTTTTATTACTGGTGAAAACGTAAGGCATGATTTTCAGCGTTGCGACTACTCAATTTCATTTGATTTAGGCATTTCTAATCCCCATCACATTCGAATGCCTTATTGGATGGAAATGGTTGATTGGAGTGAGGAAGGCGTTATTGGAAATCAGAATCCTCGATTTGGTCGCCTACTTAACTTAGAACGCCTCTGCAACCCATTGGGTCAAGACTTTCTAAGTCGCCCTCAGAAAGTAGCTATTTTTGCATCCCACTTACGAGAGCCCAGGGGGACTTTGCTAGAGGCTGTAAAAAGACACATTGAGGTCGTAGAATTTGGGAAATCGTTTAACCCTCAGATCAAAAATCATACCGAAAGTGGCTTGATTAAATTTGATGAACTACAGCATTTCGCATTCAATTTGTGTCCTGAGAATGGGATGCACCCAGGCTACTACACTGAAAAAATTCCAGAGGCATTTATGGCAGGGTGTCTTCCAATTACTTGGGTCGATGAAAATGTCAAAGTCGACTTTAATCCGCTAGCATGTATTAATCTCGCCCCGATGTCAGGAAATTACTTTTCTGATTTAGGCAACATTCTTCACTCTAAAAATATTTTACTCAGTTATGCTGATCAACCGTTGTTCTTGAAGAGACCATCGCTGCAGCCCTTAAAAAATTATCTCAAAGATGTAATACAAACTGCATTGAGTTAATTACTTTGGGAACCAAGGCTCTTTACTAAACATCCTATCCACTATACGGGCAACAGATCGCACATGCTTTTGGAGCCCCCTCACAGGAGCCCGCTCTGAACGATCTGCAATCGTGGATTTAGCTCGAGTAATATCAATAGGATATGGTCGAATAGCGAGGAACTCTAGGCCATGCTTTTGATGGTGCTCCAAGAAATGATCTACGGGCTCGTAGATATCAACTGAGTGTTTTATCAGTTGCATTGCAATCCGGGGCTTTAGTAAGTACGCTGTTGCCCCCACTGCATCACCCTGATTTTTCACCAAGAAAAGCCCTGATTGCTCAAGAACCTGTTTAAAAGGTACTTCGTATAAACCCTGCAACCTAACAAAATCCCATTCGGTAACTTCATTTAGTAAGATATTTAAGGTTCTCTCAAAATCAGAAGTTAAGACAAAGTCATCTTCTAATATTAAGGTCGGAATGTTTTCTTCAACGCAACACTTCCAAGCTTCTTTATGAGATAGATAACATCCAATTTCGTTGGGAGTTAAAGCATAGCCTTGCAATCTTTTGACTTTATTTTTTTTATACTCAATTGGTGGCACTGCGAGAGCGGCACCGTCAACTGCATCCAAAAAAGCCCACGGCATAGAAATTTTCTGCATTTCTTGCTCGACCTGCCTTCTTCGCTCAAGCGATCGCTTGAGCGAAATTACTAAAATATTTATTGGTGAGTGCGAATAACCCATGTGCTAAATATAACTTTGGAGATAGCGCCCAAAACGCTTCATACTTCGAAGCGCACGAGAGGCAAGCGATTTTGTAGCTACGCCAAAATCCATGCCCGGGTTCCAGTTAGACTGATAAATTACCCCTAGATAATTGGTTTTTAACTTACCTTCTGCTTCACCCGTTCGACGCAAAAGATAGTACTGCCAATCATAGTAATAAATTCTGAATAGTTGCTCGATAGGGTGCAAAGGAATAGCATGGTAATTCAATAAGGCCTCTAGATATAACAAGGTTTCAGGATGATCGTCACTAGAGATGTCCCAGAAAGTCATACCCTTTGGCCTCAAGTATTGTTGATCCAGCGACTCCCATACTTTAGCAGACCAGATAAATGGTGGGCATGGGCAATAGTAATTTGGGCCAGCCCTTGAAAATAAAGCCTTAACCCGATCACCTTCTCTCCGAAGATTGGACTGAGCCTTACCTTGCCCGCGATTGATTGCGAGTTGAAAAAACTCTTTGTTCTGGTAGATAACGGTATATGGATTGCCATCGGAACTCAGAAAATCTAATTTTTTGAATTCCGTAATAAAGCTACAGTCGGAGTCGAGGCACACATAATTCTCGCTAATCCCTAGGCGCCAAAACTCTGACTTAATTGCCTGCTGACTTAAACCGCCTGATCTTGTTTTTTCAATGCCAAACGGCACAAGCGGATTTGCGGCAATGATCGATTCATCGGATACCCAATGAAAGCCACTGCTTGTACCTAAAGCAGAAATTAAGTCCTGGTACTGATTTTCAGGTGTAGAAATATAAAAGGGGATTTGATCAACGTTATATTGCGTGATCGATGTTAACAAGCGCCTTAGGCGAAGAAAATCTCGGCGGTACGACTTACAGTAGAGAACGAGGTCTTTCAAAAGCTTCTTTCAGTTTTTTCTTGAACTTCTGAAAGTATTCTATACGCAGCCTGATCAACGCCTACTGGCAACCACTTAGGCTCTATTAATTTCTCATTTTTCCAGTCCAACCAAATTCTCTCTAAGGCAAGCTCTACAGCCTCGATATCACCCTGAGAACTTAGGTAGGCACCACGATCTAACAACATTTCATCCAACTGGGGATTGCGATGTGTAATACCCCAGATGGGTCGCCCTGTCCAAAGGTAGTCATAAAGCTTTGAGGGGATATATTCAGCACACCATTCATCATTGCCATGTAGCAGCATTAATACATCAGCGGATTGCATCTTTTCTACCACCCGCTCTCTACCAGATTTTCCGGACTTTAGATCCCTCTCTAAACGACCATGAGCCAACAATACATCCCCAAATTCTAGAGCCTCAACTGCATTTACTGTCAATGGGTCTAACGGTGCGCCATAAGCATGTATCCGAATGTGCTGCCTGGCTTCAGGGAATTTCTTAAATAGCGGGACTAGAGCCCTCAGGATAGTAGAGAGCGAGCGATCATTTGCTAAAGAACCAAAGTGGCATAAATTGAGATGCTCGGAATATTGATGTTTCTTGGGCGCGCCCAAACCTCCAGGCGGCTCCGCACCTGGAGAGACTATAAAACCATGGGCATTGTTGGGGGTGTTGAGATTGGGATTGCGAACCTTTGCATAATGCAAGGCGCCATCAGTGAACCACCAAGCCAAATCTGCATATTTACAAATTTGCTTTTCTAGATACTGCCGAAATCGTGCATCACGATTTTTGGACTTATCAAATCCTAGATCAGTGGGATCACTTCGGATCACCAAAGGATCATGAATTTCTACAATCCAAGGTAAGCCTGTTTTTTTCTTAAGCCATAGACCCGCTAAGTGTGCAGACCATGCGCCGCCAGTCGAATAGATTAAATCGACCTTACCATTTTTAATTAAGCTTAAGCCGTACACATATGCGGGCATTGCCCATGACCACTGACTAGAGTAGCCAAGAAAGAACTTCTCCAATGCAATCAAAGGGGCGAGCAATAGAGAAACTAATCCGGTAGAAATTTTATAAAAGAGGCCGCGGCCATACTGGTTTGCAATCCAATGACGAAAATCAAAACGAAAGGCTGCGGGACCCCAAGCTAAAAATTGCTGATGAGGAAAACGATTATCTTTAATTCCGGTAATTGCACTAAAGACATGCGGCTTGATACCGGCTTTTAGCAAATAAGGAATCTTGTCAGTAATAGTGAGGCTAGATGCCCTACCATCCATATTGAAACCATGGGACAAAATTAACCAGTTCTTTTTTTGCATTAGCGCAACTATTATTAATGGCGACTAGTTAGCAGCAACAATCGACATGACAGCCATACGCACTGCAATACCAAAAGTAACTTGATTCAAAATGACGGATTGAGGGCCATCAGCCACCACGGAATCAATTTCTACACCACGATTCATGGGACCTGGATGCATCACGATGGCATCGGGTTTAGCTAAGGCCAAACGGCTAGGCGTCAAGCCATATTGCTTAAAGAAAGCATCACCCTCAGGAACCTGCCCAACCTCCATGCGCTCCTTTTGAATACGTAAGGTCATCACGACATCAACGCCCTTCAAGCCCTCTTCCATGCTATGAAAGACCTTTACTCCCAGCATATCTAAATCATTTGGTAAAAGACTTTCAGGGCCAATTGCACGAATGTCGGTACAGCCCAATGTTCTCAAAGCGCAGATATTGGATTTGGCTACACGGCTATGGACGATGTCACCAACAATGGCGACCTTCAGACCACTAAAGCCTTTCTTAAAGTGGCGCATCGTATACATATCCAGTAGACCTTGCGTCGGATGCTGATGACTGCCATCGCCGGCATTGACGACATGGACATGCGCAGGTACATGTCGAGCAATCTCAATCGGTGCTCTAGAGACGCCATGGCGCACCACAAAAATATCCGCCTGCATTGCTACTAAGTTATCAATCGTATCTAAGAGGCTCTCACCTTTGGCGGTTGAAGAGGTAGAGATGTCTAAATTAATCACATCCGCTGATAAGCGATTGGCAGCAATCTCAAAAGTGGTTCGAGTACGGGTGGAATTCTCAAAGAAGAGGTTAAATACGCTCTTGCCACGAAGTAATGGAACTTTTTTTACTTCTCGCGCAGGATTAGTCACACTAACAAACTGCTGGGCAGTATCAAGAATATGAAGAATCTGCTCTTTCGGCAAACCCTCTAAAGTTAACAAATGGGTTAGCTCTCCAGCAGCATTAAACTGATTTATCGGAGTATTCACGGACTGAGTAATCTCGCTCATGCTGCGCGCTCCTCTAATTGGAAGCTGAACTTGCCAGAACCATCTTTTTCTAACACGAGAATTTGACTATCGGGAACGCTTACCTGCTCTCCTACAAAACCTGCGGAGACTGGCAACTCACGATTCTGACGATCAGCCAAGACCATGAGCTCCACTTGCGCAGGCCGACCAAAGTCAAATAATTCATTTAGAGCTGCGCGAACCGTGCGACCAGTCAACAAAACATCATCAATCAGAATCACGTTTGCGCCATTCACTTCAAAAGGAAGGTGGGTAGGCATCGTACTTGCGGTGCGAAGCGCCGTCATTCCCTTCTCAGCATAATCATCTCGATGAAACGCCACATTAATTACACCAAAGTGAGGCAAACTTAAATCAGCCGCCAAACGCTCAGCAATCCAGGCGCCGCCCATTGCAAGACCGGCCAATTCAAATACATCGCCAGCATCCTTACGCTTGCGTAACTCCTGTAGCAATTTTAGGTAAGACTGCTCTGCATTCATCTCAACTCATCCAATTCTTCTCAAGAAAATACTGTTCCAATATTAAGGCCGCAGACTGGGCATCCAAATTGTCTCGCATGTTTGGATCACCCTCTAAAACAGCCGAGGTATAACGCTCATCCACCCAATCTACTGGTAACTGAAAGCGGCCATGAAGCTGGTTGCCAAAACGGCGGGCTTTAGCACTCATGTCATGCTCAGCTCCATCAGGGTGGTAAGGCAATCCTACTACGAGGCGATTGGGCTGCCACTCCCTCAGGAGCCCCTCAATTACTTTGAAAGAAGCATCACTAGATGTCTCAGAAACCGTTTTCAGAGGCTGCCCGACCTGAGTCAGCGTATTTCCTACAGCCACGCCGATACGTCTTGTCCCAAAGTCAAAGGCCATTACCGTTAGCTCGGGAAGCCCCATCTCCTCAGGCATGCCCTGCCTCACCCGATAGATGCGAAGGATCAAAACCCAGGTGACTCATCGTCCGATCATATCTTTGACTAGCTGGAGTATCAAAAATAATGTCGCTCATTTGCTGCCGAGATAAAGGCACATTCATCCAACCATTTAAGGTGATTTCCTCCTCTAGCTGCCCAGCACCCCAACCGGCATAGCCCAAAGTCATCAGAAACTTGCTAGGCCCATTACCGGCAGCTACCGCCTCTAATACATCCTTAGAAGTAGTCATGGTTAAGCCATCTGGAACGGCTAGGGAGGACCTATATAACACCTGAGCCGTTGGCTCATGCAAGACAAACCCACGCTCAATTTGCACGGGACCCCCAAAATAAACGGGCTGATCAAGTAAGGGGGCAATTTCAAGCTTGAGCTCAATCTTATCGAAAAGGCTTGCTAAATCTACCTCTGTAGGTCGATTTACCACCAAACCCATAGCGCCTCGCTCAGTGTGCTCAAACAGATAGATCACTGAACCCGCAAAATTAGGATCCACCATTCCTGGCATGGCAATTAAGAATTGATTTGCCAAATGGTCGGCAGAAAAAGAAATAGATGACTCAAGATTCGAAGTCGGGGTGGGTATTTGTGACTGACCCACAGGGGCTTTTTTAGCCGTGCTCATGTGGTTTTATTTTACCGAATTCTTCATCACGACTAGATCTTTCCCGTAATCCAGTAGGCCAGAAGCCCGATCAGCTCATGCATTAACTTATTCCAGTTCTGTACGCCATCTTCCAGGTCAAATCTACCCCAGCGTAAGGTGTTGCTAGTTTGGTAATCCACTGGTACCGGAATTACCTCAATTCCCTGTTTTTGGAAAATCTTTAATGATCGGTACATATGCGATGCCGAAGTAATCAGTAGCCACGGTTTTTGGGCGTTATTTGTGCCGACTGTCCCTAGCTCCAAAACCAACGGTTTCACCATTAATGCATTCTCATAGGTATTACGGGACTGATTTTCATAATGGGCATTCCTATCGGGGAGCCCCTGCTCCGCTACCAAGCGCTTGAACGCATCTGCCTCAGACATCCCTTTGGGAGAGAGGCGTCCAGAGAAGCCGCTAAAGATAAAGGGAAGCTCAGGATATTGACGAATGAGTTCAAAGGCCTTGGTAACCCGCTCAGCAGCAGATCCAATCGATATCTCACCACGATCTATAGCGATTTCACCGCCCTCAATTGCACCCCCCAAAATAATGATTCCACCAAAGTCTTTTGCTGACATTTGCGTGAGACTGACTTTGGGGGTGGCATCCTCCAGCGCCCTTAAAAAGAGCTCGGAAGTTGGCAGCCAACCAACCAACAATAAATCTACCAGGGCCAATAGCAAGAACCGTTTGCACAGATGAGTCTTCCTAAGCCCAAGAAACAATAGGCTAAGCACTACAAAAACGATGACCCAATTGAGTGGCTCAATACAAAATTGCACCATCTTTGAGAAAACAAAAAATAAGGTATCCATATCCATATATTAGAGATCTATTAATAGGGAGGATATTACTCGCTAGCCAAGCGAGTAAGGCCAATAAGCCCTAATATAGGGCCTATGCAAAAAGCTCTCGTTTGGCTCCGCCGTGACCTGCGTCTATATGACAATGCGGCCCTTCATCACGGTCTGAAAAATAATTCCCAGGTTTGGGTAGCTTTCATTTTCGACACCACCATTCTTGATCCCTTACGTAAAGAGGAATCAGGTCCGGAAGGCCTGACGCACGATCGTCGTGTTGATTTTATCTGGCAAGGCCTCAAACAGATTGATGATGAACTACGCAAGCAAGGTGGCGGACTCATTGTTCAAGTAGGCAAGCCCACAGAGTGTCTTCCAAAAATAGCCAAGACATTGGGAGTAGATACCGTCTACACCAATCATGACTACGAACCTTCAGCGATTGCACGGGATGCCTTAGTTCAAGCTTCCTTAGAAAAATTAGATATTCGGTTTGAGACTTTTAAAGATCAGGTCATTTTCGAGAAACAAGAAATTCTGACGAACTCAAATACCGTGTTTTCGATATTTACACCTTATAAAAATAACTGGCTGAAGACCTTACAAGAGAAAGATATTGCAGCTTATGACTGCTCTCCTAAAAAAGGGCAGTTCAGTGAAATACCGAAGACATTGCAAGCACCTTTCCCAAGCCTAGAATCGATGGGATTTAGCCCAACCGGTATTGAAGCTTACTTACCGCCAGGATCAGCTGGTGGACAAAGTTTTTTAGAAGACTTTCTCCACCGTATCGATCAATACCAGGTCGGCAGAGATTTCCCCGCTATTAAAGGCGTGAGCTATCTATCCACACACCTCCGCTTTGGCATGCTTTCTATTCGAGGTTTAGTGCGTGAAGCCCATCGTCGTATGCTTGCGGGCAGCATGGGCGCCACGATCTGGTTAAGCGAACTCATTTGGCGTGATTTTTATTTCATGATTCTAGCTAATCATCCACGGCTCGCTGAAGGTGCTGCCTTTAAGCCAGACTATGACAATATCGAATGGGAAAGTGGCGCTTCAGCCAAGAAGTTGTTTAAAGCCTGGTGTGATGGCAAAACTGGCTACCCATTAGTAGATGCCGCCATGCATCAACTCAATCAAAGTGGCTATATGCATAATCGTCTTCGCATGGTAGTTGCTAGCTTTCTGACAAAAGATTTGGGGATTGATTGGCGCTGGGGCGAAATGTATTTTGCAAAACATCTCAATGACTTTGAGCTGTCTTCCAATAATGGCGGATGGCAATGGGCAGCCTCTTCAGGGTGTGATGCACAGCCCTATTTCAGAATCTTCAACCCCATTACTCAATCTCAAAAATTTGATCCCGAGGGTACATTCATTCGACGGTATCTCCCGCAACTCGACAAACTTTCCAAAAAATCGATTCATGCGCCTTGGGAAGCGGGTCATATTGAACTTGAAGCAGCCGATATTCTCCTAGGTCGTGACTACCCTCTGCCGGTAGTTAATCACGATGAAGCGCGGAAAAAGACCTTACTTCGCTACAGCATTGTTAAGAAAGTCACCCCCGAATCCTCAACCGACTAAAGTATTTAGAGCGCCAACCATTTCCGCTTTAAGATAAGGCATGAGTAAGATCTATGCCGTCGGGGATATTCAAGGGTGCGCACCCTCCTTAAGGGCGCTTGTCAAAAAAATTCCCGCTAACTCTAAGATGATTTTCTTAGGTGATCTGGTTAATCGCGGACCAGACTCATTAGGCACCTTGCGCTTTCTCAAGCGATTGCAAGAGGATCAACGAATTGAATGTATCTTAGGAAACCATGATTTACACCTACTTGCCATTGATGCCGGCTTGCGCAAAACCAAGGGGCTAGATACTGTGCAATCTATCTTAGATGCACCCGATAGAGCTGAGTTAATTGATTGGTTGAGACATCGACCAATGGCACTAAGCAATGGCAAAGTTCTCGCCGTTCATGCAGGAGTCCTGCCTCAATGGGATCTACAGCAAACAATTGAATGCGCACAAGAAGTAGAAAAAGCACTTCGCAAAAAATCCTACAAAAATTTCTTAGCGAATATGTACGGTAATACTCCCAGAAAGTGGAGTGGCTCACTGAAAGGATATGAACGCCTGCGTGTGATCACGAACGCACTGACCCGCATTCGTTTCTGCACACCTACTGGTTCGATGGAGTTTGAAAGCAAGGAAGGTTTTGAAGATGGTCCTCAGGGTTATATTCCCTGGTTCAAAACTCCTAAGAGAAAAACTCAAGGTTCCCTGATCTACTTTGGACACTGGTCAACGTTAGGACTGCTGCAACATCAAAATATTATTGGCTTAGATACTGGCTGCGTATGGGGTGGCAAGCTCACGGCAATGGAAGTTGCAGAGTCAGGCAAACCGAGTAAGCAGTTAGAAATCATCCAAGTGAATGGTTATGATCACCCACTCCGGATGTAAAAGTCCGATTAATTAAGTGGAAACTGCTTCTTAATCTCAATCCCCTGAACATAAGAGCCTGATTCAGAAAGATGATTTGTATCCGTATACATTACGCGATGATCAATCACGGCATGACAGACACTTTCTTTACATAAAATATTAGCAGGGTCGAAAGTCTCTACACCGGGGTATTGGCCCAAGACCTCCAAAATGGTTTTTCTAAAACTAGACTGCCGCGCTAACTCTCTTGCCAAGGGATAGCTACAGGAATCAACTGGATTTTTTCTGCCGAGAGGCAACTGTCCCACACATAGTCTTGGCTCAAAATTTAACTCGGGTACACCATAGAAATAAACCACTTTCTTACCACTGCCCAATAATAGATCAAAAGTCTTCTTTGCCGAAGATGCAAGTTGAGCCTGCTCATCTACCGATGTAAGAATGCGATTTCGATGAACAATAAAAACCGTTTTAATATTAGAATTCTGCGCAATCCACCTTAACTGGGCATTGATATTTTCTGTACAACTTGGATATATACCAAATGAACCTGCATCAATGAAAGGGGCGCAACCACCCTGTCCCAGTAATTTAATAACATGATCTTCTGAGTAAGCTTTTGCAATTCCCCAATAAGCGCTAAATGCATGACTGTCGCCTAGTACAACAATATCTGCGCCTCTCTCTGGATTACTTTGCGCACAAACATGCGCCTCGGGGTAAATGAAGCCAGGATCACAGCTACCTGTTGGCAGCATCCCCTTGTTCTCCCATTTAACAAAGTCACGCTTTTGATCTTCTGGAATCTGAATAGTTTTTCTCAGGCGATATTCCAACCCTTCGCGCTTATAAGTATTCCAACCCTGAAAACCAATCGCAGTCATCAAGAGGCAAAGTACAAAAACAGTTTTAGCCCCCTGGTGACGTACACGCTTTTCAAGTAAGAGATACGTCAAGCAAGCAAAGATCACACTAACGATCAACAAGACCAGACTTTCAAATGATGAAAGGGGTTCACCCTTCATTAACCTTGAAAAACTTAAAACTGGCCAATGCCAAAGATACAAGGGATAGCTAATCAAACCCAAATAAACAAGCACCCTATTTGATAAGAGACTAGAACTCAATCCACCTCTGTGGATGCCAATTAAAATAAAAGTAGTGCCCAGTACTGGCGCAAGGGCTGCCCATCCCGGAAATAAAGACTTTGAGGATAGAAAAAACATTGGCGCAAAAATTGCCAGAGCACCGATAACAAAAATACCGACTGGGTTTACATTCCACTTGTTAATTGAATCTTTTTCAATAGCTAAAATTCCGCCTAAACCCAATTCCCAAAAACGGCTGAAGGGTAGATAGAATGTTGCTGACTGATAATCTTTGATTAAGAAGACATTTAAGAAGAAAGAAAATCCAACAAGGAAAAGTAAGGCGCCCCGCAAATTCACTTTCAACTTCACGAGCAGCAAAATAATGCAGGGCCAAAAAATATAAAATTGTTCTTCCACCCCTAGAGACCAAAGATTTAATAAGGGCTTGAGTTCATGTAGCTCATCAAAATAGCCACTCTCTAACCAATATGCCCAATTAGCAAAAAACCCAGCCCCAGCGGCAATATGCTTGCCAAGTTGCTTGAATTCATCGGCCAGCATGACGAACCAGCCTAGCGCATACCCCGATACCAAAACCAGAATCAGTGCAGGGAAAATTCTGCGGATACGACGAGCATAGAAATCTTTAAATGAAAAATTTCCTGCACTGACTTGCGTAACAATGATGTTGGTAATGAGATATCCCGAAATGACAAAGAAGATATCAACCCCAATATAGCCGCCTGGAATTGCATTAGGAAATGCATGAAAAAGAATGACGGCTAAAACTGCAATTGCCCTTATTCCATCGATCGATGGAATATATTTAGGATTACTCACGGGGCTTTAGATTGATTTATAGAGGATCAGAGCTGCTTAAATGCGACTTTTGCTGCAGCAATAATCTCCTCCAAAACAGCATTGTCATGGGCGATAGATGTGAATCCAGCCTCATATGCGGATGGTGCTAAATACACCCCTTGATCTAACATCAGATGGAAGAATTTCTTAAACGCCTCTATATCCGTTTTAGTCACCTCCTCAAAAGAGGTGGGAACTTGATAGGCGAAGTAAAAACCAAACATACCGCCAACACTATCTACTGCAAAAGGAATATTGGCTTCATCAGCCGCTTGCTTCAAACCAAGCATGAGCTTTTCTGTTTGACCTGTTAAGCACTCGTAGAAACCTTCTCGAGAAACAATCTCCAGCGTCTTTAATCCCGCGGCTACCGCCACAGGATTTCCGGATAAAGTACCTGCTTGATACACATTGCCCAGAGGCGCTAGCTTAGACATGATTTCTTTTTTACCGCCAAAGGCAGCCATCGGCATACCCCCGCCCATCACCTTCCCAAGACAGGTGAGGTCTGGAGTGATACCTTGCAAGGACTGGGCGCCACCTAGGGCAACCCTAAAGCCTGTCATGACTTCATCGTAGATTAATACGCTACCATGCTGGCTAGTCAGCTGGCGCAGCGTTTTCAGAAATTCGGTTGACGGTTTAATGAGGTTCATATTGCCAGCAAACGGCTCAATAATGACCGCAGCAATCTGACTGCCCTGCTTCTTAAATACCTCTTCCAATGCAGCAATATCGTTGTACGGTAAGACTAGGGTATGTTTTACTAAATCCTGCGGAACGCCACCAGAGGAAGGTGCATTTTGAGTAGAGTCTGCAAATGTTAAAAGGCCAGAGCCCGCCTTTACTAAAAGACTATCCGCATGACCGTGATAGCAGCCCTCAAATTTAATGATGAGATCTCGACCGGTATAACCGCGAGCAAGGCGTAAGGCGCTCATTGTCGCTTCGGTGCCGCTCGATACCATACGCATCTGCTCAATACTAGGAACTAATTGGCAAATGCGTTCGGCTATTTCAATTTCACCTTCAGTAGGTGCGCCATAACTAAAGCTAGTTTCAGCAGCCCTCTTTACTGCCTCAACCACTTCAGGATTAGCGTGTCCCGCAATCATTGGACCCCAGGACATAATCAAATCAATGTAGCGTTTATCTTCTGCGTCCCAAAAATAAGGGCCCCTAGCTTTGGTAACGAAACGAGGAGTGCCGCCCACCTGACGAAAAGCGCGTACTGGAGAATTCACACCCCCAGGAATAACTTTTTGCGCACGCTCAAATAAAATTTCGTTTTTTCCCAAAATACTCTCCCACCTTCGCTAAATGATCTAATTATTTTTTATATGGGCAAATTGATTAGATTGCCATCATCTCAAAATCTTCCTTACGTGCGCCGCACTCAGGACAGGTCCAGTTCATGGGAACATCTTTCCAAAGCGTTCCAGGCGCAATACCCTCGTCAGGTAGACCAGCAGCCTCATCATAGACCCAGCCGCAAATCAAGCACATATATGTTTTAAATTCCATTACCGTTTTCCTTAGATATCCTTTTATTTTAAATCTACTGGGGCTCGCGTTTTTGATGCATCTCAAACTTAAAGAGTCTACATTCCAAGGGGCCATTAAACAAAGGAGTGCGCTTCGACTCCTTAATGCGCAACTGTCCTGGCAAAGCCATATCTGCTGTTAAAACAAATACATTCCAGCCACCAAAAGCATCCTTTAAATGTTGGCCAAATTGTCTTAAGAACTCTACAAAATGAGGATCCTGCTCTTCTTGGGATTGCAACTTCTTTAGGGATTCACGGCTTGAACGTTTAGCGCTTTGGCGGCCCGTTTCTAAGTTATAGGCAAAGCGATCTTCCGACTCCTCAACCTCATCGTAGGAGTCTTGCGCTGAGTGCGCGCTCTTAGACTGATCTTGACCTCGCCCACCCTTAATAAGCAAACGCTCGCCATAAGGGGGGTTTAGCAACATCACCCCTTCTTTTACGTTTGTAGGTGGCTTGCTAGCCAAAGCATCAACCTGACGAGTCACTGGTAAGCCGGGCAATTGAGCGCGCTGCCAGTTACCCTTAAACATGGCTACTAAGCGCTCATTAATATCGCCGCCACTGATAGCCAAAGATTCTGAGTCTGGGAACTGTTTGCGTTTTTCTATCATTTCAGCCTGAACAGCATCTTTCAAGGCTAACCAACGCTTATGTTCGGCGGCTTCATTAAAGGGCTTCAATCTTTGAAAGCCAAAGCCATGGGCTGAGGTCACTAAAGGACGATAGGCAAGGCGTGAAGGTTTAGCATCATCGCCATACAATCCCGCACGAATCGCCCCCGGTGGGATTGCTAAAGCCATTTGGGCGGCCTCAATCAGAAAGGTACCGCTCCCGCACATAGGATCAAATAGGGTTTGTGATGGTTTCCAGCCCGTAATGGATAAAATACCTGCCGCAAGATTTTCCTTAAGAGGTGCATCTCCTTTTTCATCACGCCAACCACGCTTAAATAAGGCTTCGCCCGAAGTATCTAAATAAATAGTGACATGGGTTGCAGTCAGATGGGCTTGTACACGTACATCAGGAAATGCAGTATCAATACTTGGGCGATCACCAGTCACATCGCGCAGGCGATCCACAATCGCATCTTTAATTTTTAAGGTTGCAAAATTCAAACTCTTCAATGGCGAGCGATGTGCAGTGACGTCAACGCGCAGGGTTTGCTTCGAAGAAAACCACTCTTCCCAAGCTAAGCCACTAGCCAGCTTGTATAAATCCTCTTCTTGGCGATATGGGGCATCGGCCATCTGTAATAAAACACGACTAGCGATACGAGAATGCAAGTTCAAAGCCATCGCAGCAGATAGCGGTGCCGCTAAACCCACTCCCCCTGTTGGGCTCGTCGGCGTAGGATCAATGACCCAGGCGCCCAAGGCTTTACAGTCTGGGCGCTGGGCAATATTCGCCAGCTCTTGCGCCAGAGGCACTTCTAGTCCGCCTGGACAAACAACAAAAAATCTCATGAGGCTATCAATCTAAAAAAGGGATGGTAAGAGCATGTAAAAAATATTAAGGCTTGATAACCACCAAAGCAGTCACTATCACCATCAGCAAGACAGGTGCTTCATTAAACCAGCGATACCAAATGCCTGAACGCACATTTTCTGATTTACGAAACTGCTTCAGCAGACCCCAGCAAGCATGGTGATAAGCAATAACCAAAATCACAAAGAAGACTTTGGCGTGCATCCACACTTCTCCAGCACCAATCCCAAAATATAACCAAAGAGTAATACCAAGTAGCACTGCTGGTATAGCCAAAATAGTCATAAACCGAAATAAGCGATTGGCCATACCAAGAAGACGTGCATAGGCCTCAGGATTTTTTTCATCTGCTAAGTTCACAAATATTCGAGGTAGGTAAAACAAACCAGCAAACCAAGAGGCAATTAAGACAATATGAAATGTCTTAGTCCAAAGATACGCATTGCCCATGATGAATAATTTCCGTTCTGTGATTTTTTAATGAAGATGTATCAATTCGGCGACGCTTAAGTACGAATCTCGCCATGACCCATCACAATATATTTGAGGGAGGTTAGCCCATCTAAGCCTACAGGGCCACGCGCATGCAATTTATCGTTAGAGATCCCAATCTCTGCGCCAAGACCATACTCAAAGCCATCCGCAAAACGAGTACTGGCATTGACCATCACGCTAGCACTATCCACTTCACGCAAGAAACGATTAGCCTGTGCTTGGTTATTGGTAATAATGGCATCGGTATGCTTACTGCCGTATTGCTCAATATGGCTCATGGCTTCATCGATGTCGGCTACAGTTTTAATGGACAAAATTGGTGCCAAATATTCTGTTTGCCAGTCTTCTTCAGTTGCGTTAACTAGATTCTGAAACCCTAGGGCCTCTAAGGTGCCTCGAGTAGGCGCATCCACACGCAACTCCACGCCTTTGTCTTGATAAATTTTGCACAAAGTAGGTAATACCTGTGCTGCGATTGATTTATTAACCAATAAGGTTTCCATCGCATTACAAGGTGCATAACGCTGAGTCTTGGCGTTATCACACACCTTAATCGCCATCGCAATATCCGCATCAGCATCGATATAGGTATGACAAATACCATCCAAATGCTTAATCATTGGCACGCGCGCCTCAGCCATCAATCGGGCAATCAAACTCTTGCCGCCACGCGGCACGATCACATCGATATATTGTGTCATCGTAATCATCTCGGCAACAGCACTTCGATCCGTCGTCGTCACAACCTGCACAGCATCCTTTGGTAAATTAGCAGCATCCAAACCCTCCTGAATAAGCTGTGCCAGCAAGGTATTGGAATCGATGGCCTCTGAACCGCCTCGCAAAATCACTGCATTACCAGATTTCAGGCAAAGTGCAGCAGCATCAATAGTGACATTCGGACGAGACTCATAAATGATGCCAATCACACCGAGCGGAACCCGCATTTGGCCTAACTCAATACCAGAAGCCTGCTTTTGCAAGGGCGTGATTTTTCCAATGGGATCGTCCAAGGAAACAATTTGCTCTAAACCCAAGGCCATAGACTCAATCGTCTTTGGAGTCATCGTTAAGCGGTCAATAAATGCAGCATCTTGACCATTGGTCTTGGCACGGGCAACATCGAATCCATTCACACGCTCAATTTCATTCGTCCGCTCACGAATCAATTTGGCAATATGTAATAGCGCTTGGTTTTTTTGCTCGCTTGATGCGCGTGCCATTGCGCGCGATGCCTGACGAGCGCGTGCCCCAATCTCTTGCATCATTTGCTGAATAGTATTAGTTGAATTACTCATGTTTAAGCTATATCTGTAATCAGTATTTGTTAACGAATGCTGCTTTCATGTCTTTGTAAAACTAGCGAAGTAAATTACCCACCAAACGCAAGCCGTCCCAAGGATCCGCTGGTAATTCTGCCGCATGCAATCCTTTAGCTTGACGATCTAAACCAGCGGCTACCTGCATTGCACGTCGCAACCTCAAAGGCTGAACCCGCCTTAGAGCCAGAGGATATAAACGCTCCTTATTTCCCCAGATTCGGTTGGCACGCATTAAATTCTGTACGGACTCGCCTGCATCGCTTGCAGCCTTCAGTTTCGATAGTATCCGAAGCTCTTCAGTCACGCTCCAGAGAATGAGTACCAAAGGCTCACCTTCACCTTTGAGGCCATCTAGCATCCGGTTCAGACGTGGCAGGTCGCCTGCCAACATTGCCTCAGTTAACTCAAAGACGTTATAACGGGCAACTTTCAGGATGGCAGACCGAATTTGCTCCTCCGTTAGCACGCCGGCTGGATGCAATAAACCCAACTTCTGAATTTCTTGATGGGCAGCGATGAGATTTCCCTCTACCTGATCAGCAATAAAGCTCAATGCGCGCTGCCCCTCAGGGCCAGATTCGACCTCTTGCCCCTGTTTTTTCAGACGCCCTGCAATCCATTGCGGCAATTGAGTGCGATCCAAAGAATCCAACTGAATAGCCATACCAGCCTCATCGAGAGCACAAAACCAAGCGGAGGTTTTAGTCTTGCCATCTAACTTGGGCAAAATGATGCAAAAAATTGTATCCGGACCTTCAGGCCCAACTACTTGAGACTCAATTTGAGCGGAGAATTGTTTTAGTGCTTCAGCACCATCACGCCCTGGCTTACCTGTCGGTATACGCAACTCTACCCAGCGCCTATCTCCGAACAAAGACATTGTTTGTCCGGCACTTAATAGGGCGCCCCAATCAAAACCGCGTTCTTGCAGCAAGACTTCCCGATCGGTATAGCCCATTTTTTTAGCCAAGGCTCGCAACTGATCCATTGCCTCCATCATTAGGAGAGGCTCATCCCCACTAAATATATAGAGGGGTTTCAATGAAGCCGCAGAATTGAGCGACTTCAAATGCACTTGCATTGCATCGCTCTTAACCATGCGATTTAACCGTCATACTTTAAAAACTTCGAGTCTGCGTTGTTCGTGCAGATGCAGAGACACGACGCAGAATCTGTACCGCAAGATCTCTACGCATCAGAGTCAGAAATTGCTGTACTTGAACATCGGTCGCCAAGACCGTAGATACTGAGAAATCCATATCACGAGTAATATAAATTTCAGTCTCCGACACAACATCCGCTCCAAAGTTGTCATACGCCCTAAAGCCAACGCGAATGTTTAAGCGATAGGCGGATACTTGTCCGTTAGCGTTATACGCAAGAATCTCACGGCCATTGAGATCACTAGTGATGTCCAGAATAAGATCAGCATCTTTCGGATTAATGGCAACCTTGGCGTCAGTGCCAGTCAAAATAACGGTTTGCAAATCAGCGCGTAAGGGTGGTGTTGGGCTACCGGTAATCGCAATCACTTTGAATGGCAAGTCAACCATGCCACGCAAGCGATATCCACAAGCAATCAAACCTCCAACTGGGGCTATAGCAAGCAAGCCAAGCACGGTACGTCTAAGTTGATTTATGCTCATATGCTTAGTCTAATCTTTAATGTATTAAGCAACAATATTAATTAAACGGCCTGGCACAACAATCATCTTCTTAGGCGCTGCGCCATTAAGCGCTTTTACTGCAGCATCACTCTGCAAAGCCAAAGCCTCAATCTGTTCTTTAGAGGCATTAGCAGGCACACGAATATCGCCACGTAATTTGCCATTAATTTGGAGCATGATAGTCAACTCTGTTTGTACAAGCGCTGACTCATCCACGCTTGGCCAAGGAGCATCTAATAGCGTGCCCCAGGTTTTTGCGCAACCTAATTCATTCCAGAGTGTATGGGTTACATGGGGAACTACTGGATATAAAACTCGGATCAAAATACTCAAACACTCACGCAAGACTTCAGGCCGCACAATACCAGCCTCTAATTTGATCGGCTCCAAAACATTGAGCATCTTCATTGCCGCAGAAACAACGGTGTTGTATTGACGGCGCTGGTAGTCAAAGTTGGCTTGCTTAAGAATAGTATGCACTTCACGACGCAGTTCTTTCTCAGCATCATTGAGGTCAGCCGCTGGACCATCCCCTGCGGCTCGAATCGTATCGGCTTGACTGCTGGAATAGACCCAAACACGGCGTAAGAAACGTGATGCACCGTCTACACCAGCGCTAGACCATTCAAGCTGTTGCTCTGGAGGGGCAGCAAACATCACAAATAGACGCGCAGTATCTGCACCATATTGATCAATTAGGGCCTGAGGATCTACGCCATTATTTTTACTCTTAGACATCTTCTCAACGCCACCAATGATGACTGATACGCCGGAAGTATCACCCTTCAACTTAGCGCTATGAGGGCGACCCTTTTCATCTAGCTCGAGCTCGATATCTAAGGGGTTTAACCAAGTCTTTTTACCGGAAGCCTCTTCAGAGTAATAGGTTTCATTAAGAACCATACCTTGGGTCAGCAAGTTTTGAAATGGCTCATCAAAATGAATGAGCTTGAGATCACGCATGACCTTGGTCCAGAAACGTGCATAGAGTAAATGTAAAATGGCATGCTCAATGCCGCCAATGTACTGATCCATCGGCATCCAATATTCATTGCGATCGTCTACCATGGTCTTAGCATCTGGGCCGGTGTAGCGCATGAAATACCAGGAAGAATCCACAAAGGTATCCATCGTGTCAGTCTCCCGACGTGCAGGCTTGCCGCAGGTTGGGCATTTCACATTCAGAAAGTCAGTTCTTTTATTCAGGGGGTTACCGCTACCATCCGGTACGCAATCTTCTGGCAATACCACTGGTAAATCAGCCTCAGGAACAGGAACTGCACCACAACCTGGATTCTGATCATCGCCACAATGAATAATCGGAATCGGTGTACCCCAATAGCGCTGACGAGAAATGCCCCAGTCGCGTAAACGGTAGGTAGTTTTGATTTCTCCAACACCCATTTTCTCTAAATCTGCCGCAACAACACTGACCGCCTCTTCATGAGACATACCGTCGTACTTACCGCTATTGAGGCAAACGACATTCTCCTTTTGGGCATACCAATCTTGCCAATGACTGGTATTGAACATATCCGATGGGGTGCTTAAAGCGACCACCTGCTTGATAGGCAAGTCATATTTAAGAGCGAATGCAAAGTCACGCTCATCATGCGCCGGAACGCCCATAACGGCACCATCACCGTAAGACATCAACACATAATTACCAACCCACACCTGAACAGGCTCATTGGTGAGTGGATGCGTCACATACATGCCTGTGAACATGCCTTCTTTTTCTTGGGTAGCTAGATCTGCTTCAATTACGCTGCCCGTTTTACATTTCTCAATAAACTCAGCGAGTTCAGGATTATTCTTGGCAGCCAGCGTTGCTAGTGGATGTTCGGCAGCAACGGCGCAAAAGGTAACGCCCATGATGGTATCAGCGCGCGTTGTAAAAACATATAACTGACCATCCTGAACAAAGTTGCCATGCGCATCTGCAATCTCATGCTTAAAAGCAAAGCGGACGCCACGACTTTTACCAATCCAGTTCTGCTGCATGGTCTTCACACGCTCAGGCCAACCCAAATTATCCAAGCCAGAAAGTAACTGATCGGCATAAGCAGTAATGTTGAAGTAATAGCCAGGGATCTCACGCTTTTCAACTAAAGCACCAGAGCGCCAACCACGACCATCAATGACCTGCTCATTCGCCAAGACCGTTTGATCTATCGGATCCCAATTGACGACCTGGGTCTTGCGATAAGCAATTCCTTTTTCAAGCATCTTTAAAAAGAGCCATTGATTCCAGCGATAGTAATCGGGACTACAAGTGGCTACTTCGCGTGACCAGTCGATTGCCAGACCCATCGCAGTCATTTGCTTTTTCATATAAGCAATGTTGTCGTAGGTCCATTTCGCTGGCGGGACTTTATTCTGAATCGCCGCATTTTCAGCAGGCATGCCAAATGCATCCCAGCCCATTGGCATTAATACGTTGTAACCCTGCATCCGCAACTGTCTAGCCATCACATCATTGATGGTGTAGTTACGAACATGACCCATATGCAACTTGCCAGACGGGTAAGGCAGCATTGAACAGGCGTAATACTTTGGTCTTGGCTTACCGGATGCATCTACTGCGTTTTCGGTAACCTTATAAGCCTGCACACTCTCCCAATCAGCTCTCGCTGCCGCCTCAATAATGCGGTGGTCATAATCCTTACTCATTCAATACAACTCTTTTCTTCTATTATTTAATTTACTCATTACTTCCGTAAGCCAAGCACGTCCTGCATATCGTATAAGCCAGAGCTCTGACCATTCAAAAAGCGTGCGGCACGCAAGGAACCTTGAGCGTATGACTGGCGACTAGAGGATTTATGACTGATCTCAATACGCTCCCCTTCGCCAGCAAATAAGACCATGTGATCGCCAACGATATCCCCACCTCGAATCGTTGCAAAACCGATAGAGCCTGCCTTACGTTCTCCGGTATGACCCTCACGAGCGTATACAGCAACTTGCTCTAATTTCTCACCAAGAGCACCAGCAATCACCTCGCCCATTCTGAGGGCAGTGCCGGATGGAGCATCTACTTTATGGCGATGATGGGCTTCAATGATTTCAATGTCGTAACCCTCGTTTAGCATCTTGGCAGCGATCTCTAGCAACTTAAAAGTCGCATTCACACCCACACTCATATTAGGGGCAAAAACGATTGCTATATTTGCAGAGGCTTTTTTTAGGCTATCGATTTGCTCAGGGCTAAAGCCCGTCGTACCAATAATCATTTTGCTGCCAGTTTTTTGCGCCACTACTAAATGCGCTAAAGTGCCTTCTGGACGAGTGAAGTCAATCAAAAATTCAGCACCGGTTAAAGCCTTGGTGATATCGGCCGTAATCGCTACACCCGTTTTCTTGCCCAAGAATGCACCGGCATCTTCACCAATCAAAGGGCAGGAGTCATGTTCAAGGGCGCCCACTAATTCAGCATCAGGGCTGTTAAGAACAGCCTCAATCAACATTTTTCCCATACGGCCAGTTGCACCGGCAATTGCGATTTTCATCATTTGACTCATCACTTCTTATTTAAATAATCTAGAAATTCACTCAACTCAGAAAAATAGCAGTGCGAACTGCCAAGCTCTCATACTTCTGTTTATTTTGTGCCTACAGACCCACCAGCTGGAGCTGAAGCGCCGGCAGGCAAATTATTTGTTGGACTCGGCACTAGCAACTCAGGTTGCTGCAATGCAGGCGCTACTGGAGGTTTATTAGACCCTGTCATCACATCCCAAAATGAGCGCTTCGTTTTTGCGTAACCATCAATCTCAGCAACTAACTCTACCTCTGTTGGCAAGGCATCACCCTGAAACTTTACCAATTTATCGCCCTCAAAAAATACGGTAACGCGACGCTCCTTACCCATTACCAGATTCGCACGCTTAAATTCAAAAACATAATCCCACCGATTTGCATGGAAATAGCTGGCTAGCAAGGGCGTTCCTAAAATTTGGCGCACTTGCTCGCGACTTTGCCCTACCTCTAACTTGGCATATTGTTCGCTAGAAATAAAGTTGCCCTGCACTATATCGGGAACGTAAGGCCTAAAGACCTTGTTCATCCACGCACGCTGCGTATCATCCACAGCACTCGTGCAAGCAGTCACGACAAGTGCCCCACCGATTGCGGCAATCAACAGGCCAGAGCGGATGTGACGAAAAACCCCTGAAATGGAATAGAAAAAATTCATAAAAAGTTGGAGGCAATTTTGCATGGCAGGCCGTATCATTAAGACATTGATTTTAGCTCCCAAACCCATGAATATGAACCAAAACCCCACACCTGCAGATTTACGCGATATTGGTCTAAAAGCTACTGGTCCTCGCATGAAAATATTGGACTTTTTTCATCGAAATGGTGGCACTCACTTTAGTGCCGAAGATATCTTTATGGCCTTAGCCAAGGATGACAAGGAAATCGGATTAGCAACGGTTTATCGCGTATTGACCCAGTTTGAACAGGCTGGGCTTCTACTTCGAAGCCACTTTGAATCTAGCAAAGGGGATAGCCGTGCTATTTATGAGCTCAATGAGGGTCAGCACCATGACCATCTCGTATGCTTAGATTGTGGGTATGTAGAGGAGTTTGTTGATGAGGCTATCGAAAAAAGGCAGCGCGATATTGCTAAAAACCTGGGTTTTAAGCTTCAGGAGCACTCTTTAGCGATGTACGGGCACTGCCAAAAGAAAAATTGCCGCAATAAACAGAAGAGTTAAAGCACTTTTAATCAATTTATTGAATATTTCTCCGAAATTCTGATTAAATTTCCGAAAGATAAGCTCTGATAATGAAAAAAGACCTCAATTGAGGTCTTTTTTACATATAAAGCCAACTTTTAGCGAATTTAAGCTTAATTTACCGCCATTAAAGCTTCAGCTGCGTTGAGCATTTGAACTGAATAACCCCATTCATTGTCATACCAGGCCAATACCTTCACAAGCTTGCCATCCGCCGAAACGCGCGTTTGAGAGGCATCATAAATACTTGGGCGTGGGTCGTGATTGAAGTCGATGGAAACTAAGGGCAAAGTATTAAAGCCCAAAATGCCCTTCAACTCGCCCTCGCTCGCCGCCTTCAGGATGGAATTGATCTCATCCACACTGGTAGTGCGGCTAGCAACAAAGGTTAAGTCAACGACCGAGACGTTAATGACTGGGACGCGCATTGCAAAGCCGTCAAAGCGCCCCGCCAAAGCCGGCAATACCAAACCTACTGCTTTCGCGGCACCGGTCTTGGTAGGGATCATACTGGTCACGGCAGAACGCGCACGGCGCATATCCTTGTGATAAACATCAGTAAGGACCTGGTCATTAGTAAATGCATGGATGGTTGTCATCAAACCTGACTCAATACCGATCTTATCTAAGAGCGGTTTAACTAATGGTGCCAAACAATTCGTTGTACAACTGGCATTAGACACAACGCTATCGCTCGGTTTAAGTACCTGTTGGTTTACACCATACACAATCGTGGCATCCACATCTTTTTCACCCGGAGCGGAGATCAATACCTTCTTTGCGCCTTGAGAGATGTGCACCATGGCTTTTTCTTTTGAGGTGAACTTACCAGAGCACTCGAGCACTAAATCCACACCTAACTCACCCCATGGAGTTTCTAAAGGGTTGCGAGTGGAGAACATTTTGATGCGATCGCCATTAATCACCATGCAGTCGCCATCCACCTTTACTTCAGCAGGAAAACGGCCATGCGCAGAATCATATTGTGTAAGGTGGGCGTTGATATCGATATCGCCCATGGCATTGATCGCCACAATCTTGATATCGCGTCTCGGCTTGCCATTAACTTGGTCTTCGTACAAAGCACGTAAGACCATGCGACCAATACGACCGTAACCGTTAATTGCGACACGAATTGTCATTCCATTCCCCTGACTAATATTAATTTCTTTAAGAAATACTTTGCTTTATCTTTTCTGCTTCTTAGAAATACATTGCTTTACTGTTTTAGAAATCTCATCAACAGTTAAACCAAAGTATTCATAGAGCACTGCTGCTGGTGCTGACTCACCAAAGGTGTCTACGCCATGTACTGCTGCGCAACCATACTTCCACCAAAAATCACTCACACCAGCCTCAACGGCAACGCGTGGAATATCCGCAGGCAATACGGTTGCCTTATACGCAGCATCTTGTTGGTCAAATACGGTGGTTGATGGAATCGACACTACGCGAATACCAAAACCTTCAGCTTCTAAACGCTCTGCTGTTTGTAAGGCTAAGGCGATTTCAGAGCCGGTAGCAATAATGACTGCATCGATTTTTGTTTTCTTTGGGTCGCGTAAGAGATATCCACCGCGTGCAATCTCTTTCACTTGCTGACTGTTACGTGAGACAAATGGGCAATTTTGGCGACTGAAGATTAAAGCAGTTGGACCGTTCTTACGCTCAATTGCGGAGCCCCAAGCTACAGCACTCTCAGTGGTGTCACATGGACGCCAAACGTTCAAATTGGGAATCAAGCGCAAGCTTGCAACATGCTCAACAGATTGATGGGTTGGGCCATCCTCCCCCAAGCCAATAGAGTCATGCGTAAACACAAAGATGCTACGCAACTTCATCAAGGCCGCCATACGCAAGGCGTTACGACTGTAATCAGAGAAAGTTAAGAACGTGCCTCCAAAAGGAATGTAGCCACCATGCAAGGCAATACCATTCATGATAGCGCTCATACCAAACTCGCGCACACCATAATTAATATGGTTACCCCATTGATCAGCGCGAACTGCTTTGCATAAAGACCAATTGGTTAAATTAGAGCCTGTTAAGTCTGCCGATCCACCCATGAACTCGGGCAATACAGGAGCCAAAGCCTCGATCGCATTTTGACTTGCTTTACGAGTAGCAATGGTTTCTGCTTTTGATTCACAAGTTTTTAAGTAAGCATCTAAAGTTTTTGAGAAATCTTTAGATAAATCACCCTGCATACGACGCTGTAATTCAGAGGCAAGCTCTGGATATTTATTTTTGTAGGTCTGAAATTCTTTATTCCACTCATGTTCAGCAGTTTGGCCCCGTTTCTTAAAATCCCAAGCCTCATAAATATCTTTTGGAATTTCAAAGGGTGCGTAAGGCCAGTTCAATGCAACGCGGGTTGCCGCAATCTCAGCCGCGCCCAATGGGGAGCCATGAACCTTATCACTGCCTGCCATATTTGGAGAGCCTTGACCAATTGCAGTCTTACAGCAAATCAAGGTTGGCTTATCACTCTTCTTTGCCTTGGCAATTGCACTCGACACCGCTTCTGCATTATGGCCATCGACAGCACGAATCACATTCCAACCATAAGCTTCAAAACGCTTTGGCGTATCTTCGTTGAACCAAGAAACTACCTTGCCATCGATCGAGATACCGTTGTCATCCCATAACGCAATTAACTTATTGAGTTTGAGGGTGCCAGCTAATGAACAGACCTCATGACTAATGCCTTCCATCAAACAACCATCACCTAAAAATACATAGGTGTGGTGATCAACAATATTGTGCCCGGGACGATTAAATTCTTCGGCTAATAATTTTTCTGCAAGCGCCATACCCACTGCATTTGAAATTCCCTGACCCAAAGGTCCGGTAGTAGTTTCTACTCCAGGGGTAATTCCATATTCTGGATGACCAGCAGTTTTACTATGCAACTGACGGAAATTTTTCAACTCACTCATGGCTAAGTCATAACCAGTGAGATGCAAGAGTGAATACAACAACATTGAGCCATGGCCGTTAGACAAAACAAAACGATCCCGGTTCATCCAATGTGGATCAGTTGGATTGTGTTGCAAATGCTCATCCCAAAGTCCGACTGCAATATCAGCCATACCCATTGGCATACCCGGATGGCCTGAATTGGCTTGTTGAACTGCATCCATTGATAAAGCACGAATGGCGTTTGCCATACGAATTTGAAGGTTTGACATCGTAAATTAGGTCTCTGGAAAATTAATTAGCTATATTTCAGTAATGCCTCAATTTTATCTTCCCGGGCCATGGGAAACCCAAAAGCCAAATATCCTCCCTCCTGAGCTTGCTCATCACTTGCGCGTGCGTCGCATCCAAGTCGGCGCATTCTTCCCCATCTTTGATGGAAAAGGGCAGATTGCCCAGGCAAAACTCCTCTCCCTGAGCAATAAATCAGGTGAGGCTGAGTTAAGTGACATACGCCTAGATACCCATCGGGAGAGCTCCTATGCCATTACCCTGGCCCAAGGCCTTGCTGGTGGAGACAAGATGGATTGGGTTGTGGAGAAGGCAATTGAGACAGGCGCGCAAGTCATTGCGCCTCTTCAGTGTGAGCGCTCCGTGATTAAATTAACCCGCTCCAGTGATGCTGAGCGGGCTCATAAACGCCTTCTGCATTGGCAGGGAATTGTTCAGGCAGCCTGCGAACAATGTGAAAGGACTGTACTGGCTACTGTAGAACCTGTTCAAAATTTTGATAGCTACCTTCAAAAGCCACAAAAAGCCAAACTTAAACTACTTTTAAGCCTAGAAACTGATAAAAGCCTATATTCAGTTCTCATGGATAACCCAGCTCAAGACGTTATTTTGATGATTGGACCTGAAGGGGGTCATTCACCAGAAGAGGAGGCACAAGCTGCGGCGAATGGTTATCAAATTGTTTCCCTGGGGGCCCGGGTACTTCGCACCGAGACTGCGGGAATTGTTGCGATTACAGCCATTCACAGCATCTGGGATCCGGAAATACAAAATCGCCTCAAATAGAGGCGATTTATATTGTTTTGCTTTTTACAGAGCTGGCTTAGGCGAAAGAGTAAAAGACGCGATAAGGCGTGCGGCGCTCAGACCAGAAATCCACTGCATCACGGAAAACATCCAGGAGAGTCTCGCGAGCTTCTTTATCAAACTTCTGAGTACAAGGTAAACCTTCCAGCACCACAACAAAACCAGGTTGTGGGCCAGACTTGTCAACCGTAGTTGTTAAGGCATCGAGCAAAGGATCAAAATTCTTCGCTTGTTGCTTGGTAAATGTATATGCAATCGCAATGGCTTCTAAAACTTCACCTTTAGTCATCGCATTTGCACAATTAGCGTAAATGAAATGTTGGCCAAGCTCAGTAGCGGCTTCCTGTAAGTCAGGCGTACGGAAAGCGCGAATAGATTGAACGATATTAGGGCGCACACTGCGCAACATTGCCGGCGGTCCGGCATCGCGAACGGCCAAAGCGGCACGCCAGGAAGCTGTCACTTTTTTCCCCGAAACTTGATTTGCTGCATAAGTTTGTAAACGAGATAATCCACCCTCAGCGTAAATATTGGCAGCAGATGACTCTGTTTCGAGCCTATCGTTACTATCCCAACTTTCCGCTCGACTGTGTTCTTCTAAGCCTAATGTAGTGCCGTTTTCAGAGCGATTATTCATGATGGTTGCTAGGTTACCCTTAACACGCCGTCAAATCAAGCCCAATTACAGTACATTTTATATAAGTTATTGATTTATAAAATAATTATTTATGTTAGTTAATGCTAACTAACATAAATAAAAGGGCTTTTTTGGATCTTATGCCACACCTCTAGCATTGCTTGCCGCCTCCACTACAGCCAAAGTGGTCACATTAACAATGCGACGCACTGTAGCGGCTGGCGTCAGAATATGAATTGGTTTGGCAACGCCCAAAAGTAACGGGCCAATAGCGATACCGTTACCAGCAGCCGTCTTCAACAAGTTGTAAGAAATGTTGGCAGCATCAATATTTGGCAATACTAACAAATTGGCATCGCCCTTTAACGGAGACGAAGAAACTGCGCCGGCACGAATGGTTTCATCTAAGGCGCTATCACCATGCATTTCACCATCAACCTCAAGGGTTGGATCTGCTTTTTGAATCAATGCTAATACCTCGCGCATTTTGACTGCAGATGGAGCGCTGCTTGAGCCAAAGTTAGAGTGAGATAAAAGTGCCACCTTGGGAGCTATGCCTAATTTACGCATTTCGCTCGCGGCCATCAATGTCAGCTCAGCCAACTGCTCAGCACTTGGATCAATGTTCACATGGGTATCCACCAAGAATACTTGGCGACCCGGCAAAATCAATCCAGACATTGCGCCATAAACATTAGCGCCAGATTCGCGACCCACCACTTCATCAATATACTTTAAATGCGTAGTTAAATTACCGACAGTTCCACAAATCATGCCATCAGCCATGCCCTTGCTAATCATCATGGACCCAATCAAGCTATTGCGACGACGCATTTCTAACTTAGCAAATGATTCAGTGACACCCTTGCGCTCATTCAAGACTAAATAGGATTGCCAGAAATCTCGGAAGCGGGAATCATTTTCTGGATTCACAATGTCAAAATCTTCACCAGCCTTAATACGTAAGCCGAATTTTTCAATGCGATGCTCGATCACCGAAGGGCGGCCAATCAAAATCGGGATGGCTAAATGCTCATCAATCATGATTTGTACCGCACGCAATACTCGCTCATCTTCGCCTTCAGCAAAAACGATCCGCTTTTGATTTGCAGGTACTTGTTTAGCAATACTAAACAAGGGCTTCATCAAAGTACCAGAGTGATAAACAAATTGTTGTAGCTGATTGCGATAAGCATCAAAATCTTTGATAGGACGTTGTGCAACACCATCATCCATTGCAGCCTTAGCAACCGCAGGTGCAATGACGGTAATGAGACGCGGATCAAATGGCTTTGGAATTAAATATTCAGGGCCAAAAGACAAGTTCTCAATACCATATACAGAATTAACAATCTCACTCTGCTCAGCTTGAGCCAACTCCGCTACAGCCTTAACGGCCGCGACCTCCATGCCGCGGGTAATCGTCGTGGCGCCGACATCCAAAGCGCCACGGAAGATAAAGGGGAAGCATAAAACGTTATTAACTTGATTTGGATAATCAGTGCGGCCAGTCGCCATGACTGCATCAGGGCGAACTTCTTTTACTTCTTCAGGCAGAATCTCAGGGGTAGGATTTGCTAAGGCATACACCAATGGCTTAGGTGCCATCTTCTTCACCATATCTTGCGTCAGAACACCACCAGCAGACAGCCCCAGGAAAATATCAGCACCTTCGATTGCTTGATCCAAAGTTCTCAGATCAGTCTGTTGGCAGAATGGCTCCTTCTCTGGATCCATTAATTCTTTACGGCCTTTATAGGCAACACCAGCCAAGTCAGTAACCCAAATATTTTTACGTGGAATACCAAGATCAACCAATAAATCCAAACAAGCTAAAGCAGCAGCACCAGCACCAGAAGTTACTAGCTTTACATTAGCAATATCTTTACCAACCACTTTTAAGCCATTCAAAATCGCAGCAGCAACCACAATTGCCGTTCCATGCTGATCATCATGAAAGACTGGAATCTTCATCCGCGCTTGTAACTTACGTTCTACGACAAAACAGTCTGGGGCTTTGATATCTTCTAAGTTGATGCCTCCAAAGGTTGGCTCAAGCGCCGCAATAATTTCCACCAGCTTGTCGGGGTCATTCTCGTTAATCTCAATATCAAATACATCGATACCAGCAAATTTCTTGAAGAGAACTGCTTTACCTTCCATCACTGGCTTACTGGCCAATGGTCCAATATTTCCTAAGCCCAATACTGCAGTACCGTTTGTAATCACACCAACCAAATTACCGCGTGCTGTATAACGAAATGCATTAGCTGGATCCTTGGCTATCTCTTCGCAAGCTGCTGCCACCCCGGGCGTATAGGCAAGAGCCAAGTCTCGCTGATTGGTTAACTGCTTGGTTGGGGCAATTTCAATTTTTCCTGGAACGGGAAACTCGTGATATCTCAGAGCGGCCGCTCTGAGATCCGCTATTTGTTGTTCTTTAATGCTATTGCCTGTTTTACTCATCAGTTCACTCATCAATCAGACGTATTCAAGCCATCAATTCTATTCCTCTCGGATGAAAGACTGCCAAGAGCCATAAAATGGGGCATGCAATCTAAAACCTCCTCACTAGGCGAATTTGATCTGATTGAGCGTTTTTTTAAAACGCAATCCGCCCTCGCTCTTGTATCGAATCCGGGCTCGGTGAAGCTTGGCATCGGCGATGACTGCGCGCTCATCAAAACTCACCCAAACGAAGAAATTGCTATTACTAGCGACATGCTTGTTAGCGGGCGGCACTTTTTTGCGGATGCGAATCCCGAATGGCTGGGCTGGAAAGCCTTAGCAGTCAACCTCTCAGACCTTGCCGCCATGGGAGCGAGGCCCCTAGGCTTCTCGCTCGCACTGGCATTGCCTCAAGCTGACCCAGCCTGGTTAGAAGCCTTTAGTAAAGGCTTATTTGCGATTTCTAATGCCTACTCTTGTCCATTAATTGGCGGTGACACTACTGCCGGCCCACTGAATATTTGTATTACTGCTTTTGGCAGCATCCCCCAAGAAAAAGCCATTCGTAGATCTGGGGCACTAGAAGGTGACGATATCTGGGTTTCGGGAACAGTCGGTGACGCCAGGCTAGTACTTGCTGCGCTGCATCATGAAATTCATTTGCCAAAGGATGATCTTGAGCGCATTCAAGCCCGCATGCATCAACCCACCCCTAGGATTGAGTTGGGAATTGCATTACGGGAAATTGCCAATGCTGCCTTAGATATCTCTGATGGTCTTTTGGGGGATTTAAGGCACATCCTGCAGCAATCCAACAAGGATGCCGAAGTCTTCTTGGATCGACTGCCTAAATCCACCACACTACTAAAGCAATCGATTGATACTCAAAATCAATATGCCGCTTGCGGTGGGGATGATTACGAGCTTTGTTTTACTGCGCCTACAAGTAAGCGGGAAGCCATTACAAAAATCAGTGCAAACTTGCATCTTCCCCTCACACAAATAGGCCGTATTGAGATCATGCAAAACGCCTTACCCGAGATTCACCTGATTAATCAAGATGGTGCAAAGCTAAGCCCTCAAGAAGCAAGCCCCCTGCTTCAATCCTTTGATCATTTCGCATGAGCACTCCATCCCCTGTCACCTCCCCACCCATACCTAGCGTCAAGTGGGTCTTTAGTAAACCCGAACGCGTCCTCGCATTTGGTTTTGGTAGTGGACTGGCGCCATTGGCCCCTGGGACGGCTGGAACACTCTGGGCTTGGGTTGTTTTTTTATTAGGCCAATACTTTCTTTCTACCGCGGAGTCTTTTGGGGTCATTGGAGCGGGTGTTATTTTAGGATGCTGGATTTGTGGAAAAGTCAGCGAAGAATTAGGCAAACAGGATTTTGGCGGAATTGTTTGGGATGAGATTGTCGCCTTTTGGCTCGTGCTCATTTTCATCATGCCAGCGAACTTGTGGATACAAATTTTGGCTTTTGCACTCTTTCGATTTTTTGATGCCGTGAAACCAGGCCCCATCGGAAGCATCGACCGACACTTTAAACGATTAGAAGTTGGTGCCAACTCCCTCCCCTCAAATCCGAAGCAAATTTGGTGGCGAGGTTTTGGCATCATTGCCGATGACTTAGCTGCAGCATTGTTTACTCTACTCACCATCGCATTTTTGCAAATTGGATTGAGCTACTTCTCATGAAAAATAATATTGATCCTCAACATGACATTACTAGATCGCTCGCACGTGTACTTTTAGAGCGTGGCTGGAAAATTGCCTTAGCCGAATCTTGTACCGGCGGCCTGGTAGGTGCCATCCTAACTGACCTAGCAGGTTCTAGCGATTGGTTTGAGCGCGGCTATATCACCTATAGCAATACTGCTAAATCTCAATGCTTAGACGTCCCCATGGAAATGATTGAATCCTTTGGTGCGGTTAGCGAGCAAGTAGCCAGAGCGATGGCAGAAGGTGCGAGGCGCAATGCTAATGTCAATGTCGCCATATCCATTACTGGCATCGCTGGACCTACTGGCGGTTCACCAGAAAAACCGGTAGGTACCGTTTGTTTTGGGTGGGCTATCAATAAAAATATTCAAAGCGATGAGGTAAATACTACCGTCATCACAAAACAATTTTCGGGCGATCGGAAAGCAGTTCGTGAGCAAGCGCGTGATTACGCACTATCAAAACTACTCGAGCTACTGTAAAAATTTAGCAGTGTTAGCGTGAACTAAGCCAGCCCTTGTGGCGGAAGTAGCCCAATGGAATCATTGCTGAAATCACCATGGAGATGATGGCGACTGGATAACCCCAGCTTTGCTCCAACTCTGGCATATAACGGAAGTTCATTCCCCATACGCTCGCCAATAAGGTGGGTGGCATTAAAGCAACCGAGACCACCGAGAAGATCTTAATGATCTTACTTTGGTTCAAGTTAATAAAACCCACTGTCGCATCCATCAAGAAGTTGATCTTATCGAACAAGAACGCAGTATGGTTTTCTAATGAATCGATATCGCGTAGAATCTGACGAGCCTCTTCTTGTTGCTCATCAGACAATAATTTACTTCGCATCAAGAATGACAATGCACGTCGGGTATCCATCACATTACGACGAATACGTCCATTGGTATCCTCTTCCTTAGCAATGGTTTCTAGCACCTCTTCTGCATCGTTATCAGTGATGTCATCTTGCAGAACGCGCTTACCCGCTTGCTCAAGATTTTCATAAACCTCTTCCAAGGCATCCGCGGAATACTCAGCATCAGTGGAGTACAAATCAAGTAGAACATCTTTCGCATTACTCACTGAGCCTGGGCGTAAACGTGCGCGCAAACGCACTAAGCGGAATACTGGCAAATCTTCATCATGAATAGAGAACAGGACTTGTTTGGTCATGACGAAAGCGACGCGTACGTTTCGAGAAGTTTCTTCTTCGTCTAGCAAGAAATCGGTACGAATGTGGAGGTGGCCGTCATCGGCCTCAAAATAGCGGGCAGACGCTTCCAAGTCGCCCAAATCATCTAATTCTGGGAGAAGTACGCCAAAAGCTTCTTTAATCCAGAGGAGCTCTTCCTCTTCTGGATTAACCACGTCGATCCAGATGGGGTTGGAGTATTGCAACAATTCATTGCGATCTTCCACTTGCTCTTGAGAGAGGCGGCCATTTTGCAGGACGAACAAGTTGATCATGGTGAACTCCTAGGGAATGTGCGCTAGTTTATCCTATGGATATAACAGTTTGACTAAAATAAGCTTATACCCAATGAACTCTAGCTCAAATACCTTTATCCAACAACTCCAATATGCGTGGGCTTCCCAAGGCAGCATGTTGTGTGTAGGCTTTGATCCAGATCCCAAGCGCTTGCCAGCAAGATTCCAAGGTAAGCCTGAGGGACTTTATGAGTTTTGTCGCGAGATCGCTGATGCTACTGCGGATGCGGTCTGCTCCTTCAAGCCCCAGTTTGCTTACTTTGCATCCCAAAGAGCCGAAGCCCAGCTTGAAAAGTTGGTGAAATACCTAAAGGACAAGTATCCCCATATTCCTGTCATCTTAGACTCCAAGCGCGGTGATATCGGTAGTACTGCAGATCACTATGCCTTAGAGGCTTTTGAGCGTTATGGAGCAGATGCCGTTACCGTCAATCCTTACATGGGCTTTGACACCATTGAGCCCTACCTGAAGCATGCTGGTAAAGGCGTCATTATTTTATGTCGCACCTCAAACCCAGGGGGTTCTGACCTTCAATTCTTAAATGTGTCACCTAATGGCGAACCGCTTTACCTGCATGTTGCCAAATTGGCTGCACAAGAGTGGAATGCTTCTGGCCAAATCAGTCTTGTAGTGGGTGCAACCTTCCCTGAAGAAATAGCTAAAGTCCGCGCCATTGTTGGCGACATGCCTTTGCTCATTCCGGGTATTGGAGCACAAGGTGGTGATATCGAGGCTACTGTAAGAGCAGGTAGCATCGCCAATAAGCCCGGTACCGGCATGATCATTAATTCCTCTAGAGCAATCTTGTACGCTAGCTCGGGCAATGATTTTGCGCAAGCTGCCAGAAAAGTTGCTATCACTACTAGGGATGCCTTAAAGGCTGCAGTTAGTAATTCAATCTAACGCACTTTAGATTTCTGCAGGGGTGTTAAAGCCACCCTATCCATATTTTCTAAAATAAAGTCTTGCCGCGTCGGGAAGTGAATTTTGGCCTTGCGGCAATACTGCACCTTATCAAAGCATTTTGGAGCGGGTAAAGCAGATGCTAGGGCTGCAGCCTGCTCTCGACTCAGTGAGGCAGGACTAACGCCATAGTAGTGCTGGGATGCCGCACCGATGCCAAAGATCCCCTCACCCCACTCTACCGAGTTCAAATAGATTTCGTAAAGCCGTTGTTTAGAAAGCAGGGTCTCCAGCAAACCAGTAATGATGAGTTCCTGCGCCTTGCGAAAGTAATTCTGCTCAGAAGACAGAAATAAGTTTTTTGCCAACTGCTGCGTAATCGTAGAGCCACCACGTAAAGCAGTAGTTGATTTACCGCCAGTCTGTTGATTCAGCTGTACATTTTTAACCCACGCTTTTTGCATATCCTCAAGGCGGATGCCCATATGCTGGAAAAAAATATCGTCTTCACTTACCAAAACAGCCCGTTTTAAGTTAGTGGAAATCTTGTCATAAGGAACCCATGACGATTGAATTGGACAAGACCAGTGCAATCCACAAAGACGCCACCGCTCAGCGCGTTGAAAAGCGGTACTACTTGGATGAATAATGATCCATAGTCCAATCTGAATCACAAAGTAAATTTGTATGGCAATAAAACCACCAAACAAACACTTCAAAAGGTATCGGAGCCAGCGCACAAAGTTCGGTTAGAAACTAGGAAGTGCGTAGTTCTGCCAATACAGCGCGAGAATCAATCACATCAGTAAGCGTAGCACCACGCCAGATTAAGAAAGCATCTGCAGCCTGCTCTACCAACATGCCCAAGCCATCACTAACCCGAGCACCGCGATGCAATGCCTGCTGCATAAAGGTGGTTGCATTGCCATAGACCATATCGTAGGCAAAAGACTTGGGAGCAAAGATATTGCTTGCTGCCGCATTGCTGATGGGCGACTCATTGGATAGTCCAGCAGCCGTAGCATTAATTACTAAATCGAAAGCCAAACTTGTCTTTGCGGAATCTTCTAAGTCACTCAAAGTCAATGCCAGTAATGAAACATGGTGAGAGTGAGCTAAACCACTAAACAATTGAACCAATTCATCTGCTTTAGCATTAGATCGATTAGCAATAACTAACTCTTTAGGCCCTTGCTCGAGCAAGGGGCCAAGCACTCCGCGAGATGCGCCACCCGCTCCCAATAATAAAATCCGCGCGCCCTGAATCTGAATACCTTGGGCGAATAGGTCTCTGACTAGGCCTGCGCCATCAGTATTGTCACCAAAGATTTTTCCGTCTTCTATACGTAAAGTATTTACAGCACCAGCGAGTTGCGCGCGTGGTGTTAATACATCTGCAAGGGCTTGTGCCTCTAGCTTAAATGGAACGGTGACATTCATGCCCTTGCCGCCAGTAGCAAAAAAGGATTTGGCTACCGCAGCAAAATCGCCTAGTGCAGGCTGTAAGCGCCCGTAATGCAATTGTTGTTTTGACTGCTCAGCAAATCTGGCATGAATGGCGGGCGATTTACTGTGCGAGATGGGATTACCAACAACAGCATAGACATCTACTCCAGGAAATTGGATAGGGTCTGTGTGCAATTCGTTTGAATGGGATGAATTCATATTAGCTACAGGATAAGCGAAATTCAATAATCAATGGCCCAATTAAGGACGTAACTCCAGGCGATCAGAGCCATCTCTTGTGAACTCAAATGTCGAAATCCAATCCAAGATATCAATCTGATTCCGCATCTCCACAGGAAATGACCCAAATGGAGCGGATGCACGAACGATAGCCAAAGCTTGTCGGTCTAACTCAGGATTACCAGAGCTACGCCCAATACTTAAACCATCCTTGCCTTGGACATTATTAGCAATGCGTCCTTGGGCATCCACACTCACGACAATCACCAAACTCCCATACAAGGGACGACCGTTAGCACGTGGGAAAAAAGCGCTACCGTAGGCTTCAATTTTTTGGCGCATCGCATCGTAATACTGCGCAAATACGACAGCTTTGGTGCTGGCAGCCGTTAATACCTTACGACGCGGCTCGCGTCCGTTCAGTTCTAAGCGCTTTGCCAACTCGGCCTCTAGAGAGTTGAGTTGTGATGCTAACTTTTTATCGTCACCACTTTTAAGACCGCCTGATTGCAAGCGATCTGCGTCCAACTTAGCCAACATTTGTTTTTGTTGCTTTTCGAGAACCTCCAGTCGGGCATCTGAACCCAGCCTTGCTCGATGGAGTGCACTAGCGTCTTGACTGGTGGTGTTGCCGCCCCCATTTAAATCTGCCTGAGCTAATTTATTCGCTTGCTGGGGTGCTACTTGATTACTTGCATTCACCAAGACAACGCTGAGTGGTGTATTTAAACGCCGATTCTGAATCTCTCCAACTCCCCAACGAAATGACAAAAAGATGAGGTGCAATACGATGGAGAAGAAGAGCGCCATGCGAAATGGGTAACGCCGCCAGGCGCACCCTAAATACTCCATCGACTGAATCAGCTTAAGAGGGACTAGCATCACTCTCAGGAACTTGGGGGGTTTCTATATGAAGCACTCGAACTCCCGCAGTGAGCTGCAAGAGATCCACATCAGCAATGCTTACTTCCGCACGGGTCATGCGAGGATGAGTAGCAAGCTCTGGAACGGGTAAATGCAAAGGAATAGGTTC
>CANGCM010000010.1 GCA_947452535.1 Burkholderiaceae bacterium | reverse complement strand
TTTTTACCTTTGCCGTTCGGCAAATCGCGGAGCGTCGCTATGGTTAGCTCACTTAAATCACTCAGCTCAGCGGAGCAATTTAAGCAATTCATCGAACTTAAGGATGTCATTGTTAAAAGCGATGGGCACATCATCTTAAACATTCCTCATGCAGTGATTCCTGCTGATCGTATTTGCGCTTGTATTGGTCCAAACGGAGCTGGGAAAACTACCCTCCTAAAATTACTAGATGGATTAATCAAGCCAGATTCTGGCAGTATCACCTACTCAACTAGCGCCATCAAGTCTGCATTGGTCTTGCACCACACTCCCATGCTAAAAGCATCAACCAGGGTAAATATTGCTATCGTGAGAGATGTAGACTCATCAATTAGTTCCAGCGACATCGATATGGCGATGGAACAAATTGGCTTAAGCCATCTTGCCAACAGCCCTGCTCATAAACTTTCAGCCGGTGAAAGACAAAAACTATGCTTAGGTCGTGCTATTTTACAAAAACCGAATTTGGTTTTGCTGGATGAGCCCACAGCAAATTTAGATCCTAAGACGACCGAACAGGTCGAACAAATGATTCAACAATTTAAGACTCAAGGCTCCAATGTGATCTTTACGTCCCATCAGCTTGCACAAGTACAAAGGCTGGCGGAGTACATCGTCTTTATTGATCAGGGTGAGATTAAAGAAAAAGGACCCGTAGGCCCTTTCTTTTCCAACCCACAGACACAGGCCGCTATACGCTACCTACATCAAGAGTTGTTGGCAGACTAATTACTTTGCTGCTGGCGTTGCTGGAGCTGCTGCCGCAGCAACCGGAGGAACAAATGGCGGAGGCGCAGTACATGCTGCTGGAGCTGGAGTACCAGCTACTTTGAATCTATCCGCTACTCTATTTTGAGATTGGCACAACTGAAAAGCGCCAACCCTGTCGCCATAAGCAGCTTTTGCTTTTGCCAAGGCTGTCGCTTCTTGTGCTTCAGGCGTTAGCGGAGGTAAGGTAGCGAAAGCCGCGGCACTTACAAATGAACAGAGTGTGAAAGCGATGAGTTTTTTCATGGCTTTATCCTTATTTATTAATCTTGTTGTACCAGATTTCATGGTGCTCTTTTGCCCACGTTGCATCAACGTAGCCAGTCATCATGCCATCTGAGGAACCTTGCATACCAATTGAGCCGATGTAAATATGGCCCATCGCCATCGCAGTCATCAAAATAGAAGCTGAGCTATGGACAATATTTGCCAATTGCATCGTTCCACGCAAGTACTCTACCTGCATAAATGGAACAATCATATCGAGGACAAAACCAGAGCCTGAAATAATCAAGCCTAAGAAAGTCATACCAAACCAGAACCAAATTTTTTCACCGAAGTTGAAGAAACCGGCAGGTGGATGCTTACCCCCGAACATTCCGCCAAATGACTTGATCCAAGTAAGGTCGCCTTGCCCTGGGATATTTCTAGTTGCAAAAAGCAAGAAGAAAATCACTACGCTGAGCGTGAACAGCGGGCCAGAATAGTTATGAATGTTTTTACACACCATCAAGAATGATCCGTAAGCAACGCCACCCATCAAAGGCATTGCAAAGTATTTTCCATACAAAATCAAAAGTCCAGTGAATGCCAGACCAATGAAGCTAGCAGCCATCACCCAATGAGTAAATCGCTCAAAGCCATTAAATCTCTTCACTTTTTGCCCGGATAGGGGAGCATGTAACTTAATTGGACCTTTGATAATGAAGAGAGCAGCAATACCAAAGAAAGCAATTGCGAGAATCCAGGCGCCATAAACAGTAATGACACCATTACGAATCAAACGCCATTGCTCGCCAGCGCGCTGAATTAAAACACTCGCCTCTTTGTCTGGAATGCTGACAAAGTTGTAAGGGTCGCTGTTAGCAGAATTCCAGATAGGCGGATTCGCTGGCTGAGATTGGGCTTGCGTGCCATCGGCGTTAGCACTCTTAGGAAAATCAATACCACTTGGAGACGGCAAAGGCTGCATTGGAGCGCGCTCTGCTAAACAGACGCCGCTCAGCAAACTTAGCGATACGCCTAGGGCTAGAGCCCAAGAGCGACTAACACTAGAGAATGATCGATTCATACAAATATCCTTAAACGTTTTCGTTTTATTTATTGTTGTTTAACTGATCACTTAGCGCGTGAATATTCAGATTGACTCTGATTGCGCTTGTTAATCGCTTCTGTCCAGCTTGCCTGCTCGCCAGGAGTCCATCCCTTTGTCATAAAGCCATTATCCGCACCCATGTAAGGCGCAACATCAGGACGCTTAGCTGCTTTTGCAGCAATTTCAGGCGGCTCGGAGCAAGCAGATAGCACAGCACCTGCTGCTAAACACAAACCAAGAGTTTTCAAATTCAATTTCATGACTTTGCTCCTGGAATTTTGTCAGCAGGTGTTGGAGTTGGCGCAGGCGAACCGGTTGGACCATAAGCAGTAGACCAGCCAAAAATATCATTACTTGGGTATCTGCCATTCGCCTCACGGACAGCAACGCGCTTGCCGTAGATTGCGGAGATCACTTCGCCGTCGCCACCGATCAATGCCTTGGTGGAACACATCTCTGCGCACAAAGGCAACTTACCCTCTGCCAAGCGATTACGGCCATACTTCTCGAACTCGGCAACACTACCGTTTGCCTCAGGACCGCCACTACAGAATGTGCACTTGTCCATCTTGCTACGCACACCAAAATCGCCCTTACTCAAGAACTGAGGTGCGCCGAATGGGCATGCGAATGAGCAGTAACCGCAGCCGATACAGATGTCTTTGTCATGCAAGACTACGCCTTCGTCAGTGCGGTAGAAGCAATCTACTGGGCAGACTGCCATGCAAGGTGCATCTGAGCAATGCATACAAGCAACGGAGATAGATTTCTCTTTACCAATAATTCCGTCATTCACCGTGACAACACGACGACGATTAACGCCCCAAGGTACCTCATTATCATTTTTACAAGCTGTAACACAACCATTGCACTCGATGCAACGCTCTGTATCACAAATAAATTTCATTCTTGCCATTGTGTTCTCCTGACTTTATTTTTTAACTTAGGCAAATTTTTCGATTTGGCACATGGTGGTTTTAGTTTCTTGCATCATCGTTACCTGGTCATAGCCATAGGTTGTTGCAGTATTCACTGATTCACCTAAAACTACTGGGGCCGCGCCCTCAGGGTAGTATTTGCGCAAGTCGTTGCCCTGCCACCAGCCAGCAAAGTGGAATGGTACAAATGCAGTGTCTTGATCCACGCGCTCAGTAACCATCGCACGTACTTTGATCTTGGCACCCGTTGGAGATTTAACCCAAACAAAATCCCAATTTTTAATTCCGCGAGCTTGTGCAGCTTTAGGATTAATTTCCACAAAGTTCTCTTGTTGCAATTCTGCAAGCCATGGATTAGAACGGGTTTCATCACCACCACCCTCGTACTCAACCAAACGACCGGAGGTCAAGATGATTGGGAACTTTTCATACAGCTTCTCTTTTAAGTTTTGGTCCTGAACTGTTTTGTACAGGGTTGGCAAGCGCCAGAAGTTCTTCTTATCAGCAGAAGTCGGGTACTTACGCATCATGGGTTCATTGGTGCTGTACAGAGCTTCGCGGTGAACTGGAATAGCATCTGGGAAGTTCCAAACAACCGCACGGGCTTTTGCATTACCAAATGGATGGCAACCGTTCTTCATCACGACACGCTGAATACCGCCAGATAAGTCTGTTTTCCAATTCTTACCTTCGGCAAGCTTCTGCTCTTCTTCAGTTAATTGATTCCACCAACCCAGCTTCTTGACAAGCACGTGATCGAACTCAGGGTAACCGGTAGTAATCGCAGAGCCTTTTGAGTGAGAGCCATCTTCAGCCAATAAAGTCTTGCCCTCTCTCTCCACACCAAAGTTAGCGCGGAAGTTACCGCCACCCTCCATCACACTCTTGCTGGTGTCATAGAGATTAGGTGAGCCTGGATGTTTAATCGCTGCAGTGCCGTAGCAAGGCCAAGGCAAGCCATAGTAGTCGCCCGCAGTGTTATATCCAGTAACGGGATCAATACCACCACGTGACTTCAAGGTCTTCGGATCAAATACGCCAGCCATTCTCATGTGTGCTTTTAAGCGCTCAGGAGTTTGACCGGTATAGCCAATTGTCCAAACAGAACGATTAATTTCACGCAAGATATCTTCGATCTGTGGCTCTCTCCACTGCTTACCTGCAAACTTGGAGCTCAGCATTTTGTAATTCTTTGACAGCTCTTCGCCAAAGCCAAGTCGATCGGCAAAAGCCTGCATCAAGACATGGTCTGGTACTGACTCAAACAAGGGATCAATTACCTTCTCGCGCCACTGTAATGAGCGATTGGATGCAGTAGCGGATCCACAAGTTTCAAACTGCGTGGTTGCTGGCAGCAAATACACATTACGGTTTTTATTGACTGCGTCACCTTCGGCAGCGGGCATCGCTGCCATCGCTGCGGTTGCGCTTGGATACGGATCAACTACTACCAACAGATCCAATTTATCCATCGCACGCTTCATATCTAAGCCGCGAGTTTGTGAGTTCGGCGCATGACCCCAGAAGAACAAACCTTTCACATTGGTTTGCTGATCAATCATGTCATTTTTTTCGAGCACCGCATCGACCCAACGAGAGACGGTAGTGCCCGACTTCTCCATCATGTCTGGTGCGTAGCGTCCTTTAATCCACTCGTAATCCACACCCCATACGGTTGCAAAGTGCTTCCATGAACCTGCTGCAAGGCCATAGTAGCCTGGCAATGAATCTGGGTTAGGACCAACGTCAGTAGCTCCTTGAACGTTATCATGGCCACGGAAAATATTCGCACCACCACCGGATTTGCCAATGTTGCCTAATGCTAATTGCACGATACAAGATGCACGCACCATCGCATTACCAATGGTGTGCTGAGTTTGACCCATACACCAAACTAAAGTGCTTGGGCGATTCTTGGCCATAGTCTCGGCGACTTTATATACTTGCGCCTCAGGAACTCCACATGCCTCTTCGACATTTTTTGGAGTCCACTTTTCCATCACCTCTTTACGAATCTCGTCCATACCGTAGACGCGATCATTGATGTATTTCTTATCTTCCCAACCGTTGTTAAAGATGTGATAAAGAACGCCAAACAAGAATGGAATATCACTACCAGAGCGGATACGAACATATTGATCAGACTTCGCTGCAGTGCGGGTATAGCGCGGGTCAACCACAATCACCTTGCAACCATTTTCCTTGGCATGCAACAGACTCAACATAGATACAGGATGGGCTTCAGCCGCGTTTGAACCAATGTACAAAGCTGCTTTGGCATTCATCATGTCGTTGTAGCTATTGGTCATCGCACCATAGCCCCAGGTATTAGCAACACCGGCTACTGTTGTGGAGTGACAGATACGAGCTTGATGGTCTGTATTGTTAGTTCCAAAGAAAGAAACCCACTTACGCAATAAGTAGGCCTGTTCATTGTTGTGCTTAGAAGATCCAATAAAGAATAGTGAATCTGGGCTGTGCTTAGTACGCAGATCTTTCATCTGAGCAGTAATTTCAGTTAAGGCTTGATCCCAAGAAATTCTTTGATACTTGCCGTCAACCAATTTCATTGGGTAACGTAAACGGTAGTCACCATGGCCATGCTCACGCAATGCTGCACCTTTGGCACAGTAAGAGCCCATATTGATCGGGGAGTCAAAAACGGAGTCCTGGCGAACCCAAACGCCATTCTCAACAGTGGCATCAGTCGCACAACCTACAGAGCAGTGAGTACAAATGGTTCTTTTAACCTCGATCTTGCCTTTACCGTCCAGCATCGCCTTGCTTTGTTCAGCAGAAGCCTTTTGCACTAAGGTCAACTGGCTAGCGGCAATACCTGCCCCAACTCCAACTCCAGAGCGCTTTAGAAAGGTTCGACGATCCATCGTTGGAACTGCAGATTGGAGTCCACGCGAAAGGCTGCCGATAAGGCGTGAGGCAGGCGTAGCGCGACTACTTTGTGGGGTGCTGGATTTACGAGTCAGACTCATATGTGGTCCCTGAGATATTTTGAATGAATTATTTGGAAACGACTAAATAAAAGACTTGCTTTAAAGCATGGTGGTTTCGTAATACTTACGAACGTGGGCAGATAGTTGATAACCATCATCCTTACCCTTCACCGTGCTACCAATTTCTTGAATAACGGCCTTACCAATTGCGGTTTGGGAGACTACTGCAACAGCACCAACGGTGGCTCCTGCCCCAATGAAAAACTTTCTACGGGAGGGCTGATTCTCTTCAGTTACTGCAGTGGTGGATTTAGTATTCATCGCAAACTCCTATTTGGTGCAAATTGATGTGGATCAAGTTTAATTGGTAATTGTATTTTTGACATATTTACTTTTAATAATATTGACTTAGCTAGTGACTTAATGCAAGTGCCATTCTTTTTTTGATGCGATGCAACATTAAATCATGTCAAAACTTTGCCCCTCGATCGCCAAAAATTCACGCGTCAAGGCGGCTACTGGATGGTAAAGATGCATCTCGGGAATACCCTCTATTGCATCGCACAATTCGTCATACCAGGGGCGAATGTGATCGTTGAAAAAGACTCTTTGATTTGTTAAGTTTGAGATTACGACATCGTCACCTGCTATGAGGTAGCGCATCACTTCGCAGAGCGCGGAAATATGGTCTTCAGTTTCGCTAATTTCTTGGGCAGACTCTAGACCAAAGGCCTCTAAGGCACGGCGAATTTCCACCAAGGGCTTTTCATTTAGATGCCCAGCCATATAAAAGGAGCCATTCAGGATCACATTAGGACGGCCCACGCTAATGAAATTTAAATCAAACTCCTCTCGCCATGCTTTGACGGGGTTGGACTTGGCTACTTCAACGACGCTATGCCACACCTTGGCTAAGGGGGCATCCTCAGGGTTGACTTCCTGACCATCCGGAATAGAGGCTGCTATTTGATCGAGCAGTTCTTGGTCAGGCGGCAAATGAAAGAGTCTGGCAATCAAGCCATATAGATCTGCTCTAGCCAAATCTTCTGGTAAGCCCACATCACCGATTTCGGTTGAGGCGCCCTCTTTTATCTGCTCACTCATAGCTCTTTATTCACCATATCTACAACACGACAATCGCCACACATCTTTAATCGATCCAAAGCGGCGCCGGCAAAAGCATCATGAGCTCCCAACTTCAGCAACATCAAATCCACCATCTTTGCAGTTCCGAAGACCTTGCCACAGCTAATGCAATGAAAAGGTTTGGTCTCATTGAGCTCTACTTTTTGCTTGCGCTGCTCCACCGTCTCTAAGCGGGGGGCTAAAGCCAAGGCTTGCTCTGGGCAAGTGTTGACGCAGATGCCACATTGAACGCACTGCTTTTCAATAAAGGAAAGCTTGGGTTCATCCAGGTTGTCGAGCAAGGCTCCTTCAGGACAACTGCCCACACAAGACATACACAGCGTGCAAGCATCCTGATTAATTTTGAGGCCACCTAAGAATGATGACTTTGGTAAAGCAACGCCACCTGCTGGAATCGATGTTTTAGCTTGCTTTTGCAAATGCTCTAGCACTGTTTCAATCGTTTCGCGCTTTTGATTACCCAAGCCAAAACTCGCTGGAGAGCAAATAGCAGACAAGGCACCGCGTTGACGAAGCTTGCCCATCGCGAGTGAGGCTGCAAGCAGGTCACCTGCTGACTCAAGTTGGATGAGCGAAAGTCTGGCGTCAAATCCGTAAACCGCCAAAATTGCATTACCTAAGTCGATTTGAGTTTCCAAGGCGGCACGATAGGCGGGATCCTCGTCACCGGTGAGCAGCAAAACCACTTCACCAAAACCATAGCTGAGTGCACCAAGCCATAAATCCAAGCCGGTAGAGGCAATATGCTCAATCCCATAGGGCAGAACAAAAGAGGGTAATCCCTCAAATTGTTTTGGCCTGAGGTGGGCTGAGCGTCCGAGAGAATCTAGCAGCTGAGTACCCGCCTTTAGTGTATGTAACAACAAAGCTGGTGCAGTCGATTGCTTGGCTTTTGCGCTCTCCGCACTAAATACAGCGGCCAGCGTTTTAATTTCCTTACCCTGGTGCGGCACACTAGGGTAGTTGTATCGCATTGCACCGGACGGGCAGACTGTCGAACAAGCCCCACAGCCCATGCAAAGATTAGGATTGACTTCAACCGTACCCTGCCCGTTTTTAAACAAAGAAGATATAGCGCCGGTAGAGCACACATCAATACAGGCATTACATCCCACTTTACCGTTACGACCGTGGGCGCAGACCTTTTCGTTATAGACAAAGTATTTAGGCTTTTCAAACTCACCAACCAAACCAAGCAACTGATTCGCTACTAAAGACTGCTCGAGTGGATCCTTACCCGGGGCAAAATAGCCTTGCGGGGTTTGACTCATCCGCATTTGAGGATCGCTACGTAAATCCATAATTAAGTCAAATTCAGAACTACGCTGACGCTCCACTCGGTCAAAATTAATGGCACCAATACCAGCACATGCTGTCACACAAGCACGGTGGGATTGGCATTTATTTAAGTCAATCTGGAATGCATCATCAATTGCACCTTCTGGGCAGACTTCAACACAAGCGCCACAGCGCGTACACATTTCTGGATCAATGGGATTCTGCAAATTCCAGTCAACCGTAAAGTGACCAAGGTAGCCATCTAACTTCGTTACTTCACCGCTATAAATTGGGAAATTTCTGGCAATCGGCAAGGCGCCCGGCTCAGTACATAAAACGGAGACGTCAAGAGAGTCGCTGAGTTTTTCCGCCCAAGGCAAAGCCTGATCTCCAGAACCCACAATCAGTAAACGCCCATGACTTTCGTAATTGACAACGGGGACAGGCTCAGCTTCTGGCATATCTGCCAAGGCAAGGAGTGCGGCAATCTTTGGTCCAGAAGTTTTAGCTTCCTGAGTCCAGCCCGCCACCTCACGGATATTAATAAAGCGTAATGGCGCCACCAAAGGCTTTTCAGATTGCTCTGCTAATTCACTAAATAAGGCACTCTCTTGAGTGCAGGCAATAGTGAGAGAGTCATTGCCATTCATTGCCTTGATAGCCAATCCTACTTCCTGCCTGCACAAAGAGGTGTGCATGGTTACGCCTAATGTCTTTGCATCCAAAGGCATAGTTCCATTGCAATTACAGACTAATTTTTGGCTCATGAATCATTTTCTTCACTGGTTTTTTTATCCACAGGTAAGGAGTCTTTATCCCCCACCCCCTGAATAGCTATTGGTGTGGATGTTAAATCAGTCTGGTTCGGAGTTAGCAAAACCTGTTCCGTAGGCTCTGTAGGCCCTTTAGATACTGGAGAATTGACAAGCTCAGACTGCCCCTCCTCATTATCTTTGCGGAAGATATTCAGCATGTCAGACTGCACCATGCGCTTGAGCATCTCCAGCGGAATAGGATCCGGCTTGGAATAGTCGCCAATATAAATATCTAGGCCATCCATGACGTTAAAGTGCGGATCAGAAAACATCTTCTTCATGGCAGCTTGTTGAACCGCTGGATCAACACCTGGCTTCATAAAGGCTGAGAAATCTGGTGCAAAGCGATCAATCTTCTCAACATCATCTAAAGTCACCGGCAACGGAGCATCTTCAATCTCAGCGGATTGTTTCTTAAGCTCAGGAGTTACTTCTGATCCTTGCTTGACTTCATCAGCTGAATTTTTTTCAGGCTCGAGCGACTCACCCGCCTTACGACGAGACCAACGATTGAGAAATCCGCCTGCCATCAATCCTCCGCCGAGCGGTCAGCACCTCTAAACGATGCGGGACGATGACGTTTTTTAGGTTCGGGACGATAGTGCTCATTGACAAACTCCTGCAACCAAGAGGCATGCTCTTCAGTCATGGGAATAATATCAACCGATTCTCCACCATCCAGTAAACGTCCTGCTTCGTTATAACTCACGCTAATGCGATGAGGCACAGCAAACGTAGGTTCTGATTTAGCCAATTCAATTGACTGCGCATCAAGGTAGCGATCAATCTCTTCTTCTAGGCGCCACATTACAAACCATGCAGGCTGAGTTGCCGATAAGTTGAGGTAATAGCCCTCAGCCTCATCAGGAAACAAATGGAGTTCGTAACCAGTAAACAACCAAGATTCACCTTGATCATCGCGCCCTAAAAACTGCCCAGAGATTTTGTTCTCTGAAGTGGATGCATTAGTAAATTGCCCAAAATCTGGCAGCACTTCCTGAGGCAACCACCGAAATGAAATCCAGGGATTGTCGATAAATTGCTTGCGCATAAGAACAGCAAAACGCATAAGGCCTTAGGTGTTCTGAACCACGATGTTAGGAAATTTACTACTCATGTCTTTTGAGAGGCTGGCTACTTTAATAGCGACTCTTCTAGCAATCGTTTTATAAATAGAACTAATAGCCCCATCTGGATCAGCCACTACGGTAGGGCGACCCGCATCAGCATGCTCACGGATCGATAAATTCAAAGGCAAGTCACCTAAGAAATCAACACCATATTCTTTACACATCTTTTGGCCACCACCCGCACCAAAGACATGCTCTTCATGGCCGCAACTTGGACAAACATAGGTGCTCATATTTTCAATAATGCCCACAATGGGCACGCCGACCTTCTCAAACATCTTCAAACCCTTGCGGGCATCCAATAGCGCAATATCTTGCGGCGTAGTAACAATGACCGCGCCCGTGACCGGCACTTTTTGAGCCAACGTTAACTGAATATCACCCGTGCCCGGTGGCATATCTACGACCAAGTAATCTAAATCACGCCAACGGGTTTGACGTAGCAATTGCTCTAACGCAGAGGTGACCATCGGACCCCGCCACACCATGGGCGCATCATCGTCAATCAAGAAGCCAATCGAGCTCGCTTGTAGGCCATGACCCTCCATTGGCTCCATCGTGTTTTCTTCAATCGATTCTGGTCTGCCGGTAATACCCAACATCATGGGTTGGCTTGGACCATAGATATCCGCATCCAAGATGCCTACTTGCGCACCCTCTGCAGATAAGGCTAAGGCAAGGTTAACCGCCGTTGTTGACTTTCCGACTCCACCCTTACCGCTAGCTACCGCAATAATATTTTTAACGCCAGGTAATAATTTGACGCCGCGTTGCACAGCATGTGCAACGATTTGACTGCTGACATTCACACTAACATTTTTAACTCCAGGCAACTCGCGCAGGATCCCGATAACGGATTTCCGGATGGAATCAAACTGGCTTTTAGCGGGATAACCCAGCACGATATCGAGACTAATCTCTCCGCCATCTACTCGTAAATTTTTGACGCTCTTGGCTGATACAAAATCAATTTGCGTATTTGGGTCAATGAGACCCTTTAATGCTGCTTGCACAGTCTCTACAGTAAGCGACACAACTCTCTCCTATGAAGAACAGCCCTATCAAAGGATGCCCAATCTTGTTTATTTGAATAGTGCGTAGATTAACCGCACATGCAAAAAATTGCTAAAACAGAATTTAGGGTTATTGAGCAACAGGAAACCCTGCATCCGTGATCAGCTTTGCAACCAACTCTGGGGATAAGCTGGTTTCTAGGCTCACTATCTGGGTTTCTAAGTCCGCCTGCACCTGAGCCTGCGGGTCTTGTGCCTGAATGGCACGAGTCACCGCATTAATACAGCCACCACAAGTCATGCCTGAGACCTTGAGAGTAAACATCAGAACCCCTTCTAAACCCTGAAAATACCAAACTTGATGGCATTTTTTCACCTTAAAGTAGATTATCTTCTACATGGGCACTAAAGATACGATCAATTCCGAGTTTTTCACTCTAGATATCGGTGGAATGACCTGCGCATCTTGCGTGAGTCGAGTGGAGAAGGCTTTAAACCAGATCCCGGGAGTTGAGGCTGCAAGCGTCAATTTGGCCACTGAACAGGCCAAAATTCGCATTAAGACAGGCTCAACTAGCCTTTCTGACATTATTAGCCGAGTTAAAAAGACCGGTTATGAAGCTCAAGAAAGCTCCGCTCGCGGCAATCTGAATCAGAATATCCCCAAGTCATTTTGGGCTGCGGATGGCTTAGGTCGCGTCATTCTTAGCTTTAGTCTGTCTGCCCCCCTATTTTTACCGATGTTCTTCATGCCTTTTGGCATTCATTGGTCTTTATCAGGTTGGTGGCAATTGGCTTTAGCTACTCCCGTGCAATTCGTATTGGGATGGCGTTTTTATGAAGCTGGCTACAAATCCTTAAGGGCTGGAACTGGCAACATGGACTTGCTGGTAGCCCTAGGCACCAGTGCTGCCTATGGACTCAGTCTCTATCTCTTGCTGACCCCCATCCATGCAGATAACCATGCGCATGAACTTTACTTTGAGGGTTCGGCCGTCATCATTTGCATGGTCTTATTAGGTAAATGGTTAGAGGCTCGTGCCAAACAACAAACTAGCGAAGCGATTCGCGCCCTACAAAAACTCTGGCCCGAGCATGCCAAGGTACTTAATTTTGACTTTGAACTCCAAGGTAATACTGCTGTGGGCGCAGACCAATATCGCGACTTACCTTTGGATCAAGTCCTTCCCGGCGATAGAGTCTTTGTGCTGCCTGGTGAACGCATTCCGGTGGATGGCCTGATTATTTTGGGGGCCAGTCATGTGGATGAATCCCTGCTCACTGGAGAGAGTGAACCCGTCAAAAAGAAGGTTGGCTCTACAGTCATCGGGGGCGCTTTAAATGGTGAAGGCGTTCTCGTAATAAGGGCGCAGGCCGTTGGAGTGGAGAGCGTGCTCTCGCAGATCATCAGCTTAGTTGAGGATGCGCAAACTCAAAAGGCACCTATACAAAAACTCGTTGACCAAGTTAGCGCGGTCTTCGTACCCACTGTTATTGTTCTGGCGATCATGACCGGCATCGGTAATTGGATTTACCTCGACTCAAGCTCTATTGCGATCTTGCGCGCTGTATCCGTTCTAGTCATTGCCTGCCCTTGTGCGCTCGGCTTAGCAACCCCTGCCGCGATTATGGCCGGCACTGGCGTAGCTGCACGCTTTGGGATTTTGATTAAGGATCCGCAAGTATTAGAGCTGGCGCACAAACTCAATATCGTTGCGTTTGATAAGACGGGGACATTGACCATGGGTAAGCCGCGCATGCTGGACTTGCTGCCCTTCTCAACTCCTTCAAATTCATCTTTACTTGAGGTAGATCAAATACTCGCTACTGCTGCCGGCTTGCAATTCGGTAGTGAGCATCCCTTAGCAAAGGCGCTATTAGATTCAGCTAAAGAAAAAAATGTTTCACCGATTGCAGTATCTGCCAGCAAGGCACTGCCCGGTATTGGTATTGAAGGCATTCCAAGCGCCGGTCCTTTTACAGGTCTGACTTTGCGCTTACAAAGCGTGGCCTCTTTAAAAGATGAAACTCAATACAACGCTATTTTACAAAAATCGCAGGCCTGTTTTGATCAAGGTCAAACCGTTTCTGTACTGATCAATGCAGGTTCGGGCGGTACAGAGACACTGAAGCCAATTGCAGTCATTGCTTTTGGGGACGAGCTCAAACCGAATGCTCAAGCAGCAATTGATGCACTTCATGGATTACACATTCGGACGGTGATGCTGTCTGGTGATAATGAAGCAGCCGCTACTCGCGTAGGTAAAACCATTGGTATTGATGAAGTCTTTGCACAAATTCTCCCTGGTAATAAAGCAGAAATTATTCAGAAATTACAAAGTACATTGGAGGGTCATCAACAATTTGTAGCTATGGTGGGGGATGGCGTAAACGATGCACCCGCCTTAGCGATGGCAGATGTGGGTATGGCGATGTCCACCGGAACCGACGCTGCCATGCAAGCCGCTGGCATTACCCTGATGCGTGGTGATCCTACTTTGGTAGCCGATGCAATCGATGTATCCAAGAAAACTTGGAATAAGATTCGTCAAAATTTATTTTGGGCATTTGGATTTAATACTATTGGGATACCGTTAGCAGCACTGGGTTATTTATCGCCCATGCTGGCAGGCAGTGCAATGGCACTCTCGAGCTTCTGCGTATTGAGCAATGCCCTACTCTTAAAGCGCTGGCGACCGAGCCATCGCTAGTCACATACTTTACAGCCTTACTTGATATTCTTGCGCAATAACTCGATATCACCATAGAGGGCTCGCACTTCTGATTTGGTGTTATCCGTATCGGTCAGCAATGCGATACCGATCACATTACCCGGAACCTCTCCATAGGCTAATTTGTAATCTGCCACAAGATCACGCTCATGCTTACGCCACTCACCCAAGTTATTCGAACCAGAATCCACCACAATCATTTTTACTCGAGAGGTATGTGCATTACTCAAAACAGTATTAGGCGCACTCTTACCTGACCAGATATACATCACTGTGGCATAAGGCATCTCTTGACCACTAATTAAATGAGCCATCTCAAAGGTGAGCTTTTCTTTAAGGGGTAGTTTTGATTTATTGCCATCAAAAGCCACCAGCAGTCGCAATGGCGCATCATCATGTTGACTATCGGCATTGTCAGCTTGCGGCATTGCTCCCACTGCTTTCCATTCCCACTGAAGCCATAAGTTTTGCGCCGAGCGTGGACGCAGTTTTACTGCCAGACCTGAAGCTGAAGTTTTAGAATTAGCGGAGAGCACAGTGCGCCCTTGATAGTTCTCAAGGCGGTAAATCGTGTTTTTCTTATAAGGCGCTATCCGATAGAAACTCCAGCCCTCCGGCATGCCATCCCGAGATTTCTGAAGAGAGAATTTCGGTAGATCCTCTTGGGCAGGTAATTGATCGATGCTCAATGCCTGTCCAGCCTCGTTTTCGACAGGGTTACCAGTAAAGACAGCGCAACCCGCCAAAAAAAAGGCCGTTGCACTTATTAGTAAAAGACTTTTTAGTGAAATTCTTTTCGGCATAGGCTGGATTGTCCCAAATAATGGGGTGAGTAAGTCTAAAATCATTACATGCGCCATCAATCACCTTCAAGCTGGGCTGTCATAAGCATCTGTATTACTACGATAGTGCATTTTGCCCTCGGCTTCGCAGTTGAATTTTCTGTGGATGAAGCCCATTACGTCTTATATGCAAAACACCTAGCTTGGAGTTATTTTGATCATCCGCCATTGGTGGGCTGGATACAGTGGCCACTGGTTTCTCTGACATCATCCGAAGGCATCATTCGCCTGATTCCAGAATTACTCTGGGCGCTCTCTGCTTTCTTGGTATATCAAGTCACGCTTGAAATCCATCGCTTAATACAAGGACGCCAAGGAAGGCAAGGACAAAGTGCAGGGTATTTAACGACCGCACTACCTTCCGCTAACTTATGCGGCCTCATGGCTGTTTTAGTCATGATCGCAGCACCACTACCTCATGTTTTAGCAATTGGACTTCTACCCGACACTCTACTAACCCCTCTGAGCTTGGGACTGATGCTAATGGCTTTGCGCTGGACCCGCAAGGATGCTTTTTCAATGGCCGATTGGGTGATCACTGGCTTGCTGCTGGGCTTAGCAGGTCTTAGTAAGTACACCGCTGTATTTACCGCGTTTGCCATACTCTTCGTTTTTTTAGCATCTCCCAAAAAAGCATGGGTCACAAAAGCGGGCTTCTGGTTAGCCTTGGTAATCGCCTTGCTTATCATTAGTCCGGTGCTCTACTGGAACTGGATCAATGACTGGATCTCGTTTAGATATCAAATTGCCCATGGCAGTGGTGGCACTTGGGCATGGCGCAGAGTTGCTGCTTTTATTGGTATTCAGATTGCGTGCTTTGGGCCACTATTACTTTTAGGCAGCTATCTATTTCTCAAGCATTGCCTCCATCATCAGAAACTCATACTCATTGCCTTACTGAGTTTCTTTGTGATCCCCTTCGCTATTTTTGCCTCACTATCGGGTGGTGGCAGCCTGCCACACTGGACTACCCCCGCCTGGTTTTGCTTGGCGCCTTTTGCAGGTATTGGCTTAGCCAAGGCCTGGGCCACGCAACACCGCAAAGCGATTCGTCTTTTGCTGATTGGGCAGCTTCTCATTTGCTTACTGGGCTTTGGCTTTGTTTTAGCCGGCGGGATCAGTACCGCGGCGATTAAATCTAACCCCATCGCGGATCTCTATGGATGGAAACTGGCCGGTCAGAAAGCAGCTCAATTAACTCAAGAAACCAAGGTAAATGGTATTGCAGTCCAAAACTGGACACTCGCTAGTCGGGCCGCTTGGTATGCCAGCCCCGTGCCCGTCTTTGTTTTGGATCAACGACGGGATCAATTTGATCTCTGGTTTGGGCAATTACCCGAGGGCTCGAGCGCCATACTGATTAACTGGTCAGGAATGACATTTAATCCGCCAATAGGGGGTAATTTGGCTTTTGAGCAGTGCGATCCTTTGGATAGCCTAGAAATCATCCGATTTGGGCGGATCTTATCTAGATTTGAATACAGCCTCTGCCGCAACTGGCAAGATACTGGTGCAACCCGTTAATTCTGGGAATTCAAGGCACTTTCAGGACCCTGTAGTGCCCAAGGCATTATCCTTACGCCTATGAGTTCACAACCCCAAGCCATCCCAAAAGCCACATCTGGATGGAAAGCAGTCCTCAAGCGGGCTTGGCCAACCATTCGTATTTTGCTATCCCTTGCCTTACTTTGGAAAGCGACTAGTGGAATTGATTGGCACACCCTGCTCGATTCTCAGATTCAAATGCAGCCTTGGTGGTTTTTAGCTGCCGGCTTGACGATGTTGAGCGCCTTTATTTGTGGCGGACTGCGCTGGGGATTTCTGATGCGCAAAGTCGGTTTTCAGGGAAGCCTTAAAAACTTTATCGCACTGTATTTTGCTGGCGGTCTCATTAACCAAGGATTACCCAGCACTCTTGGTGGCGATAGTTATCGTGCCATTACTGCCACTCACCTCAATAGCAGTGGCAACTTGACTGCAGCCAAAGAGTTGGATGCTGAGCTTCATCATTCACTTGACCTAGAACATGCAAACCCAAAACTGCGTTTGAGTTTTTCGATGGTCTTGGTAGATCGCTTGCTTGGTTTAGCGGGCAACAACCTATTGGGCGGCATCGGTCTTATTTTGGGTGGCGTCACTTTGGCTACCTGGGGTCAAGATCTGGGTTATGCCGTCAGCGGGATCATGATCTTTGCAGGCTTACTGATTGCGTTCATTTTAGCCTGGGGTCCCTCTTGCGATCTCTTGCAAAAGCTACTGGATCGCCTCCACATGAATCATGCCATGCCTGGTATCAAGCTAGCCTTTTCCTGGCCCATGAATCTGGCTCAAGCTGCATTTGCGATTGGCATTCATGCCCTGACGATTCTGACGCTCTTGTTCTGTCTAAAAGCCTATGGAGTAGATGCTCCTATTGAAGCGCTGATGATTGGCTTACCTGCACTCAGCCTGTTGCTAATGCTACCCATCAGCATCTCTGGTTGGGGTTTGCGGGAGGCCACGCTCTCGTCTGTGCTGGCATTGTGGGGCGTCAACCCATCGATGACCGTTTTGGCATCTATCAGTTACGGTGCTATCACTGTGTTATCGGTACTACCTGGCGCTTACTTTTTATTAAAACGGAAATAATTCTTTTAAAGTCCCACTATGAGTATTAGCGTCAACACTATGCGCGCCATTGACCACTGGGTTGGTGTACCACTCTGCGCAGTTGCCAGCCCGATAGTTGCTCTAATGGATGGCATCAAAAATATCTTTAGTCGAAATCGAGAGGCGCCACGTAAATTACTCTTTATTGAGTTATCTGAAATGGGTAGCGCTATTTTGGTTGACCCCGCCATGCGAAATGCACAAGCGCGTGGTGCTGAATTATTTTTCCTCATCTTTAAGAGTAATCGCGCCAGCTTAACTTTGTTGAACACCGTTAAGCCAGAGAATATTTTCACGATCGATTCCTCAAGCTTAGTCGGTTTAATTAAGGATACGATCAAATTTTTAATCGTGGCACGTAAGCATCGAATTGATACGGTCATTGATTTGGAATTATTTTCTCGTTTCACTGCCCTCTTGACTGGCCTCTGTGGTGCACGTCATCGCGTTGGTTATCACATCTTTCATGGCGAAGGATTATGGCGTGGTTTTATGCTGACTCGCAAAGTGCATTACAACCCGCATATTCATATCACGAAAAATTTTCTATCTTTAATTCACGCTGCATTTGCCAAAGAAATTGAAGTGCCTTTTAGCAAAATCCACATTGCGGATTCTGAGGTACGCTTAGAGCAAGCAGTGATTGATCCCGCAGCATTAATAAACGTGCGCGAGCGGATTGAAAAGCTCAGTGCAAATGCGGGGATTGAATTTATTCAAGGTAAACAACGTCTTATTTTGGTTAATCCAAATGCAAGTGATTTATTGCCGCAAAGACGCTGGGCGCAGCAGCGTTTTTCAGAATTAATCCAGGGACTTAATCAGCGTTACCCTCAAGATCTGATTTTGATCACCGGCTCCCCTGCGGAATTTGATTACGTTGAAAAGGTTCGTCTTGTAGCCAATGTAAAAAATGCTTTGAACTTTGCTGGCCAAGTGAGCTTTGCAGAATTGCCGCCGCTGTACACCCTGTCCGATGTCATGGTGACCAATGATTCTGGGCCCGGCCACTTCTCGGCTGTGACGCCACTCAGAACGGTTGTATTGTTCGGACCAGAAACTCCAGCCCTCTATGGCTCGATTGGTAAGTCGATTGCGATTACAGCTAATCTAGCGTGCTCACCTTGTGTCAGCGCAGCCAACCACCGCAAAACACCTTGCCATGACAACGTCTGTATGCAAGCTATTACCGTTTCTCAGGTGCTAGAAAAAATGGTGTATCAATTAAATGAAGCTGACCAAGAGCGGACACGTTAATTCGTATGGCTGAGCAGCATAAATCGGCTGTAGCAATCGCATCGCCATGGGTCTGGTTTATTCCACTCCTACCACTTGGTTTAGCAATTGCGATTTACTTCAGTGGATTACAAACTGCGACGTTTTTATTCATCAATCGCTATACCCAGCTTCTTCCAGATACTTTTTGGACCTGGCTCACCTTCCTCGGTAATGGCTGGGGCATCTTTGCAATCTGCCTTCCCCTTTTATTGCTAGCCCCTCGACTACTGATTGCTGGATTATTAGGCTCATTATTCGGTGGCATAGTAAGCCTAATAATGAAAGCTTTCCTGGCACTCCCAAGGCCTGCTAGCGTTCTTGCTTCAGGGGATTTTTATATTGTTGGAGAGCCACTGTTGCAGCGAGCCATGCCTTCTGGTCACACAATTACGGCTTTTGCTGTAGCTTCTGGAATCTTCTTTGCTTGCGATAGAGATAAAAGATCATCCCTCTGGTGGGTATTTATTCTGGCAGGTTTAGCTGGGCTCTCCCGCAATGCACTTGGCGCCCACTGGCTTACTGATGTCCTGGCAGGCTGCGCCATTGGAGTGTGGTCAGGCATGTTTGGCGCCATCCTAGTCAGCCTGATTCCTGAGACGCAACTATCACCGATTAAAGTAGGTCCACGCTTGCTAGCTCTGGGTGGACTTGGAACGATCTACGTCATGCTCACGCAGACCTTAGACTCGGAATTAAACCAATCCTTGCAATATGCCTGTGCAGTACTAATTAGCATCACTCTCGCTTTATTTATTAAGGCTCAAAAACCAAAGGCTATTTAAAGATGTTTAGTTATCGCCATGCTTTTCATGCAGGCAGTCATGCAGATATTTTGAAGCATCTTGTTTTAATTCATTTAGTTGAATATCTCCAAGAAAAGCCAGGCGCACTTACGATGGTGGATACCCATGCAGGTGCTGGTATTTATAGCCTAGTAGATGGTTTTGCCACTGTAAGCAAAGAAGCAGATCAAGGTATTTATCGCTTGTCCAAATTTGCAGAGACAAATTCTTTAAGTCCAGGGATTGCGCATTATCTTCAGTGTATTCAGGCTGAGAACAGCGCAAATCAAATCACAGCATATCCCGGCTCCCCCTTTCTCTTGGCACGCTTACTTAGACCTCAAGATCGCCTAAAACTCTTTGAGCTTCACCCAAAAGAAATTGACATCCTACGTCACAACATCAGCGAGCTTAAGCAGGTAAAGCAAATTGATATTTATGCAGAGGATAGTTTTGCAAGACTGAAAGGATTGGTGCCGCCACCTAGTAGACGTGGACTGGTCTTGATTGATCCTTCCTACGAAGATAAACAAGACTATCGTTATCTGGAAACGGCGATGGAAGAGGCGCTACATCGGTTTGCCACCGGGTGTTATGCAATCTGGTATCCAGTGCTATCGAGACGAGAATCTGCTGCACTGCCCGATCGGATGAAAAAGATTGCTGCAGCGCATAAACGTTCTTGGCTTCATGCTGAACTGCGGATTGAGAATGCCCCTAAGGAACGTCGCCTTCAGGCCAGCGGGATGTTCATCATCAATCCGCCATGGACATTAGAAAAGCAGCTAGCCGAAAGTCTACCCATTCTCGTCAAAGCCCTAGGTCAGGACAGGAACGCTGGATTTATATTGAAGAGTTTTGAAGCCTAATCCAGAACTTGGATGAGAATCTCGTTGCGTCGCATGAACGGTAAGGACCAAGGCGGGTTATAGCGCGCAAATTGAGGGTCGCCAGTAGCCTTCAAATTCTTGATTTTGATCCAATCTTGCAGAAGCTGAGTTTTTGCTTGTGCTTTTTCGGCGCTATTAAAACCAGAAAACGTAATCACTGCCCTTTTTTCTGCTGGCACTACCCTAATCTTGACTTCTGAATTTAGGGGTTTAGGCAGAGTAGCCAAAGTGTACTCTGAGGGCATCACAAAAGACACCGTCCATTGATTACTGGCATCCTCAAAGGACTTAGCCCCCTCAATGGCTACTGGAACAGTCATAGCAATTTTGGCGCTCTTATTTTGATCACTGGACTCGATTCCAACGGGAGCAGTCATTGCAATTTTTTCACTGACCTGATTTTTTCCAAAAATATAAGCCGCAATTAAACGAAATCCTTGGCTAGATGCAGCATCTAAATCGCCATCCACTTTCACTTCAGCGACTAGACGGGGAGCATAAGCGCGCAACTCAAAGGGCTCAGATTTTTCTAAGACAATATATTTAGGTTCTTCAATTGCCAATGCAGTGCTCGCAATCAATAGGCTGATTAAAAATATCCATACTTGAAAGAAAGTGTTTTTCATCAAGAATTCCTTACCATTCAGAGTGAATAGTAAAGCCTGTTGCGTCATATTGAACGTGCGCTTGCGCACCTACCGGCAAAGTTAGTTTTTCTACTTGATGTCCAAATGGTAATCCCGTTAATACAGGGATATTATCGGGGAGGCGCTTACGAATAGCATCGATAGCGCTCTCTAATGCATACCCACGATCGTTATCGTAAAGACGATATGCCGAGAATCCACCCAAGAGAATGGCGCTTTGATTACTCAAGACACCCGCATCCAATAATTGCATCAACATCCGCTCAATCCGATAAGGATGCTCATTCACATCCTCCAAGAACAAAATGCCACCTTGGGTTTGTTGATTACTGGGTAAATACGGCGTACCAAGCAGGCCTGTCAGAACCGTCAAGTTTCCACCCCAGAGCATCCCTGAAGCTTTGCCTGCAGTAGATTTTTTGTAAAAGGATTGTGGCGCTTTGACATTGCAATCTACTTTGCGCTGCTTGATTGCTGTTTGAAAGTGATTCCACATAAATTCATTGGGAGCAAGATTGGCACCTTGCTCACCTTGGCTAGCAAAATCAAAATTAAGCATTGGTCCAGCCAAGGTAATCGCACCAGTCTTGGCCAACATTCCCAACTGAAAGACTGTGAAATCACTATGGCCGCATATTTGCAGACCATTGTTAATAGCGCTAGCAATAGCATCCCACTCAATGTCAGGAAGCAATCGATGCAAACCATAACCGCCTCGCATTGCTACAACCACGGTCTTTGGAGAAACATTGGCAAGTTGGTTGAGATCAGTTAGTCGCTCCGCATCGGTTCCAGCGAATCGTTGCTCCACTCGGCTTACGCAGGCGGTGTTGAGAACCTCAAGGCCCTGTTGATTGAGCCACTCAATTCCAAGGAATGGGGTACGAATATCTAAGCTAGCTCCAGAAGGAGCAATTAAATGAATTTGCTTCAACGCCGCCCCTTAAAAAAATCACGCAGTACCTGACCGCACTCATCCTCCATGATTCCACCTTCAACTTGGGTCTGGTGGTTAATCTGCTTTTCTGAGAATACATTAAGTACGCTTCCCGCTGCGCCCGTTTTAGGGTCAGTCGCCCCAAATACAACGCGCTCCACTCTCGCATGCAACATTGCTCCGGCACACATAATGCAAGGCTCTAAGGTGACATAGAGAGTGGTGCCTGGGAGGCGGTAATTGGATTCAACTTGGGCGGCGGCGCGCAAGACCATCATCTCAGCGTGAGCGCTAGGGTCGCTATTACTAATTGGCTGATTGAAGCCTCTAGAAATGATTTTTCCATCTCTGACCAGCACAGCACCCACAGGAACTTCGCCAGCCAAGGCAGCGAGCTTGGCTTGAGCTAAGGCCTCCTGCATAAATTGACGATCAAGCTCAGCTTGCATATTACTTCTTAGGAATGAGAAACGTCAGCCCAGCAATTGGGAGTTTCATAAAGACGAATGGAGGAAAGTTGAAGTCGCCCCTCAAATGCTTTTTCAAATACGGGTTGAAGCACTTTAAATGCAGCGCTAGCTAAGTTTTCAACCGTAGGAACGCGCTCCATCACTACCGTTTTGTGATTAGGGATGGAATTTAAATACTCAACCAATCCCGCATCTTCTTTAGCCACCAAGAACGCGTGGTCCCAAGGCTCCACCACATATTGATTCGTGAGGCGCTTGATGTCGCCAAAATCTAGGACCATGCCATCATCCGCCTTACCAGGACGATCGGCAACGCTACCTGTCAGGGTCACCTCAATCGCATAGCGATGGCCATGCAAATGACGGCACTGCCCATCATGATTGGGAATACGATGGCCAGAGTCAAACTCGAGTCTACGGGTAATAGAAATCGCTTCTTGTTTGGTGGTCATTTTATTTTTTCTGGATACTTAAAAATTACTAGGTGAAGCGGTTATCGAATGCCGATCATTTTATGCGTCTGCACACTCAAACGCCATAAGGGCCTTTTTTGACAAAGACTTACAGCTAACGCCATATTTTCTTGAAGACGAGGGCCATCCATGGCTTGCAAGAAACGATTGCGATAATCCATCTTCTCAAATCGGGCCAGTACAGTTTCTAGGGAGCTATGACCCACTTGAGGAACGACCAACTTAATCTCATCGGCCTGCAATACAAGCAGATCAGATCCAGCTTTGGGGCTGACACATACCCAATCGACTCCGTTTGGAACTTTAATCGTTCCATTCGTCTCTATCGCAATGGCAAAACCTTTGGCATGGAGCGCATCAATCAAGGCAACATCGAGTTGCAATAAGGGCTCACCCCCCGTAAAAACCACATAACGTTGCTGGGGTCCAGCCGAGGTGCTAATCCAAGCATCTTCAATAGTGTCAGCCAGCAAAATAGCGGTTTCAAACTTGCCACCACCAGCACCATCAGTACCAACAAAATCGGTATCGCAAAATTGGCAAACTGCAGAAGCGCGGTCTTCTTCGCGACCACTCCAGAGATTGCAGCCGGCAAAACGACAAAATATGGCTGCGCGGCCAGAGTGGGCGCCCTCGCCTTGGAGAGTTGGAAAGAGTTCTTTTACGGTATACATAACTAATTGCTTATTTTAAGCGTTTTACTTGCATCCGGTATGTCCTGATCATAGGAAAGGCTGCCATAGGCAACTGGGATCAAAACAGTTGATACGATGAAAGTATGGCTAGATAAACTCACATTGCCATTTATAAGGACTAAATTCAGCTAATAGGTACCGCAAAGCTTAAGTAAGCCGCAAAATTTTGGCTATTTTATTGCGGGCCACTTTTGTCTTTGGGATATCCGGCATCTCAAACCAAGTATCTACAGCCTGCTCAAAGCCAACTCCATGCATAAAGTTGTAGATGGCCTTCTTCAGGCCTAAACCGAGAAGATCATGATCTACTCCGCTAGGATCAATAAACGCAACATCATTCTTGGCAAAACTAATCTCTGGCAAGGGTACTAAAGTAATGCCATAGGCCTCTGGATCTTTACCCACTGGTGAGTGCACCGTACAAGTAAATCGATGAAAAAATCCACTCTGAATACAACCGGTCTCGAAAAACTGGCGGACGTATTCCAAGGCGTCTACTGTCTCTTGGATCGTTTGTGTTGGGAAGCCATACATGAGGTAGGCATGCACCAAAATCCCCGCATCAGAAAAACTCTTAGTTACCTTAGCCACCTGCTCTACCGAAACCCCTTTTTTCATGAGATCGAGTAGTCTGTTAGAAGCAACCTCAAGACCACCTGACATTGCAATACATCCGCTTTGCGCTAACAGCTCACACAAATCGAGTGTGAAGGTTTTCTCAAAGCGAATATTGCCCCACCAAGAAATCATCACCTGACGACGAATTAATTCCTCGGCGAGTGCTTTCAAGATCTTGGGCGGTGCAGCCTCATCCACAAAATGAAATCCAGTCTGACCAGTCTCTGCAACAATCGCTTCGATACGATCTACTAGTAAGCTGGCTGAAGCTGTTTCATAACGAGAAATATAATCAAGGCTGACATCACAAAAGCTACATTTCTTCCAGTAACAGCCGTGAGCGACAGTCAGCTTATTCCAACGCCCATCACTCCACAGACGATGCATCGGATTGAGCATATCTAGTAAAGATAAATACGAATTGAGAGGGAGGCCATCCCAAGTAGCAGTTCCCACATTTTCAAAAGGAATATCTGGCTCTTGCCAATTCAAATAGCGGACCTCATTTTTGGCATTACGAATAAATGTCCGCACCAACCTTTCTGCTGAGCGCTTGCCATTTAAATGCTCGATGAGCGCAAGTAAAGGTCGCTCTCCAGAGTCCAGGGTAATGAAATCTACAAAATCAAAGATACGAGGCTCTGTGAGCTCGCGTAACTCGGTATTGACATACCCACCGCCAAGACCAATTTTGATATTGGGGTAATTTCGTTTGATAGTTTGAGCGATTCTCAGAGCAGCATACATTGCACCAGGAAATGGCACTGATAACAACACCAAACTCGGTTGATGCTTATCTATAGCAGACTGGGTCAAGGCTTGTAGATGCAAATCCATTAATGTAGGACTGGAAGCCAAGGCATCCGCTAATGGGGTAAAGGTAGGCTGACTACCTGCCAAAGATTCTGCATAACGAACAAACTCAAAACGCTCATCCACAGCATCACGTAAAACATCTGATAAATCGTTGAGATAAAGAGTTGCTAAATGGCGTGCACGATCCTGAGATCCCAATGAACCAAATGCCCAAGCCAATGAATCACCACCCTCCTCCTCGTCATAACCATCTAAAGAAGCAAAACGTGGGCCCTCTGGCAACAAAGAGCGGGTGTTAATACGATGGGCAAGAGTACTATCTCTACCCTGTAAAAATGCAATCACTAAGGCAATGCTATGCTGATAATCAGAAAAATAATCAAGGAAGAAGTTCACGCTAGCACTGCGCTTTTCCTCTGGAAGCTTCAATGCTGCATTCTGAATCTCAGCTAGACCTTCTGAAGTGAAGAATCCCAGCACTAGGGCTAAGGCTAAATCCTCTTGAACCGCAACAAATCCCTGTGAACGCAAAAATCCAGTGAGATAAGCCGTTGAGGGATATGGCGTATTGAGTTGCGTCATCGGCGGGATGAGACTAAGGATCTTCATGCCGCTTGTGACCTTTTCTCACTGAGGGATTCCAACAAGTTTAATTCCTCTGCCGTGAATCCCGCTTGCTGACGCGCTTCTAAATTAAATGGCCCCCTCAAGGTTGGCGCATGATATTTTTTAGCCAGCTCTCTATAGGTAGTGATTGGAGATATATTGTCAGCGGCGCATAAGAAATTAAACCAACGATTACCGATCAGCACATGGCCAATTTCATCATGAAGAATAATCTCTAATATCTCTACCGCTCTAGCATCTTTGACCTGCTTAAATCGATCCCGAATTGCTGGGACTGCATCAAGACCTCTCGCTTCCATTGTCCTTGGGACTAGGGCCATTCTGGCAATCACTGAATCCGTGGTTCTCTCAACCATCTCCCACAAACTATTATGCGCCGGAAAGTCGCCATAGCTAAATCCAAAAGACTGCATATGCTCATTGATCAAGCTGAAGTGATAAGACTCTTCTTTAGCAACCTTTAACCAATCTTCATAGTATTTCTGAGGCATATTCGGAAAGCGCCAAATCGCATCAAGCGCTAGATTCATAGCATTAAATTCAATATGCGCCAGTGAGTGCAACAAAGAAACTCTACCCTCCACGCTATCCATTCTTCGTTTAGGCACTTGCAGTGGGGGAACAAGTTCGGGTTTTTCGGGGCGGCCCGGTAACTCAAGATCTTGAGGTTTAAATATCTTTGAAATATTAAGGCTTAGTGGCTGTCGCTGGCAATCCTCGAATAGCTGGAAAAGTCGACTTACTTTGATTTGGGCTTCTGTAAGTAGCAATATTTCAAGGGCGGCTTGACGTAGCTCAATCATCTATAAAAAGAAATATGAAAGAAAAGATTGTAGGGTTTCAATTGATCTATGTAAATTTGGCTTAGTTAGCTTATTTTTATGGTTTAGGCAGAGGTCAACTGACCTAGTTTGTATTGTACGCAGGTACCAGAGCTTAATACGTGGATGCCACCTTGATAAACATTCAACCCCATGGCGCAAAATACAAAACCTCAGTTATTATTTGAGCAAGATCTTGTTTGGAATGGTTTTGCTATATGCCTAGTGCGGTCTAGGATATATTCAATTTTTAGGAGGCGGAAAATGTCTAGAGACAAGTTAGGATTATTTGCATTTGGCCTAGTGCTATTAGGCTTTGTGGTGTTCGTAAAAACGGGATCTTTTTTTCTCTTTTCGGTAGGCATCTTATCCGTTGCAGTTTTAGTGTTCTCAAAAAGCAAATTCATTAAGTAGATGACTGGTGAAAAATTAGAGCTAATCTTTGAGTTTGGCGTGATATTAATCTCACCAATCATTTATCACCTCTATCTTTTGAAATACAAAAAAATTGCGCGAGCAGTTGTCTTCAAAGATATAAAAATTTATCTGTTTCTTTATGGACTTATTGCAATAACGAGCTTATTGCTGATTTTCAAATAAAGCACTTACCGCAGTCTCAAGGAATCTGAGATTCAGATGCTAGTGGTCGTATTCGCTAGCAAATTTATGATTAGCATCACGATGACCTTCTTCATCTTTTCGAACGGCGATCACGACATCACGTAAGGTCGCATCAGCAGATAGCTTCCAATAGTCAATTGCAATTTTGGGTGCAGCGATATTTGGCAATGTTCCATTATCAATTTCTCGCAAATATTCTGTATAGGAATACACCGCCTCCTCTTCAAAATATCCAACGATTCGGTGCGCTGTTCGCGGGAAAAAAACATAGATAACAAAGAACATGTTCCAGAATATTGCCTGAGCAAACAGGACCAAGAAACGCTCGAATGCATTTGGCTTAGCAATCTCAATAAAAGTCATTAAGTGCATTCTTTCATTCTCAGCCTCGGCCAATAAAGAACGAATCTTAGGGCCATAACCCGGTTTCATCGTTCGTAAACTCGTTAGATGAGTCCACATTCCAGAAACCATGCCAGGCACACCCGCCACCGTCTCAAGAATGACTGCGCGGTGACCATATCTTTTTTGGAAAAAAGTATCTGCAAAAAAGCGCATACTTTTTGTAAAGAAAAGGGCCACTCTGTCAGATAGATTAATAGGTTGGTAGTGGCTCATTTGGCACTCTCTAGTTTCTATTGGGTATTTAAATTCTACCCGCCCCACACATCATCTGCTGAACTGAATGAAGCTTGGCAATGGAATGCCTTCTAGAGTCAATTAAACGACTAATAGTGCCTAAAAACACCCTAACTCATTAGAGACCCTCATTAAGAGATAGTGCCGATGCGGCATTTAAGAGCGATGTAGTCATCTTGGCCTACTAAGTACTTTCTGTAGAATAAAGCTGATGAAACCGACTATAAAAATTGATTATGTATCCGATATAGCCTGCCCCTGGTGTGCCGTAGGCCTAGGAAACCTAAATCAGGCAATAGATAAACTCAAGGATCAGGCAGATTTTGAAGTTCATTTTCGCCCCTTTGAGCTCAATCCCAATATGCCTCAAGGTGGTCAAGATGCAGTTGAGCATCTCACTGAAAAGTATGGCTTAACCGCAGAGCAGGTCAAAGCCAATCAAGCCAATATTCGGACCAAGGCCTTAGAAGCTGGATTTGTATTTCACCCAGAAGGTCGTAAACGCGTATACAACACCTTTAATGCGCATCGCCTTCTCCATTGGGCAGTTCAAGAATATGACTTAGAAAAGCAGGCAGTTTTAAAAAAGGAATTGCTCAATACGTATTTTTGTCTGGCAGTCAATTTGGATGATCAGAGCAATTTACTAGATGCGGTTACTCGTGCCGGCTTAGATGATCAAAGAGCGCAGGAAATTTTAAGTGGGGATAAGTTTGCTAAAGAAGTTCGGGAAGAGGAGACTTTATATACCAGTAAAGGTATCAGCTCAGTTCCTTCAATTATTCTGAACGATCAATACCTGTTGCAAGGTGCTCAACCCCCTACTCTATTCGCCAATGCGTTTGCTCAAATCATTCAAGAATCAGATCAGACCTCATCACTATCCTAGTGAGTGAAGGGTCCATTCAAAAGAACGGTAACCACATTTAATGCGATCGCAATAGTGACCCAGATTAAATACGGCAGCATGTACAGGCTATATCTAGTTGAGACCTTTCTTATCGTCAGCAATATAGCAAGAACTGAAAGCCATAAAAAAACGGATTCATACAAAGACCAATCGGGTCGCTGAAAGCGAAAATACAAAATACTCCAAAGAATATTTAGAAACCCATTTAACCAAAAAAGAATAGTCAAACGGCTCAGAATCACCGTATTTGTGGTGAGGTGTTTCGCGCCCACCCAAGCAACCCCAGACAAAATGAAAATCGTAGACCAGATTGGTCCAAATGCGAGGTCAGGCGGTTTCCAGAAGGGCTCTTTCAAGGCTTGATACCAAGGCCCTAAATCAGTTGCTAAGCCGCCCAAAATCGCCACAGTTAAACCCCAGACCAATGGCATGAGCATTCTCTTATTCCACATAGATTTAGCCTTAGCTTGCAAGTAGCTGATTCACCAACAGATTCAATCTCACGATTTAAAAGAAATAGGAGATTAAGAAAAATACCAGAATAAAAAGATTCAGAGTGCCAAATATGATGAAAACAGGTTTACCAATATATTTCCACTTGTCTTCTTTTGACAAGGTCTTAGTAGCTGGTTTGTCTTTCTTAAACATCAATGCAGTTCTTATATTTGAAAACGATCGCGCACTTTGATTAGGATTTTCTCCGGAGAGAGCCCATATAAATCTAAGAGGACATTAATATCACCATGCTCAACATACTCATCGGGTATGCCAATTTGTAGAGTAGCTATCTGAATATGATGAGCGGATAGCGCCTCTAAACAAGCGCTGCCTGCCCCTCCTTGGATTGCGCTATCCTCAATAAAAACCAGGGCATCATGATTTTTCGCAAGATCTAATAGCAATGCTTCATCTAGAGGTTTCACAAAGCGCATATCAGCAACCGTGGCATCAAGCTCCTCTGCAACTGGCAGTGCGTTATAGAGTAATGGCCCAAAGCAAACAAAAGCAATCTTTTTTCGAGCGGCTTCTGTATTTGTTATTTTACGAACAATCAACCCTTTACCAATGGCAATCGTCTCTAGCGCCTGAGATGCCTCTGGACCCATTCCAGCGCCGCGTGGATAACGCACTACCGAGGGGCCGTTGAGACTAAAAGCCGTGGTCAGCATATCCCGACAGTCTGCTTGATTAGATGGCGTCATTAACACCACATTGGGCAAACATCTCAGAAAGGCAACATCAAACACCCCTGCATGAGTTGGACCATCCGCGCCAACCATACCAGCTCGGTCTATCGCAAAAACAATCGGTAAATTCTGCAAAGTCACATCATGTATGAGCTGATCGTAGCCCCTTTGTAAAAAGGTGGAATAGATCGCCACTACTGGCTTCAGACCCTCACAAGCAATACCAGCCGCAAAAGTCACCGCATGTTGCTCTGCAATTCCGACATCAAAATAACGCTTTGGATATTCTTGCTCAAACCGAACCAAGCCAGAACCTTCTCGCATCGCTGGTGTAATACCAATCAGACGCTCATCTTGCTTGGCCATATCACATAGCCATTCGCCAAAGACTTCGGTATAGGTTTTTTTACCAGGGGCAGAAGCTTTAAGGCCTTCGCTGGGATTAAATTTGCTAGGCCCGTGATAGGAGATAGGATTTAGCTCTGCCCTCTCGTATCCCTTCCCTTTTTTAGTAACGATATGGAGAAATTGTGGGCCGTCACTTTGGGCAATTTTTTTTAAATTAGTCAGCGTGGCAATCAGATCTTCGAGATTATGGCCATCAATTGGGCCGTAATAGTCAAAACCAAATTCTTCGAAAATAGTAGCTGGGCCAATCATCCCTTTGGCATGCCCTTCAAGTCTTTTGGCAAACTCTCTTAAGGGCGGCGTATAGGACAGCATCTTATCCAAGCCTTTTTTAGTCGCACCATAAATAGAGCCGCTAATGAGTTTGGCTAAATAGCGATTCAGCGCTCCGACAGCAGGTGAAATCGACATTTCGTTGTCGTTCAAAATCACGATTAAGGGAATGGATTTATCAACTCCAGCATTATTTAGACCTTCATAGGCCATGCCCGCACTCATCGAGCCGTCCCCAATAACGGCGACCACATTCCGCTTCTCACCCTTTACCTTGCTAGCGACTGCCATCCCAAGAGCAGCAGAAATACTGGTGGAAGAATGCGCCGTACCAAAAGAATCATATTGGCTCTCAGAGCGCTTTGGAAACCCAGATAAGCCTCCGAACTGCCGCAAACTCGGCATCATCTCTCTTCGGCCGGTCAAAATTTTATGGGCATAACTTTGATGCCCTACATCCCAAACAATGCGATCTTCTGGAGTATCAAAAACATAATGCAAGGCAATTGCTAGCTCAACTGTTCCTAAATTGGAGGATAAGTGCCCACCGGTACTGGCAACAGACTGAAGAATGAATTCACGTAACTCATCTGCTAATTGGGGCAGTTCAGACTGTTCGAGTTGTTTTAATTCTTGCGAAGAATTAATGGTATGAAGCACTTTAGTTGCCTGTAACATTTTAAACGTCGTAATTATTTTGGCGAGTAAATACTAGAGAGAATTCGTTTGAAATCTTCAATTTCATTATTGGGGGAATTTTGTAATGCAGTAATAGGCGCATGCATGAATTTATTAGCTAGGGCCTCTGCCATGATGGATAAAACAGCCACTGGATCTTCGCCCCGTTTAATGCGACGTACTGCTCTTTCCAATTCAATTTCTTTAAGTCGCCCAGCAGTAGTCTGTAGAGATTGAATAATCGGAACTAGCGTTCTTTTTTGTAGCGTCTGGAAAAAATCGCTCACACCTTGATCAATAATTGCCTCAGCATCTGCCATAGAAAGCTCGCGGATGTTACGCCCTTCATTGACAACGCCGCCCAAATCGTCAACCGAATACAGGTAGGCATCTTTCAGGGAGCGAATCTCTGGCTCAATATCACGTGGTACCGCTAAGTCAATCAACACAATCGGTCTACTATTTCTGGCCTTCAAAGCGGTTTTAATCATACCCATGCCAATGATGGGCAAGGCACTTGCCGTACAGGAAACAATCACATCAAAATCATGCAAGCGAGTTGGCAAAGACTGCAAAGGGAAAGAGTCGGTTTTTAAGCCCTTTTCAGCAAAAACTTTTGCCATCTCATCACCGCGATCCACCGTGCGATTACTGATTGCAATCTCTTTTGGTCTTTTACCAGCAAAGTGAGACGCGCATAGTTGAATCATCTCGCCTGCACCAATAAATAAAATTTTTGAGTCTTTGAGATCGCCAAAGATTCTTTCCGCTAAGCGCACAGATGCACCAGCCATGGATACTGAATGGGTGCCAATATCCGTCGTTGACCGAACTGCTTTAGCGACTGAAAAAGTCTTGTTGAATAAAGGCTTGAGATAGGATCCTAGCGTACCTGCTTGGTCCGCTAATTCCACAGCCTTTTTCATTTGACCCAGTATCTGAGTCTCACCCAAAACCATGGAGTCCATTCCACAGCTGACTCTAAATACGTGCTTTACCGCATCGGTCTCTTTTGCAGAATAAATATAAGGCTTCAATGCATCACCCTGCAAACGCTTTTGAGAGGTCAACCAATCAAACGCACGTTCTTCTAGATGATGTCCAGGATATGCAGCATCATTAGCAGCGCAATAAATCTCCATACGATTACAGGTAGATAAGATTGCGACCTCTGGGTTTGATTCTGAATGGCCACCCTTTAAGTAATTACGAAGATCCAATAATGAATCCTGCAAATCCTCTGGAGATATCGCAACACTCTCTCGAATATCAATCGGAGCCGTGTGATGGTTTACACCAAGGTTGAGTATTTGCATGCTAGTGGCTATTTAAAAAATAGCAGTAATTGGGTATTGGAAAATCATGGAAATGATTCTTCCTCTAGTTTGGAAATATGTCAATCAAGATTGACACCTACTTCAGTTTCCCAACCTAGGGAAAACCCACATATCCTTACTGCTGCTGATTCTTGGCAGCCGCCTCGTAGGCCTTAAATTTTTTGTATGAATTAATGGTGGAATACAAAGCAAAGGCTGTAATCAGCACAAAAACTAAATTGGTAAATGAATACTCTTGATACAGAATCCAGATCTGGCCTGCCAAGGCTAATGGGAACACCACAATGGCAAATTTAAGCCAAAGCATAGTTCTTTTCAATTTTGTATCAATTGGGCCTGCTTCAGTTTGCTTATTCATTACTCGTCCTTAATGCTTAGGGGGCTTTGGAGGCTGAGCCTCGGGTTAATCACGTCTGAGTATACGAAAAATGAAGCTAGTAAGGCCCTGGGCAAGAATAAAGGTAAAGATGGCCCCCATGAGCCCCACAAATATCCCAGGAACGTCTCCCAGATCAAGCTGCCTAGCGAACAATAGGGACATTGCAAAACCCACTGCAGCGCAAAAGATCTCGAATACTATTTTTATAGCGCCAAAACGCTCACCAGATTGACTCAATTGATACCCCAAAATAGACATTGGATGGCTCCATTTTATATCCCATATGGCTCAAAGGACCCCAAAAATCACTGTTATGGACAAGTTATTTTGCACTGCAATACATTGACTTGTAAGGGAAATTACTAACAAAACTGTATAGATTTTTTTACACATTCGTACTAAATTGTCCTTGTGACAAAGAAGTTGAATTTAGTACCCTCGTGTGGGTTAGCACGACGAAGTTGGATCTGAGAGGAAGAAAGCTATGACAAATAACACTCTTACAGGTTTGAGTGTTGAGGAAGCGGAAGAGTTACATCGCAACCTCATTCAAGGTACGCAATTTTTTGGGATGATTGCAGCACTCGCCCACTTACTTGCTTATATCTATTCACCTTGGTTGAAATAATTAAAGGAGATTGAGATGATCTACGGAAAAATGTGGACAGTAGTTAGACCAACCGTTGGCATTCCATTGTTTTTGGGTGCGTGTGCAATCGGTTCTTTTTCAGTGCACTTAGCATTACTTAACAATACAACTTGGGTGAAAGCTTTTTTAGAAGGCGGTAAAGCTGCTAAAGCTGGCGCTGTTACTTCGGCACCCGCGGCACCAACAGCACAAAAATAAGTTTTATCTTGTCTCATAAGACCTAGATCGTTTGATCTGGGTCTTATTTTTTTGTATTGCGTATCCGTCAGTTAAAATAAGTTTTACATGAATCGTTTTAGTAAAAAATTAATAGGCACCTGGGCAAATTTAGGCCCTCGTTTTTTGCCTTTTGCAGATGCTGCCTCTCCTGAATTGCCGCTCGGCAGATTACTCAGACTCTCCCTGTTTCAAGTTTCAGTTGGCATGGCTCTGGTGTTATTAGTGGGCACATTAAATAGAGTCATGATTGTCGAGTTACACGTACCAGCATCGCTGGTATCCATTATGGTTGCGCTGCCCATTATTTTTGCTCCCATTAGAGCCTTAATTGGTTTTCGCTCGGATACTCATAAGTCTGCCCTAGGTTGGCGTCGTGTTCCTTATATTTGGATGGGGACGATGGTGCAATTTGGTGGCTTAGCCATCATGCCCTTCGCTTTACTCGTCTTAGCTGGCGCAGGTAATGCCAGCGAAGCACCCGCATGGATTGGATTGGCGGCCGCTGCACTGTCATTTTTATTTGTTGGTGCCGGTATTCACACTACCCAAACGGTAGGCCTTGCATTAGCCTGTGATCTTGCGCCCCCTAAAGCACAACCCAATATTGTTGGCCTGATGTTTGTGATGCTACTGATTGGCATGATTGGTAGCGCGCTCATTTTTGGTCAGCTACTAGAAGAGTACAGCCCGGGACGGTTAATTCAAGTCATTCAAGGTAGTGCTGTGGTCACGATTGTCTTGAATGCGATTGCGCTCTGGAAACAAGAAAGTCGTGAAGAAGCGCGTGCTCGCGCATTAGTTGCCAGAGAGCAAAACTTCAAAGAGTCTTGGGCTACCTTTAAAGAAGGTGGTCAAGCCGTTCGCCGTTTAATTGCCGTGGGCTTTGGCACGATGGCATTCAGCATGAACGACGTCTTGTTAGAACCCTATGGTGGTGAATTACTCAACATGAGCGTTAGCGCCACTACGGTATTAACAGCCACTTTAGCAGTAGGTTGCTTATTTGGCTTCAGCATTGCCTCCAAAGTATTAAGCGCAGGTTACGACCCCTTTAAGATGGCGAGCAATGGTGCCAAAATTGGTATCCCCGCATTCATGCTGGTGATCTTAGCTGCGCCCTTAGAGAGTAATTTCATTTTCATTATCGGTGTAGTGATGATTGGGTTTGGTAATGGTCTATTTAGTCATGGCACCTTAACTGCCACCATGCGATATGCCCCGGAAAATCAAAGCGGTTTGGCATTGGGTGCTTGGGGTGCTGTGCAAGCTACTGCTGCGGGTATTGCAGTAGGTGTCGGGGGAGTATTTCGGGATATTTTGGCCGGCATGGCTTCCAGAAATTATTTCGGCGAAGACCTCAATAGTCCAGCCACTGGCTACTGTGGCGTCTATCTGATTGAAATCATCCTTCTACTCATCACCATAACGGCAATGGCGAATTTTGTCTGGCCAACTAAACCAGTGGAATCGGCAGCATAATTGAAGCTATTCGCTAGGCTACTAAGCCAATGACTTCATTATCTCGAGTTACTCAAAAAACGTTAATTACTCTTGGCTTCTTGATTAGCTGCATCAGCTTAATATTGATCATTCTTGGTTTATGGAGCTTCATTTCCGTAGACCAGTTTGCATATGGACTGTCCTCTGGCATTCGCGTCTTAGCCAGCTGCGCTATCATTGGATGCCTATTGAGTGCCATTGGTTATGGCATTGGAGACTACTTTAATAATGAATCAAAGGAGTGAATATGTTTAAAAGATCAGATTACTTCATCCTATTAGCCGTCGTACTGTCCTTCTTCACCTCTGCTTACCTATGGTTTGTAGTGCAAGATCGCGAGCAGTCTATCTTTACCGCAATTTGGGTTCCCTCGATATTTTGTTTTGGAATTTATTTCAAGTTATCCGCACTCTTGAATCTCAGAAAATGAGTAATACCACTCTTTTACTCATCTCCGTTTTTGTTTTTTGCCTATTGCTAATAGGCCTTTATCTCATGGTTCGTGAGTTCATGGGCGAAGTCAGCGATGCCTTCCCTGATGTCAACGAATGGCTAGATACAGATAAAAAGAAAAAGAAGTAAATGTTGCTGTGAATACTACTTGTGAGTGCTACGCACTTGAAGTAGCGCTCATCAAGCAGCATTAAAACTACAGCAGTTTTTTAATCGCTTCCGCCATCTTGCTTGCGCCATCGGCAGATGCCAGTCGCTCGACTGATTGACCATCTTTACTCACCAGAAATTTAGTGAAGTTCCACTTAATGCCAGTCGTTCCCAGAATGCCAGGGGCCTTTTCTTTTAAGAACGCATACAAAGGATGTTCAGCTGCGCCATTGACATCAATTTTCTCAAACATCGGAAATGTCACACCATAACTGGTGCTGCAAAACTGCTGAATCTCTTCTGCTGAACCAGGTTCTTGAGCTCCAAATTGATTGCAAGGAAATCCTAAAACTTCGAGACCGTGAGCCTTATTTTCTTCATATAAATTTTGTAAATCGCGGTATTGCGGTGTAAACCCGCACCGGCTAGCTACATTGACTATGAGCAGCGTCTTGCCCGCATAATCCTGCAGATTTTCTTGGGCTCCATTGAGTCTTTTTAAGGGGATATTCGGTAACATATTTGATTCTCCAAGATGATTAAGGCGCTCTGCAAATATTCTATACTCAAGCCATAATAAATCGATTGTTTGGCTTTAGCATACATGGCTTTGCTCCACTCAATATTGCGATCATGAAAGGCTTGCGTGACACTGGATACAGCACCCTATCGAAGTTTGTGCACTGACTGCGGCATCTCTCGCACTAGTAATCCAAAACGCTGTGGTGATGCCTGCCAGTTCATCAAGCCGAAATACCCCGAATTGGAAACTCAGGTTCACGGTAGGCCAAGAGACTTGAGTCGGCCCGATGAACTCCATTTTGGTCCATTTACCAAGATGCTTCGAGCGGGACTAAATAACCCAAGTACAGGCGCCCAGTGGACCGGTATTACTACTCGCATTGGAGAACGCCTACTAGAAACTGGCGCAGTTGATGCGATTCTGACGATGACCGAGGATCCTAATGATCGTTGGAAGCCCTTGCCGATCATTATCGATAAACCCGCTGATATGGCTAAATGTCGCGGCATGAGAATGGGATATGCGCCTCTACTCTCCCTCTTGGAGCCGGCCATTGCAAAGGGCTACAAGAAGATGGCTGTCATCGGCATCCCTTGTCAGGTTTATGCCTTAAGAGCGCTTGAAAAAGAGTTAGGGCTTGAAAAGCTCTACGTCATTGGCACACCCTGCTCAGACAATACGACGACAGAGAACTTTCATCACTTTCTGTCACTCATTAGCTCGGAGCCAGAAGAGATTAACTATCTGGAATTTCGAGCGGACTACCATGTTGAGGTTCGCTTTAAGGATGGCAAAAAGAAAGAGATCCCCTTTCTTCAATTGCCACTCTCCACTTTGCCAAATGACTTCTTCCCTTTAACCTGCCGCACCTGTGTCGACTACACCAATGTGCTCTCCGATATTACCGTTGGTTATATGGGTGGCCAGGGTGAGCAATGGCTCATTGTTCGTAATGACCGTGGCGAAGAATTACTCAATTTATTAGGAGATGAAGTTCATACTTCTGTTCCTGGTACCGCAGGTAAGCGTCACTCTGCCGTTGTGGGCTTCATGAAGAATGTCGAGCGCGCAGCAGGTGGACTTCCTTTAAGAAAAATGCCGAATTGGTTGAGACCCATTGTGGGCTGGTTGATGCCTAAAGTGGGCCCCCGCGGTCTGGAGTTTGCCAGAACGCGTGTAGAAATGAAGGCCATTGAAACGGTGCTGCATCTGAGAAGAGAGCAGCCAGCAAAAATGGCTTCTATGGTTCCGAATCACATCTGGCCTCTAGTAGAACAATACGGTATTAAACCTACTGAATCTGAAACTCACAAATCCTAAAACCTATTTCCCTTTGGAGCATTTAATGGCTTTATTCCTAGTTGGTCTCATCATTTTTCTCGCTAGCCACTCTTGCCGTATCTTTGCTGAGTCATGGCGTAATCACATGATTGATCGAATCGGCGAAGTGAAGTGGAAGGGTTTGTACACCATCGTTTCATTGCTTGGATTCATCATCATGGTGATTGGCTACGGGCAAGCGAGGCAAGCTACAGTAGTTTTATGGCAACCCAATGCATTCCTCATCTACATTGCTCTAGCACTTAATCTAGTCGCATTTATTTTTCTGGCAGGAAGCTCACCCTCTAATAATGCAATTCGCCTCAAACTCAAGCATCCGATGATTTTGGGTGTCAAAGTATGGGCACTAGCGCATTTGATATCCAACGGCACTCTAGTCGATCTCATTCTGTTTGGCGCCTTCTTGATCTGGGCTGTCTTAGATTTTCGTTCTGCCAGAAAACGTCCTGTGCTGATGCCTCAACAGGCTCAAATCAGCAGCAAAGCGACAGTGATTGCCATCGCTTCTGGAGTCATTCTTTGGGTGGCTTTCATCTTCGGATTACACCAATACCTCATTGGAGTTTCTCCTCTCGCCCAGTTATCTTGAATGCTATTTTTAAACCAAGCGACATGAACGCTAGAGGTTTATTCCTTGGCCTCATGTTGACCCTGGCTTTATGGGGATGTGACTCTCAAACTCCCAAAATAGAGGCCATTGATAGTCAAACTAAGACACTGACATGCTCTCTCAACGGTAGCCCCGTGAAAATAGAGATTACGAAGGGCTCGCTCGATGCAGCCCTGCTCTATGAAGGAAAAGAATCCAAGATTAATCTCTTAGAAGTCAAAGATTTTTATCAAATCATCATGCGCTTTGATCCACAAATTGGGCAGCTCAAAATCAATAAAATGGGTAATGAGTTGACTCAGCTCAAAAGTGGCAATGAACAAGTGGTCGCCTGCTTAAATGAATCGCGCTGAACTGAAATACTCTAAGCTTAATATTTCCCGAATGACATCCTTGAGGCAACCATCATGAAAACACTTCACTCTATCATCGCTCTGCTGGCATTTAGCCTGATTCATAATGCAGCGATTGCACAAGGCGAACAAAAACCTGTTGCACCTATCAAAACCATTGCCGCATTAGATGTGCCGCGCTACCAAGGCACTTGGTATGAGATTGCTAAATTTCCAAATTGGTTTCAAAGAAAATGTATCGCCGATACAAATGCCACATACAAGATCAAAGAAGATGGTAATGTGAGCGTCACCAATCGCTGTACATTTGAAAATGGTGAAAAAGGAGAGGCCATCGGAACTGCAAGGCAAATCGGTAATTCCACTTCCCCGACCCTAGAGGTTCGCTTCGCCCCAGCCTGGCTGGGCTTTCTGCCAATGGTCTGGGGAGATTACTGGGTAATTGATATCGACCCTGAATATCAATTGGTCGCCGTGAGCGACCCGAGAAGACAATATCTCTGGATTCTCTCCCGCACTAAAACGGTAGAACCTACAAAATATCAAGCCCTACTCAAGCGACTTGTGAATGACAATGGCTTCAGTCTTGAACAACTGAGCCTGACACCACAAAATTAAACCGAGAATAAGAATTTGATAAAGATAATTCCAGTGATCAAACCAGAAAAAGCAAGAATCCCGATGACATACATTTTTCCGGTTTTATTTTTTAATGTTGTTGCGCTGTTATCTCTCATCATTTCACTTCCCTTCAGTTTTAGGACTAATTAAACACTGCTGCCGAATAACTGCTTCTAAGTAATACGTACTTCGTCTTATACTTTCGCAAAGCCTAATAAATGGGCGGTATCTTTTAAGAAAATCTTCACGTGCGCCATAGGGTCACGGCGAACAAGCTTTTTATTCATATACGATTCAAATGTTAAGCGCTGCACATCTTTATCTTCACACATTTTGACAAAGCGCTCGCGCCGTTTATCGTTGTTGTACCAAAAACGCTGCATGATTCCGAGTACCAAAAATACGGTGCCATGTTCTTTCATGAATTTTTTACGGGCTTTTGCTAAAACCTTGCCGTTACCAGTCACGAGCAGCTCTTCTACTGCTTCTGCAGCCACACGGCCGCCATACATGCCGTAGTAAATTCCCTCACCTGAAGCTGGAGCTACCACGCCAGCAGCATCACCAGCTAAGACTACATCTCTCCCGTTATCCCATTTCTTTAATGGCTTCATTGGTAGAGGTGCGCCCTCGTGTCTCAGCATTTCAGCATCCTCAAGACCGGTCTGTTTTTTTAGGGCTGTGACTGCACTGCGCAAAGAAAAGCCTTTGTCAGCTGTTCCTGTGCCAATACTCATGGTTGTGCCATGCGGGAATATCCAACCATAAAAGTCTGGAGATAAAGCGCCCTGATAAAACACATCACAGCGGGTGCCATCAAAATCTGCCGGTGGATTTTCAGGGACCTTAACGATCTCGTGATATGCAAAGACATACTCCACATCCTTGGCACCTGGAATAGCCTGACGGCCCACTCCGGATTTGGCACCATCCGCACCAATCACCGCCTTAGCACGAACAGATACAGTTGTGTCAGGAACACTTTGCTTGCCACCACGAACGACATAATGGACTACTGAGACACCATCCTCATCTCTACTCAGTTTCTCAAAGACACCGGTTCTTCTTTCGGCGCCATCATTGGCGGCACGGACACGCAAAAATTCATCGAACTTATCGCGATCGACCATCCCTACAAAGCCGCCCTCAATATGCATATCTACCGCCTTATCTGACGGCGCAATCATTCTGGCGCAGTTGGCCTTGGCTACGAGAAGCTCATCAGGGATTTCAAAATCCTTAATCAAGCGTGGGGGGATGGCGCCACCGCAAGGCTTAATGCGGCCCATGCGATCCAATAAGAGTACTTTTCGACCTTTCTTGGCAAGGTCACTTGCCGCTGTTGCTCCAGTAGGACCACCACCAACAACAACGACATCAAAAGTTTCTAGGGCACTCATTTTCATCTCCATCATATTCAGTTAATTGATTGATTTGCTACACACCCACTAAATGATTCGATATATTGCTTACTTCCTTCTGCGCCCGAGTCTGATAAGACAAGTAGGCAGCAATAACAAATAAAACACCTTCTAAGAAAAAAACAAAAGCATACGCAGAAGCAGGATCACCTAAAACAATCCTTGCAATATCGCTCAAGCCAGTTCCAATAATTCCACCTAAACCAAAAGCCATCGCTTGCGATGCCCCCCAAATACCCATCCGTACACCTTCACGCTTTGCGCTACCCATGCTGGCAAATTGCATCATCGACCCAATGGCTGCAATAGAAAATGCACCATTAAAGATGCCCAACAAGAAAACACTCACCTGAAAGAACAGTACGTTGGCAATAGGGCCAGATAAAACCAGCCCCATCATGGCTAAGGCTGAAGCAAGACAGCCACCAATAGTCCACGTACTTAAAGACGTTAAAGTCTGGGATTTAGCCTTGCTCGTAATAAAAGCTAAGGCGAGCATTCCGATGAGTACGCCACCATTTTGCAAACCAGATAAGGTGGTTGTTTCTGCTGGTGAGAATCCAAAAGCAACCGCTGCAAAAGGCTCCAAGATTAAATCTTGAGAGCTATAAGCCAGCATCGACACAAACACAAACCAGGTAAACGAACGTACCCTGCTCTCTTGCCAGACCTCAGCAAAGGCTTCGCGAAAGCTTGCTTTCGCAGGACTGAGCTCTAACTCCACTTCATCATTGTTTGATGTTAATTGCTGAGTTTTCGCAACTGGAGACTCCATTCCCCAGATCGCCAAGAATGTCACTATCACCGCAATCACAGAGACAGTGGTCGAAATCATTAAAAGACGCTCAAATGAAAATGGTGTCAGAAACTTGCCACTGACGCTTGCTGTAAAAGCAAAACCAAAAATCATCATGAGCCAAACGCAAGTAGCTGCTGCAGCCTTCTTTTTAGGCTCCACTCGTTTTGCTAGAAGTACCAACAATGCTGTGCCGCTAGAGCTCACACCAATACCAATCATTAAAAATGCAACGGTAGCCAGCGCAATCCCTAAGCCAACTGAGCTACTTAATAGAATGGTTGAGGCAGCAGCTAATATTCCCCCGCTAGCCAATACCAATATCCCGCCTCGAATCCATGGGCTTGCTCTACGAGTTTGATCGGAGCCAAAACCCATCCGTGGGCGGATTAACTGAATAAAGTAATGCAGTGCTACTAGGGCGCCAGGCAAGATTGCTGGCAGAGCTAACTCAACTACCATCACGCGATTTAATAGCGAGGTAGTTAACACCACAATCGATCCCAAACAGGCTTGCACTAAACCGAGTCGAGCGATTTGGGGCCAAGTGAGATAGTTAGATTCGGGTGAGCTCATAGTGAAATAATTTAATTGACCGAGAAACGTCCTGCCACTGCAAACGCACTCACCATCATTCCTGCGACAAATAATGGCACCCCAAAACCACTCAGAAATAATGCGCGCTTGACTGGATCAAGCAAGAAATTTCGCATCATCACCATTTGTCCCGCTATTAACAGCGCAATCACGCCAGCCTGCCAATAAGCACCCCAAATCAATAGGAGCCCAAAAACCCCGAACTGAGGGGCTAACATCATTAAGCACGCATTCTCGGCAGCACCTGCAACTCCAAGTTGGACAGGTAAAGAGAGGACGCCCATTTGACGATCGCCTTCAATTGCCTTGAAATCATTCAGGGTCATGATGCCGTGCGCACCAATGCTATACAAAATTGCCAGCAGTATGGATGGAGTAGAGGGAAGTAAATCGCCCATCATCACAGCTGAGCCTGTAAACCAGGCCAACCCCTCATAAGAGATTCCGCATGCTGCATTACCAAACCAACCATTTTGCTTAAAGCGTAATGGCGGCATGCTGTAGAACCAAGCCAGCAAAAGACCGAGCAGTGTCGCAGCAAATGCCCAGGGACTAATTAGCCAGCCCAATAAAAGTGAGAGCCCAGTCCAAATAAAGGCAACATACAAACCCCAAGTCCCGGGCATCCGACCAGAGGGAATGGGACGCTGTGGCTCGTTAATGGCATCTACCTCACGATCAAACCAATCGTTCACTGCCTGACTAGCGGCACACACCATCGGCCCAGCGAGAATCACGCCAGCAACTAATAAATGCCAGCGTCCCTCAAAGGAAACGCCAGTTGCAATGACTCCACAGGCAAAAGCCCACATCGGCGGAAACCAGGTAATTGGCTTCAGCAGCTCTAAGATTGCGGATGGCGCAGGAAAGCGGCGCATAGCGAGTGTATTTATGATCGCATCCCCCATTTCCACAAGCCTTCACTAGAAAAGGGAACCACCATCAAAATATGCTCTAAGACCGCTAAGGACAAAATAGCACCGGTCAATGACATAGAGGCAACCATGAAATCACTGCTACTTGGATGAAATGCCGCTTGCCACAACGGAATAGCGCAGAGCACACCAGCAATCACCGATAGCGGCAGCAGAGGATTCATCGGCTTACAGGTGAAATAAGTAAAAATATATTTGAGATGATTTGGTAAGAAGCGCTCATTGAGATTTAAAACACCGAAGAAGATATTTAACTTCGCGCTCTGTCTCATGAGCCAAAGGATCATGAAAGTCCAAAAACCCGTCTGGTTTGAGCCGCCCCAAGTCATTGCGGTCACAGCCAGCGCCAAGATGACCAAGGCAATCTCATGATGCTGGATCGTCTTAAATGCAAAGTACATCTTTTGCCAGCCTCGACAATTTTCTGGACAAGGCTCTCGACGAGGGCCGGTGACATAACCAAATAAGAAGCCAATTTCTTGCCAGCCCCAAACTAAGATTGCGCAGGTAAAGCCACAATAAGCGCCCGCTACCGTACTTACATTAGCACTGGTTTTCAGCCCGACTAAAGCCGAAGCTAAAACCATACCGCTGACAAAAAAGGTATTTTTATAGGTCGAAGGATCCCGCTGGTTTAGCAAGAGAATCATTCCCGTGCTAAACCACCATATAAATATGGAATAGAGGATGGGCCAAGCAATGCTCATCAAATTACCAAGAAGGAATCATTCGAACATCAGCCGGCAAGGTATTGTCTTGAACTGGCATGAAATACAACTTCAAAAAGACAAGGCCAGCACGAGCACCTAAAACGGCAGTCTTCACCTTATTGATCAGGCCACCCTCTTTTTTATACGCATCCATTTTCTCAAACAACGTTTTCATTTCCTCAAGATACTGATAGAAACGGGGGTCATCTAAATTCACTGAAATTGGGAATACCTGCTTAATAATTTCGTTGGTGATAAATAGCACTTTCTTGTCGTAATCCGTTGGAGAGATCTTCATTGCCTTATAGAGCTCAATACGAGTATGGTCGCGCACATACATCGTGGCGTATACCGCAAGAATGAAGAAGCGAATCCATAGCTTATTAACACCTTGGAGTAGCTTCGGATTAGCGCGCATGATCAGCGCAAAGGACTCGCCATGACGGAACTCGTCATTACACCAGCGCTCAAACCATAAAAAGATCGGATGAAAGCGAGTTTCAGGGCGACTTTCAAGCTCCCGAAAAATAGTGATGTAGCGTGCATAACCGATCTTCTCGGAGAGATAGGTAGCATAAAAGATAAACTTCGGCCTAAAGTAAGTATATTTCTTCGCTTTGGCTAGAAAGCCTAAATCAATACCGATATTGAAGTCTTTGAGCCACTGATTAATAAAGCCCGCATGACGGCTTTCATCTCTAGCCATGTAACCAAATAACATACGCATATCTGGATTAGTTACCTTACGCTTGATCTCGGCATACAAGATACAACCAGAGAACTCAGAGGTAATTGAGCTGATTAAGAAATCAACAAACTCATCGTACAAGGCTGGATGAAGATTTGAGTAATCCTTGTCCATATCCGCAGGACGCTGAAAGTGATCCGCATTATTGTCCCCTTCATACTCAGCCATCAATGCATCCCATTCTGGGCGCAAAGCATCAATACTGATACGATCCATTTCTTTAAAATTGGTCGTATAAAAGCGGGGGCTTAATACCGCATCTTCCAGCGCCATTTTAGTGGACTCATTAATTGATCCCTTGGCTGGAATTTGACTTTGCAACATGCTTTCTGCGCTATCTAAACTCATCTCTCACTCCAAAAAAATATTTATGATTTACTAACTGCTACTACCTGTGACGCATTAAATAACTTAAAAAATGTTCCTGCATTGGTGGGGCCAAAAGACTCTAAATCAAGCATACGACCAGTTGCGGTATCAGCCAGAGTCAATCGGCCATCTGCACGATGAATGAGTTCAAATGGTGGCCCACTATCGAGCCCCCTGCGCTTTCTTTCTTGAGCAAGCCCACGCAAGGTACCCCTAACAAATCCTGCCTCACCCTGAACAGAATCAATCTCCTGTCCAGTTTTGTAATTGATTACAGCGATAGAGCCATCTGGCCGATCTTCAAAACGCAACTGCAACACTTTGGCGGGCGCCGCATCTGGCTCTCTAATCTGACTTAAGTCACGGCTATTAATAAAAACTAGCAATACAACAATAATGATCACATCAGCAAACAGTATTTTTGCAATGGGCGATAAGAAATCTTTTCTTTCTGGAGCGCTCATGCTGCCTGAACTCCTGCTTGTTTAACTTGACTATCTTGAGTCTCTATCTTGCTCAGACCCGTTGATGTCTTCCATGCCTCAGTCAGAATTACTGCCACCTGCTTTGCCTCAGGAACGCAGCGCATCATCGGTTCTGGCTTTGCCAAGCGCCAAGGGCGCACATGTGGCCATAGATGAAAGAAGGCGATCTTATCTTCCGTGGCAATTTGCATCGGGATATCACCGGTGCCATCTTTATATAACTTCAGATCTGCACTTTTCAGCGATTTATAGGGAAGATTAAAAGTCACCGTGAGAACAATGCCCACCCTCATCACAATACGACGGTTAGTTAAGGTGTACATAGTGGTAGTTGCTGACCAGTAGGCCAACAGACCGACCAATAGCAGGCCAATAACAGCTAAAAAGAAGGCGAGCGCAACACTGCTCCAACCTACAGCTAGCCCACCTTCACTGCCCGCAACAGAAAAAACCTGCAAAACCACAATCACTGCAAAATACATTGCAAGCCATTGCAGACGAAATACATGTTTAGCCATAGCAGTCCAATTTGGAGCGCCTTGCCAAAGAATCGTCTCACCAGCAGGCAATGGTTCGGGCAACCCTAAGGCTGCCTCGAACTCATGCTCTGCTGATTCATATGGTTTTTGATTCACAAAATACTTTCAATTAATAGCAATTTAAATAAGAGGCTCTTGGCGCTCAGGGGTTGCATACAAAGTGCCGCCACCGTAGTAAGCCATGATCTTCTCTTCTTCTAACAGAGTGATTTGATCCTGACTCTTTAAGCC
>CANGCM010000009.1 GCA_947452535.1 Burkholderiaceae bacterium | reverse complement strand
GAGAATAGATCTAAATCATGATCATGTAAAAGTGCGATCGAGAGAGATTCCGTCTGAGTAAAGATACTGGCGTCAGAGTTATCGGAATAGGATTGTGAAAGTAGTCCAGTGATGTAGATGTTCCCTTTTTCATCGCTCAACGCCCCTTGGGGATATATTTGGGTTCCGCACTGTGTCACTAAGCCAAGACTCTTGGATGAGTCATCTATATTTGGGATCATGCGAACAACCCATGGGGTGGCATCTAGGGTGACAAATACTCTTTGTGGGCCGTTTTGGAAAAAATATCTACCCAATGAATCATGCCCATAGTTCCTAGAAATAAATTCATTTAAGGCTGTATGTTGAATCACATTACCAGGCAGCTGATTTTCTTGGGCATACTCATCACGCATGCGCCATTTACCACGACGATCCAGCGCTAGCCAGCCAAAGCAGTTTGGAACATGCGGCCACTTAACGAGAGATCGCAGTACTTGCTCATCCATAGCGTAGCAATTTTTTCACAATTATTTTTTAATGTAATCCATGTGGCGTTGATGGCGCATCAAAAGTATCTTCAGTGGAGTGACTCGCATGGAGATGGGCAATACGCCAGCCTTGACTATCCTGGAGGAGCACTAAGGTGATGTTCAGGAAGAATGCTGCTTCAATTTGATCCGGCTTGAGATGAACTGCTTCAGTAGTGTCGTAGACTGCAGCCCCTAAAACGGAGTGGCTAATGCAGGCAATAGGCTCGAGGAAGAGCGCTTGTTTGGCTAAAAGACGCTCGAGACCTGAGCGAATTTCTTCATGGCCACTCAGGCGTTGGCCTTCAGGCAGAACGCAAGTAATCGAATCATCGTCTAACCAGATGGCTAGAGCACCTTTGACATCACGATGTTTGAGTGCATCACGCCATGCTTCCACGACTTCATCGGCATTCTGAAAGAGTCTGGCAAGTTTAGACATGGCTTACTTTCTATTAATTTAGGGTAATACAGCATTAATGCAGTGTGCGGATGGTGCTCAATACGGTTTCTGGCAGGATATCTTTTAAACATTTGAGATGACCAAGAGGACATTCTCTCTGATGACAGGGACTACATGGCAAGTTGAGCCAAATCACCTTAGCTTTTTCTGATAGTGGCGGGGTGTGGTGCGGATCACTGGAGCCAAAAATTGCTACTTGTGGAACTGTTAATGCAGCGCCGATATGCATTAAACCGGAGTCATTGCTGATCAAGGCTTTACTCATTCCAATGAGCGCCATTGCCTCATCGAGTGAAGTATTGCCGCACCAGTTATGTATTTGAGACGTATTCTGTACTTGAGCTGTAATGCTCTCACCCAAAGCATGGTCGCCTTTACTGCCCAAAAGAATCACATGAGCATCTGGCTCATGGCTAATCAGTTGCTGTGTGAGATTGGCAAAATACTCAGTGGGCCAGCGTTTGGTTACTCCATACTCAGCCCCCGGACAAAGCACGTAGATTGATTTTTCATTAATCGCGGCTACTTGTAACTTAATGCCCACAGATTGTTTAGATGCAGGTGAAATATTGAGATGGGGATTTTCTGATTCACTGAGATTAATCTCTTGTGAGTAATTTAGTGCATTACTGAGTGCTAGGTAATGATTCATCATTGGCGGACGATTCACTTTGCTTGGATTAACTAGTGCTATGTTAATCAGCCCAAAGCGCATTTCCCCGCGATAGCCAATGCGTAGTGGAATATTGGCAAGCCAAGGAATGAGCGCAGACTTCAGGCTATTGGGCAAAACAAAACAGGTGTCGTATTGATTTTTTTCAAGCTGCTTTGCTAGCTGCCTGCGTAAGCCCCATTGCAATTGCTTGTGCTCTAGCTTGGCTTCAATAACTTGCCTAACTTCTACGCAGGAGCGATAAATAGGGGCGACCCAGGAGCTGGCTAAAACATCAATTTGACACTGCGGGTAAATGACTTTGAGATTAGCCAGTAGAGGCTGGGACATGACGGCATCACCAATCCAATTGGGGGCGATGATCAGAATACGATTCATGTGAGGTATCCCGACTCAGCACCCCAAACTAGGGTGCTGATAGGCTTAGTGCCCGTGGGGCTCGGTACCAGGAATGAGTTTGTACTCAGTGCCGCAGTAAGGGCACTTCGCTTCACCCGTTTTAGCAACATCTAGAAATACACGGGGGTGTGAATTCCAGCTAGGATTTTTATTGGTTGGGCAATGTAAAGGCAAGTCCTTGCCATCAACCATTACAACTTGAGCTTCACTCATTCTCTAGTTTCCTATTACTTAACGTATGTCAGCCAGGACTTGTACTGATCATTTCTGCCATAAACCGCATCAAAGTAGGTCTTCTGAATTTTCTCGCTAATCGGGCCGCGTTTACCGTCACCAATAGTGCGATCATCCAACTCACGAATAGGCGTTACTTCAGCAGCGGTACCAGTAAAGAAAGCTTCGTCTGCTGAATACACTTCATCTCGAGTGATTCGTTTTTCGCGCAATTCGTAGCCAAGGTCTTTGGCGATTTGGATAATCGAATTACGAGTAATGCCATCTAAGCAAGATGCAAGATCTGGGGTGTAAATAATTCCGTTATTAACAATGAATATGTTTTCACCAGAACCTTCTGATACATAACCTTCCGTATCTAGTAGTAGAGCTTCATCGTAGCCGTTGGCAGTTACTTCTTGGTTGGCCAGAATAGAGTTGATGTAGTACCCCGATGCCTTGGCACGCACTAGTGAAGAGTTCACAAAGTGACGGGTAAATGAAGAGGTCTTAACGCGAATACCTTTATTAAGGCCATCTTCGCCCAAATACGCACCCCACTCCCATGCAGCGATAGCAGTATGGATGGAATTACCTTTTGGAGAAATGCCTAGCTTTTGGGACCCAATAAAAATAATTGGGCGGATATAGCAAGCTTCCAGCTTATTGCTGTTCACGACGTCGATGATGCCGCTAGTGATTTCGGCGGGAGTGTAAGGCATATTCATCTGGAAAATCTTGGTTCCATTAAACAGGCGCTTCACGTGCTCAGGAAGGCGGAAAATGGCGGTACCTTGTGGTGTTTTGTAGGCGCGAATACCTTCAAACACACCCATTCCATAGTGGAGACTGTGGGTTAGCACATGAATATTGGCCTCACGCCAGGGAACGAGCTTCCCATCGGACCAAATAAAGCCATCGCGGTCGGACATCGACATTTTCTCTACCTTTTTAAGTATTTATTAGATTGGGTGAATCAATTCAGTAAAACGGGGCGCCAGGCCACTGGTATGCCCCAAGGCCTAAAATACGTCCAAGTCTTTATTGTAGAGCAGGCAGTAAAGCCAGACAGCCCGATTCCCTTGGGGCTCTTAGCCCAGAGCATTTAGAATGGAGTATTCCCAATAAATCACCCAATTTACCTATTCTCATGCCGGAATCTCTCTTTAAAGTAAAGCGCCTTAGTGACCTAGCTGCAGCAGGCCTTCTCAAGGGGAAGCGGGTTTTAATTCGTGCCGACCTCAATGTTCCTCAGGATGACATGGGTAATATTACCGAAGACACCCGAATTAAAGCCTCTATGCCGGCAGTTCAAATGTGCCTAGATGCTGGCGCGGCCGTCATGGTCACTTCCCACCTCGGTCGGCCTACTGAGGGTGAATTCAGACCTGAAGATAGCTTGGCACCTGTGGCCGATCGCATTGCCACTCTTTTGAATCGAAAAGTCCCCTTAATTAGCAATTGGGTCGATGGCGACTTTGAGGTGAATCCTGGCGACTTGGTGTTGCTGGAGAACTGCCGTCTCAATGTGGGCGAGAAAAAGAATAGCGATGAACTAGCTAAGCATATTGCTGCTCTGTGTGATGTCTATGTCAACGACGCTTTTGGAACCGCACATCGTGCCGAGGCCACTACTCATGGTGTAGCCAAATATGCACCGATTGCTTGCGCAGGTCCCTTGATGGCTGCCGAGTTAGATGCTTTAAGTCGTGCTCTTGCAAACCCGAAGCGCCCCTTAGTTGCCATTGTTGCGGGCTCAAAAGTGTCGTCTAAGCTCACAATTTTGAAGGCTTTAGCTAACAAAGTAGATGAATTGATTGTGGGTGGTGGCATTGCAAATACCTTCATGTTAGCTAAGGGCCTACCTATTGGTAAATCATTGGCCGAGCCAGACTTGGTTGGTGAGGCTCGAGAAATCATGGAGATTATGGAAAAGCGTGGCGCCCACGTTCCTATTCCTGAAGACGTAGTGGTTGCAAACGAACTTTCTCCTTTAGCGCGTGCAAATCGTGTTCCTGCAGACCAGGTAGCTGAGGATGACATGATTTTGGACATTGGCCCTAAAACAGCTGCGCGTTTATCCACCATGCTGGCACATGCTGGAACAATAGTATGGAACGGGCCATTAGGCGTATTTGAAATTGATCAGTTTGGCGGCGGTACTAAGATGTTGGCGGCAGCAATTGCGCATTCACCCGCGTTTTCAATTGCTGGCGGCGGCGACACCTTGGCAGCAATTGCAAAATACGGTATTCAGAATCAAGTGGATTACATCTCTACTGGCGGAGGTGCCTTCCTAGAATTCTTAGAGGGCAAGACCTTACCAGCATTTGCAGTACTTGTTGAAAGAGCGAAAGACTAAATATGCAGAGAGCAACAAAAATCATTGCCACGTTAGGGCCGGCATCAGAAAAGCCTGAAGTATTGCGCGAGATGATTCGTGCAGGTGTGGATGTTGTGAGAATGAACTTTTCTCATGGCACTGTTGCTGACCATAAAGCGCGTCACGATTTAGTGCGCAGCATTTCAGCAGAAGTTGGCAAAGAAGTTGGCATCATGGCTGACCTCCAGGGTCCAAAAATTCGTGTGGGTAAGTTTGCTGATAGCAAAATTCTCTTAAAAGAAGGCGCCCAATTTATTTTGGATATCGCTTGTGAGCTCGGCAATCAAGAACGCGTAGGTCTTGATTACAAAGAACTACCGCAGGATGTCAAGTCCGGCGACCGCCTTCTGCTCAATGATGGTTTGGTTGTGCTGCGAGTGGAAAGCGTTAAGGGCGGTGAAATCTTTACCCTCGTAGAGCAAGGTGGCCCACTTTCTAATAACAAAGGCATTAATCGTGCGGGTGGCGGGTTAACAGCGCCCGCTTTGACAGAAAAAGATATTTCTGATTTGGATGCGGCCATCGCAATGGGTGTAGATTTTCTAGCCATTAGCTTCCCTAAAGATGGTGCGGATATGGCCTATGCCCGTAAGTTGGCGGATGCTGCTAGCTTAAAGCATGGCGTTGGAAAGGTTCGCACGATTGCTAAGGTTGAGCGTGCCGAGGCAATTCTGCCTGGCGCCTTGGAGGGCATCATCGCCGAAAGCGATGGCATCATGGTCGCTCGTGGTGACTTGGCCATTGAGGTGGGGAATCCAGCTGTTCCTGCTTTGCAAAAACGCATGATCAAGCTGGCCCTTGAAGCAGATAAATTCACGATTACTGCAACCCAAATGATGGAGTCGATGATTAATGCTCCAGTACCCACTCGCGCTGAAGTCAGTGATGTAGCGAATGCAGTTCTGGATGGAACCGATGCGGTCATGCTCTCTGCTGAATCTGCTGCAGGAATGTATCCAGTACAGACGATTAAGGCGATGGCTGAGATTTGTGTCGAAGCTGAGAAGTCGGATCGCGTAAAGCTAGATACCGATTTCTTAGATCAAGTTTTTTCACGCATTGATCAGACGATTGCATTGGGGGCCTTGTTTACAGCCCATCACCTCAATGCTAATGCGATTGCAGCATTGACTGACTCTGGATCTACCGCAGTGTGGATGAGTCGTCACAACATACATGTGCCAATTTTTGCTCTAACGTCAAAGATTTCAACGCAGCGCGCTTTGAGTACTTATCGCAACGTATTTCCGATCGGCTTGGATTACACCAAGGAGCGGGATATTGCTTTGCAGGAAGTAGAAGATTGCTTAATCAAGTTAGGCGCAGTGAAGAAGGGTGACGTTGTTGTTCTGACCTCCGGGGAGCCGATGGGCGAGCCCGGCGGTACGAATTCACTCAAAATTATTCAGGTGAAATAGTTCACTTTTACGATATTTACTTAAATCATTTATTACTAACATTTTAATTAAGAGATCACCATGGCTTTAGTATCTTTACGACAACTCTTGGATCACGCTGCTGAAAATAGTTATGGCTTGCCAGCGTTTAACGTCAATAATTTAGAGCAAGTCACTGCGATTATGGAGGCTGCCCATGAAGTAGATTCCCCAGTAATTATGCAAGCTTCTGCCGGTGCTCGTAAATATGCTGGCGAATCCTTCTTACGTCACCTGATCTCTGCTGCAGTTGAAGCTTATCCGCACATTCCTGTTGTGATGCATCAAGACCATGGTCAAAGTCCAGCAGTGTGTATGGCTGCGATTAAGAGTGGTTTTACTAGTGTGATGATGGACGGCTCTTTAGAGGCTGATGGCAAGACTGTAGCTAGCTATGAATATAACGTCGATGTTTCTAGGGAAGTGGTGAAGTTCTCTCACTCCATCGGGGTTACTGTTGAGGCGGAGCTAGGCGTTTTGGGCTCACTAGAAACAATGCAAGGCGACAAAGAAGATGGTCACGGTGCTGATGGCAAGATGACACGTGAGCAACTGTTGACTGATGTTGAGCAGGCAGCCGATTTTGTAAAAGCTACGCAATGCGATGCCTTGGCAATTGCAATTGGTACAAGTCACGGCGCTTACAAATTTACCAAGAAGCCTACAGGCGATATCTTGGCAATTGAGCGTATTAAAGAAATTCATACTCGCATACCCAATACGCATTTGGTGATGCATGGCTCCTCTAGCGTTCCACAAGAGTTGCTCGCAGAGATTCGTGAGTTTGGAGGTGATATGAAAGAAACCTATGGCGTTCCTGTTGAAGAAATTCAAGAAGGCATTAAGAATGGTGTGCGCAAGATCAATATTGATACCGATATTCGTCTTGCTATGACGGGCGCTATCCGTCGCTATCTGTTCGAGAACCCAAGTAAGTTCGATCCTCGCGATTATCTTAAGCCTGCCCGTGAAGCGGCTAAGAAAGTATGTATCGCACGCTTCAATGCTTTCGGTAGTTCAGGCCAAGCATCCAAAATTAAGCCCATTCCTTTGGAAAAAATGGCGGAGCTATATAAGGGCGGCAAATTAGCCCAGATCGTAAAGTGAAATAAATATGCCCGCTTTATACGCTACCTCAATTCAGTCCCTTCCCTTGCTTTCGAAAGGAAAGGTTCGCGATGTTTATGCGCTTGGTGATGACAGGTTGCTAATGATCACCACTGATCGCCTATCCGCTTTCGACGTAGTGATGGGTCAGCCCATTCCTGAGAAGGGCATTGTGCTCAATCAAATGGCCAACTTCTGGTTTGATAAGTTAGCCGATGTGATTCCGAATCACTTGACAGGTATTGATCCTGAAAGTGTTGTGCCTGCTAGCGAGATAGACCAGGTCAAAGGGCGTGCGGTAGTGGCTAAGCGCCTCAAGCCAATTTTGGTGGAAGCAGTGGTACGCGGCTATCTTGCTGGTAGCGGCTGGAAAGATTACAAAGAGACTGGTAAGGTTTGTGGAATTGCTTTGCCAAAAGGCTTAGAAAATGCACAGAAGTTACCAGAACCTATTTTCACTCCCGCTGCAAAAGCAGAGGTTGGCGAGCATGATGAAAATATCTCTTTTGAAAAAGTCATTGAGATGATTGGTGAGAAGTTAGCTAATCAAATTCGTACAGTGAGTATTCGTTTATATAAAGAAGCCTCTGAATATGCTGCGACTCGTGGGATCATCATTGCAGACACCAAGTTTGAGTTTGGTTTGGATAATGCCGGTCAGTTGGTATTAATGGATGAAATCCTCACTGCTGATTCTTCCCGTTTTTGGCCCGCCGAAACCTATCATGTGGGCGCGAATCCTCCTTCCTACGATAAACAGTTTGTCCGAGATTGGCTCGAAACAGCCATAGTGGATGGCAAGCTTTGGTCAAAAACAGCCCCAGCGCCAGCGTTGCCTGCGGATGTTATTGATAAAACAGCGGAAAAGTACCGCGAAGCTCTCGCTCGCTTAACTAAGGCCTAATTTCCTGGAGCCCTGAAAAGGCTGGGATAATATGGCCTTAGATAGATTAATGATTTAGATTAGCGCATTTGGAGAGGCAAATGAGTCAGAAGCCAATAGTCGGGATAGTGATGGGTTCCAATTCAGATTGGGACACCATGCAGCATGCTGCTCAAATGCTTGAGCAATTTGGCATCGCTCATGAGGCTAAAGTATTGTCTGCCCATCGCATGCCTGATGATATGTTCCAGTACGCAGAAAATGCCATCAAAGGTGGCCTTAAGGCAATCATTGCTGGGGCTGGTGGCGCCGCACATTTACCCGGCATGCTCGCCTCTAAAACAATTGTGCCGGTTTATGGAGTTCCTGTCCCCAGTAAATATTTGCGCGGTGAAGACTCACTTTATTCCATTGTGCAAATGCCCAAAGGTATCCCAGTGGCCACATTTGCGATTGGTGAAGCAGGTGCGGCGAATGCAGCCCTGCATGTCATCGCTAACTTAGCCGTCAACGATCCTGCTTTAGCAAAACAGCTAGAAGAGTTTCGTGCGAAGCAGTCTGATGCTGCCCGCTCTATGAATTTGCCGGGATATTAATTACATGGCAGATCGTATGGAACCCATTTTACCGGGTTCGTATTTAGGAATTTTAGGTGGCGGTCAACTAGGGCGGATGTTTACTCAGGCCGCTCAAGCAATGGGATATAAGGTGTGCGTCCTTGATCCCGGATCAGATAGTCCTGCTGGCTCTATTGCTGAAAAATTTATTCAAGCTGATTACACTGACTCTACTGCTCTAAAAGAGATGGCGGCTTTATGTAAATCGGTCAGTACTGAATTCGAAAATGTTCCTGCTCAGGCATTAGATGAATTAGAAGCCTTAGGTGTGTTCGTGGCACCACGTAGCAGCTGCGTTTCTTTGGCTCAAAACCGAGTTGCCGAGAAAAAGTTTTTAGCTACTTGGAAGGTTGAAACCAATATCGGCCCAGCACCTTATTGTGAAGTAGAGCGTGATGCGGATATTGAGCGGGTTCCTGCCGATCTGTTTCCTGGAATTCTGAAAACCGCACGCATGGGTTATGACGGCAAAGGTCAGATTACCGTTGATGACTCTACCAGCCTTATTGCTGCTTGGGGTGAACTAGGTAAGGTCCCATGCGTTCTTGAAAAGCGCATGGATTTGGACTTTGAGGTTTCTGCGCTAGTGGTACGTGGTTATGATGATGCAGTAGTAGCTTATCCCATCTCTCAAAACATCCATCGCGATGGTATCTTGCATACCTCTACTGTGCCAGCGCCATCACTAAAGCCTGGGCAAGAGAAGAAAATGATTGAAGCTGCTAAAGCACTGATTCGGAAGATCGACTACGTTGGTGTTTTGTGTGTGGAGTTCTTTGTGCTGAAGAGTGGCGACATCGTGGCGAACGAAATCGCCCCTCGTCCTCATAACTCCGGTCACTTCACCATGGATGCCTGTGTCAGCAGTCAGTTTGAGCAGCAGGTCAGAAGTATGGCGCGCCTACCCTTAGGTGATACCCGTTTACTAGCTCCTGTTTCTATGTTGAATTTATTGGGGGATCTTTGGTACGAAGGTAGTGAAGATAGGTTAAGAGAGCCTGCTTGGGATAAGGTGCTCTCTCATCCAGACGCCAAGTTACATTTATACGGCAAGGCTGATCCACGCATGGGTCGCAAGATGGGTCATATCAATTGCTTGGGTGAATCACTAAACCAAGCTCGTCAAAATTGCGCAGCTGTAGCCCTTGAATTAGGGATTGAGCCCTAGAAATGTCTAGCGATAGTAGCTCACCGCAATCATCCATGGTAATTAACGAGGCAGTAAAAACGTTGCGAGAGGGCGGTTTAGTTGCCTTTCCGACTGAGACGGTTTATGGCTTAGGGGCAGATGCAAAGAACCCTGATGCAATCAAAAAGATTTTTACTGCCAAGGGTAGGCCTTCCAATCATCCCTTGATTGTTCACTTAGCAGCTCCTGATCAGTTCGATCAAGCGCAAATCGATTGGGTGCCAGTTCTAGCACCATGGGCAAGAGATTTGTCGGAGGATGCATTAAAGCTCATCAATGCATTTTGGCCAGGCCCACTCACCCTAGTCTTTAAAAAAGATAAAAGTGTTTTGACCGAACTCACTGGTGGCCAGGATACGGTAGCTATTCGGGCACCTGCTCACCAGATTGCACAAGAATTGCTGCGTAAATTTAATGGCGGTGTAGTGGCTCCTTCAGCTAACCGCTTTGGAAAAGTATCTCCAACGAGCGCAGCTGATGTCCGCAATGAGTTTGAGGGTATTTTAGAGTTGATGATTTTGGATGGCGGCGATTGCGAAGTTGGTATTGAATCAACCATCATTGATTTATCCTCAGGTGATCGTGCGGTTTTGTTGCGACCGGGCCTCATCACTCCTAGTGAAATTCTTGCCAAGACAGGTATCAAGGTGCATTTACCTGGTGAGAGTAGTATCAGTGACGAGGCTGCTGATCTGCCTAGAGTGTCTGGAAGTTTGCGTGCACACTACGCCCCAAATACCCCATTAAGAATGTATGCGCCAGGCATGGTGTTAGATGCGCTGAGTGAGTTTCCGGATACTAAATCCCGGGTAGCGGTTGCGGTATGGGACTCTGATTCTTCATTGGGTGATGATGGCCATCCCTCAGTTTATTTTGAAGAAGTGATTATTCCTAGTGATAGCGTTACACTCGCAAGTCGTTTATATCGCTCCCTGCGAGATCTAGATCAGCAGGGCTGGGATTTGATTTTGTTTCCAGAGCCGCCAGCAGGCGAGGAGTGGGATGGCGTGAGAGATCGACTTCAGCGAGCGAGTTTTGGCTCCGGTCCGTCATCTAGTAGCCACGCTAATAGTTGATCATGCGCCTCTAGGCCCTTCCAGGCATTGGGGTGGTTGATGAATGAGGTCACAGCATACATCTTTCCAGATTTACTGATCACGTAACCAGAGATTGCCCTCACATCAACGAGCGAGCCAGTTTTAATTCGGGCTTCAGGTTTCTTCTTTAGATGTAGAAATTTTCGTAAGTGTGCCATGAGGCGATTTCTCATCGTGCCATCCGTACCTGCAATCGGTAGGCTGTTATAAAAAGTCTCCGCCACAGATAAGCTGCGAGCCGCAACCAATACTTGATTCAGATGCCCTGCAGAGATTGCCTCGCTGCGAGATAGTCCTGAGCCATTCTCAATCACTAGTTCTGGGAACTGCAGACCTAGACTCTTCAACCAACTCTGAATCACGAGCTCACCATTTTCAGTGGTTGCTGGTTTACCCATCTTCTCTAGGGCTAAGGTCAGCATCAATTGCCTGGCCATCACATTATTAGAGTACTTATTGATATCCTGTACATCATCAGCCAGAGGAATACCTTCAAACTGCAGCAGCAGTCTAGCTGCTAGCGGAACTGTGCCAGACTTACCAGTAGGCGGCTTCATCCAACTGCCGCCTGCTAACTCCCATGCCGCAGTAAACCCTTGAGTGAGGAAGGTATTGGCATCTAGAGCCACCACGTTGTAGTTCACTCCCTTGCAGGCATTTGGGAAGCTACCTGAGAACTGTGCAGTGAGGAGTCTGTTGGTGGCCGCCCCATCTCCTTCGGGATATAAGTTAAAGCGAATATTATTTTTCCAGCTATCGCAGGATTGATCAAGTAATTGCATTTGATTAACCACTTTTAATTGGGAGAGAGGCGGCGTAAAGCTGATGTCAATGAAATCCGCAGTATGAGATTTACCTAGCTGGAAAGAGAGTGTTCTAAATGCATAAAGTAGTGGATCTGGCGGTACGTTATAGGCACGAAGAGATTCACCGTCGATAGTATTGTGCTCCATGACATTAGGGGCGTAAGCGCTCCTATCAAAAAATAAATTACCATCGATTTTCTGAATCCCGAGGTTTTGCAAGGCTTTCATCATTTTGGCTAATTCTTCAGGGATTAACTTCGGGTCTCCTGTTCCCTGCAAATAGATATTGCCTTTGAGGGTGCCCTTACGAATGAATCCATCTGTGTAAATATTGGTGCGCCAGCGATATTGAGATCCTAAGATATCTAGACCACCAAGAGTAGTAATGAGCTTCATAGTTGAAGCAGGATTCATCGCTTGCTGGGAGCGCCAATCCAATTCTGTTTTGGTTATTATTTTTCCAGGACGGCCTGGCTCAATTTCTACTACAGAAATGCTGATTGCCTCTTGAGGAATTTGATTTTTTTCAAGGCTGATAGCAACGGTCTTGGGAATGTGCTGCAGTGCAGTCTCTTGAACTGCTAAGTTAGCGGAGTGAGCGCTACCTGCAATCAGTAGACTGCTCAATAGCAATCCCAGTAGACTGAGGGTGGATAGTGGAGAGGATTGGGCGTGCATTTCCCATAGGATAACCCTTGGAGCTCGCCTAGTTAATACCGCCGTAGATTATTAGCGATATCTTTCCTTGTAATCCTTGATGATCTGATTTTGCTCTTCTAGAAGCTGGATGAATTCTTCAATACGCACTGGTAGTGGTCCGCCGGCTTCAAGCTTAAGGCAGGCGTTGATAAATCGACTGGCTTCAAGCAATTGTGCCCCACCTTTGATTTTATGAACTAAGCTCTGAAATTGCATCTCATTAATTGAGATTTGATTACCATCTGAGCGTAATTGATCCAGAATTTCTTGATGGACTCCCTCAATTTCCTCTAAGATCACGATGATCTGCTTAGGGTCATCCTTGATCAGGTTGGTAAAAGTATCAAAAGAATATTCCTCCCTAATGTCGATAGGGATATCGCTAGAGTTAAAGTAGCGCATAAGCTCATTCTCAAGAGCGCCCAAGCTGAGTGGCTTGATGAGTACGCCATTCATACCAGATGCTAAAAATTGATGACGCGAGTCTAGGGCGTAAATATCTGCCGTGACGCCAATAATGATTAAGTCGCGATGACCTAAGGATCGAATTTGTTTGGCCAGTTCAGAGCCTTGCATTCCTGGCATAGATTGATCTGTGAGCATCAGATCAAAATGCCGTTCTCTTATCAACTCCAGTGCTACGGCGGCATTCTCACAAACGCAAGTTCGAATACCGAGTGCTTCTAATTGCAATGAGAGAATTTGGCGACTAGCGGGATGATCCTCAACTACCAGTGCATTTAAGACCTGGTTGCCTTTCCCAGCTTTTTTGGAGATGAGGCTTTTAGTAGCAGGTGTCAGCGAATTAAAAAAAGATACCTGTGAAGCAGCAATGCTAGTTCTTGGAAGGGCGACTGAAAAATGGACATTACTCCCAAAGCCAGGCGCGCTCTCAAAATAAAGGTGGCTATTCATTGAGCTTACCAAATGGTTGGTGATAGTTAGTCCCAGGCCAGTCCCCCTTTTCTGTTCACATAGGGAGGATTCTTGTGTGGTGGGTAACTGTTCAAATGCTTGAAGAGCTAATTTAATTTGCTCGCTTCCCATGCCAATACCAGTATCGATCACCCTAAACTCTATGAGCTGCCCGGCATGATCATCTGCTAGTACGGTAATTGAGAAATAAATCTCACCTTGTGTAGTGAACTTGATGGCATTACTCAGTAAATTTTGTAGAACTTGTCTAAGACGCAAGGAATCCATCATCAAGACTTCGGCAAGCCTGGGATCAATTGAAGTGTGAAGTAGCAGATTTTGCTTCTTCGCTACTGTGGAGAATGCAGCATGGATATCCATCATGAGCTGATGGGGGTTGCAGGGCTCTAAATTGAGAGTAAGCTTGCCAGCTTCAATCTTAGAAATATCTAATACTTGATTTAACATACCCAAAAGAGATTCAGCTGATGCTTGGGCGCTCTTTAATAAGGGTTTATCTTTTTTAGGGAATTGTGCGCTACCGAGTAGTAGCTCTTGAACGCCTAAAATAGCATTCATCGGTGTACGAATTTCATGACTCATGGTTGCTAGAAATGCAGATTTTGCTGCATTCGCTTTTTCAGCTAACTCTTTGGAGTGCAGTAATTTAAGGGCAGTTTGCTTTTGATGAAAATATTTCCTTTGAAGTTGATAAAACATCACCCCGCCAATCATCAAGAGAAATATGGCGCTAAGCCAGGGCAACATGCTGGCTCGCGCACTTGGTGTTGCAAGCGATTGCACTTCACCAGCTGCAAAGAGCTGGCGTGATGCAATAGGATCTAGACCATCTAGAAAGTGCTTCAACACGCTGTGCAGGGGAGCATCCTGATCTGATATCAACCAGCGATAAGCAAAAGGATCGCGACTGTATAGGCCATCTATTTTTAGATCGAAATTTGGGGATTCCTGTATCAGTTGACGCGCTAATCGTATGGGCATGACTAGTGCCTCGATGTCACTTTGAATAAGGGATTGAAAGAGGCTGATAGGAGAATTTATTGCTTTACTTTTACCGAAGGTATCAGAGGGCGCATTCTCAAGACCTCGATCGAAGTAGCCAATCTTTAGTTTGGGGGAATCTAGTTTGCTTGAGGCTTTAGTGATGACGGCATCCTGCCCCCAAAAGATCGCCTCTGAGAGGCTGCCAAACTGTAAGACATGATTATTAATCCTAGGTGGATCAATGATGAAATCTATCTCACCCTGATTCAGTTGCCTGAGACCCTCTTGATCTGAAGTTCTCCATACTGGTAAATATTTTTGGCGCGTACATTCTTCTAGTTTTGATAGTAAAGATTTAAATACGCCCACCTGTTTTGGGTCGCTGGATTCACGGAGGTAGGACGCATATTTTTCATGAATACTAAATCGCACGACTGGATGAGCATCGATCCATGATTGTTCTGCTGTACTAAAAGGTTCGGCATGAGCCAAGCCTGTAATAATCCAGCAGATGGATACAGCATTTTTCAATATGAACCGATGCATGCTCGTATTAACTTTCGATAATATTATTCATGCGGCAGAATAGGATTAAATCAGCAATATTATTAATGCCTAGTTTGTCGAAGACTCTGGTCTTGTAAGTTGCTACTGTCTTGTTGCTAATGTGAAGTAAGTCTGATATCTGTTGGTTAGTGCTGCCTTTACCGAGATACTTCATCACTTGCAACTCACGATCAGAAATTAATGCTAATTTGTCATTGTCACTAAGTGAGGTATTACCATTCTTTCCATGAGTAAAGAATGTGTAGCCCTGTGAGATCGCAACGCATGCTGCCAGAATGACATCTGCACCAGCAGTCTTGTTGACAAAGCCATGTGCACCTAAAGATCTTACCCTGCCACCATAGACCGCTTCATCGAGACTGGACAGCACCAGAATACGAACTTCTGGATGCATTAAGCCAATGCGGCGGATGACATCAAACCCATCTGTCTTGGGCATGTCTAAATCTAAAATCACCATATTTGGATTTACTTCTTTAATTGAGCGTAGGCACTCTTCACCATGTTGCGCCTGTCCCGCTATCTCAAAAAGTAATTGGTCCTGCAGCATACTTTTTAAAGCCATCAGCATAGCTGGATGGTCGTCTACCAACATCACGCGTTTTCTCATTACTTGTCTCCGTTTAGTGTTTTATGAGGGTGCAGCGAAAAAATGGCTTTAGCAATGCGACTATCACCTATATGCAGCATTTGATGGCGACTTACTGGCGGCATCATGAGTCCTCCATAGCTATGTTGCGCACCTAATGCAATGGCGTTTTCTAAATCCTTTAGTAAGGTGACATTGCCAGCGTAGATTTGAGTTTGGAATTGCTGACTAAGAGAAATCATTTCAATTGGTAAACCATGAGCTCGAAATTGACCTATCTCAAGATGAATACCCTCGGGTTCAATTGCCTCAATCCAGTGAATTTGCGAGCGAGCCCCAGAAAAGTCGAGAAGGTGGATTGAGACACCAAGACGCCTCATGCGTAGCAAACCTTCCATACAGGAATCAATTGAATCTGCGCCATTCAGTTTGTGCACTCCCAAACTCACGAGTCCGACAGGCAGTCGAGAATTCAGGATCAGGTCGCTCAAGGCATCTATACAGTTACTTGATGCTAGATGCTCCACGGAGAGGGGTAGGATGCCCGGAATAAAGCGCCCACTGCGATACCAATACGTAATTGTGTCTAAGCCCTCCATAAATAATCTCAGGAGCTGAGTATCGGTACTGGTTAACAATGGTCTAAATAATGAGCTCGTCAGTTTTGTTCCTTGAGTGTTAAAGATGGGTTCGTTACTAATCGCTTGTCTCTGGGACCAGGATTGGTGCTCTTTAAGCGCTTTGCTGCTCAGGCCAAGCCAAGGCTGGCCACAGGCATCGCGCACTTCTTGGAAGGGTTTATTCTTCCAGGCCTTTACAAGCGTGTACAGCCGGGATTTCGGGCTCATCAGCATTCTCCAGTCAGTGATTAGCCAGTCTAGGCATCACAGCTTGGAGTAGTAAGGGCTTAAGACTTATTTATATGTAGGAATCTACCTACTTCCCTGCCTCCATTATAAGAAGTGTAGAAAGCCTATTTAAAATTTAAAGGTACTTTGCCCTTGAAATCCCTGGTTTTAGACCTATATAATCAGCACTCCCTATACGCGAGTGCTAAAACAGATTTCTAAACAGCAATCTCAGCTAGCTTCCGTGTACAGAGATTATAAAACATTGATTTATATGGGTATTTTAATTAGTTAACACTTACTTACATAGGAGAAGGAATGAATTTGCGTCCTTTACATGATCGCGTAATCATTAAACGTTTAGATCAAGAATCAAAAACTGCCTCAGGAATCATCATTCCAGACGCTGCTGCTGAAAAGCCTGATCAAGGCGAAGTATTGGCAGTTGGCCCGGGCAAACGTGATGACAGCGGCAAGTTGAATGCACCAGATGTCAAAGTTGGCGATCGCGTGTTATTCGGCAAATATGCAGGTCAAACAGTTAAGGTCGGCAGCGATGAACTTCTCGTAATGCGCGAAGAAGACATCATGGCTGTTGTACAGAAGTAATCGGTACCTAAGAAAGGAACTCAATCATGGCAGCAAAAGACGTTGTATTTGGAGATCACGCCCGTACCAAGATGGTAGAAGGCGTAAATATTCTTGCGAACGCAGTAAAAACAACTTTGGGACCAAAAGGTCGCAATGTAGTTATTGAGCGTTCATTTGGTGGTCCAACCATCACTAAAGATGGCGTATCCGTAGCAAAAGAGATCGAACTTAAAGATAAGCTCCAGAACATGGGCGCACAGATGGTGAAGGAAGTGGCTTCTAAAACTGCTGATATCGCTGGTGACGGTACAACTACCGCTACCGTATTAGCTCAATCCATCGTTCGTGAAGGCATGAAATACGTAGTTTCAGGTCACAATCCAATGGACTTGAAGCGTGGTATTGATAAAGCTGTTACTGCTGCACTTGAAGAACTTAAGAAAATCAGCAAGCCTTGCACAACTACTAAAGAAATTGCTCAAGTTGGCTCTATTTCAGCTAACAGCGACCACAGTATTGGTCAGCGTATTGCTGAAGCAATGGAAAAAGTAGGTAAAGAAGGTGTGATTACTGTTGAAGATGGCAAGTCATTGGAAGATGAGCTTGAAGTTGTTGAAGGCATGCAGTTTGATCGCGGCTACCTTTCTCCATATTTCATCAACCAACCTGAAAAGCAAGTTGCTGTATTGGAAACTCCATACGTACTCTTGTTTGACAAGAAGGTAAGCAACATCCGTGATTTGCTCCCAGTGCTCGAGCAAGTAGCAAAGTCTGGCCGTCCATTGTTGATCATTGCAGAAGATGTTGAAGGCGAAGCCTTGGCAACATTGGTTGTGAACAATATTCGCGGCATTATCAAGGCTTGCGCTGTTAAGGCTCCAGGTTTTGGTGATCGTCGTAAGGCTATGTTAGAAGACATCGCTATTTTGACTGGCGGTACCGTGATTGCTGAAGAAATTGGACTCACGCTCGAGAAAACAACTCTTGAGCATTTAGGCCAAGCAAAGCGTATCGAAATCGGCAAAGAAAACACTATCATTATTGACGGTGCTGGCGATGCGAAAGCAATCGAAGCTCGTGTGAAGAATATTCGTGTTCAGATCGAAGAAGCAACTAGCGACTACGATAAAGAGAAGTTGCAAGAGCGCGTTGCCAAGTTAGCAGGCGGTGTTGCAGTAATCCGTGTTGGCGCTGCTACTGAAGTTGAAATGAAAGAAAAGAAAGCCCGCGTTGATGACGCATTGCACGCTACTCGCGCTGCAGTAGAAGAGGGCATTGTTCCTGGCGGTGGCGTAGCTTTGTTGCGTGCGATGCAGGGTATCAAGGGCTTGAAAGGCGATAACGCTGATCAAGACGCTGGTATCAGTATCGTATTGCGCGCCATGGAAGAGCCTCTGCGTATCATCGTTTCGAATGCAGGTGACGAAGCCAGCGTAGTGGTTAATGCGGTATTGGCTAGCAAGGGTAATAACGGCTATAACGCAGCAACTGGTGAGTATGGCGACCTCGTAGCTCAAGGTGTGATCGATCCAACCAAGGTGACAAAAACTGCATTGGTTAATGCAGCTTCTGTAGCAGGCTTGTTGTTGACTACCGATTGCGCAATCTGCGAAGCACCAAAAGATGAGTCTGCTGGTGGCGGTATGCCTGATATGGGCGGTATGGGTGGAATGGGTGGAATGGGCGGCATGATGTAATAGCCGTAATTTCCTCAGCTATCTAGCTGTAGAAACCAAAACGCCTGGTTCAAAAGACTAGGCGTTTTTTTTATACGGTTTTTGCTAATCAATTTAACAAAATGCCCCCATTCTGAACGACCTTCTTTATTTTTATTAATTTCTACCTGTCTAGGTCTCAAGAAATAAAAAAACCGCCCGTAGGCGGTTGCTTGTAGTGTGAATACTGAATCTTTTTAACTGACAGACTTCACCATATCTTCCACAACCTTCTTGGCATCGCCGAAGACCATCATAGTTTTGTCCATGTAGAAGAGTTCGTTATCTAGGCCTGCATAACCCGCAGCCATTGAGCGCTTGTTAACGATGATGGTTTTGGCTTTAAATGCTTCCAAAATCGGCATGCCGAAAATTGGACTGCCTGGTGTACGAGCAGCGGGATTCACCACATCATTTGCACCAAGAACTAAGACGACATCAGCCTGACCAAAGTCGCTATTGATATCTTCCATTTCAAATACTTGATCGTATGGAACCTCAGCTTCTGCGAGCAGAACGTTCATGTGACCAGGCATGCGACCTGCAACTGGATGAATCGCGTACTTCACATTAACGCCGTGATGAGTCAGCTTTTCTGTCAATTCTTTCAAAGCATGTTGAGCGCGGGCTACAGCTAAACCATAACCGGGAACGATGATGACGGTGTCCGCATTTTCCATGAGGAAGGCCGCATCTTCTGGCGAACCAGTTTTGTAGTTTTTTGGAGCGCCATCATCGTCGCCACCAGCCGAAGCTTCGGCACCAAAGCCGCCTAGCAACACTGCAAGAATGGAGCGGTTCATCGCCTTGCACATGATGTAAGACAGAATGGCACCAGATGAACCTACGCAAGCACCAGCAATAATTAATACGGGATTATTTAAGGTAAAACCAATACCTGCAGCCGCCCAACCCGAGTAGCTGTTCAGCATAGATACCACTACTGGCATATCTGCACCACCGATCGGGATAATCAAAGTCACACCCAATACCAATGCAATCGCACACATTACTAAAAAGGCTTCGTGGCTGCCTGTCATGAAGTAGATGGCGCCACCAGAAACCATGCCAATTGCTAGGATAAGGTTGAGTAAATGCTGACCAGCAAAGGTGACTGGTTTTCCGCTTACCTTACCCGACAGTTTTCCAAAAGCGATGACAGAAGCGGTAAAGGTAATGGCGCCAATAAATGCACCAATAAAGAGTTCAATCTTTTGCGCACCAGTGTGATCTTGTGCTGGATTAAATACCGCTGCAATGGCAATCAGCACAGCCGATAAGCCAACAAAAGAGTGCATTAGTGCCACGAGCTCTGGCATCTTGGTCATTTGCACGCGCTTAGCGGCAAGTATTCCAATGATTGCGCCACCGACAATCGCACCAATAATCAAGGAGAAGACCGGTTTAAAGTCAGGAATCAGGAAGGTGGTAATCACGGCCAGTAGCATGCCGACCATGCCAAAGGTATTGCCTTGACGTGAGGTGGTTGGCGAAGATAATCCGCGCAAGGCGAGGATGAATAGCACCGAAGAAATGAGATAGGAAATCGCTGTTATGTTTGACATGAGTTTGGTCTCTATATAGATCTTGTTCTAGTTTTATTTGGTCCCAGCCGCATCAGCTTTCGGAGCTTTTTTCTTGAACATTTCAAGCATGCGACGAGTGACCATAAAGCCACCAAAAATATTGATTGAGGCTAAAAATACTGCCACCGCACCAATAATGCTGGTGAGGGTGATTTCATCACCGCCAATAACTTCGGTTTGTAACAGCGCGCCAACAATAATGATTCCAGAGATGGCATTAGTAACGGCCATCAGTGGAGTATGTAACGCAGGTGTGACGTTCCACACCACGTGGTAGCCAACAAAAATGGCCAATACAAACACGGTGATGTTTTGGACGGTGAGTATGCTTTGAAAAGCAGCGAGATCCATGATGTTTCCTTCGAAAAATTTCTATTAGTTTTTACGGATGGCTTGGCCATCACGACACATTAAGCAGGCGGTAACGATGTCATCATCCGCTGGGATAACTAACTTCGCTTCTGTATCCACAATCAGCTTCATGAAATCGAGTAAGTTACGCGAATACAAAGCTGAAGCATCTGCAGCCACCATACTGGCGAGATTGGTATATCCAATAATCTTCACACCATTCTTCTCAACAATCTTGTCTGCTTCTGTCAGAGGGCAATTGCCTGAGCCGTTATCGCCACGTCCAGCAGCTAAGTCAATCACGATCGAACCAGGCTTCATATTGGCAACAGTGTCACTGTGCAATAAGACTGGAGGCTTACGACCTGGAATGAGGGCGGTAGTAATGACGATGTCGGCTTGTTGGGCACGCTCTGCTACGAGCGCTGCTTGGCGTTTCATCCAAGATTCGGGCATTGGGCGGGCATAGCCACCAACACCTTTTGCGATTTCGCGCTCTTCATCGGTCTCGTAGGGAACATCGACAAACTTTGCGCCGAGGGATTCAATTTGTTCTTTAGCGGCAGGGCGTACATCAGATGCTTCAATGACAGCGCCTAAACGTTTAGCAGTCGCAATAGCTTGGAGACCAGCAACGCCAGCACCCAAGATTAGTACACGTGCTGCTTTTACTGTTCCTGCAGCAGTCATGAGCATTGGCATAAAGCGCTGGTATTCATTCGCGGCAACCATGACTGCTTTGTAGCCTGCAATATTGGCTTGTGATGATAAGACGTCCATGCTTTGCGCGCGCGTAGTACGTGGTGCGGCTTCCAACGAGAATGCAGTAACGCCTTGAGCGGCCATCGCAGCAATATTATCGTTATCAAATGGATCAAGCATGCCAAGTAGTACGCTTCCCGATTTAATCTGTTTGAGCTCTGCCGCTTCTGGAGCACGCACCTTGAGAACAATCTCAGCCCCAAATGCATCGGCTGCGCTACCAATAGTTGCACCTACGGCTTCATAGGCAGAATCTGGTTGGCTAGCTGTCACGCCTGCATCTTTTTGAATAACGACTGTATGGCCTTGACCAATCAGTTTCTTAACCGTTTCTGGTGTGGCGGCAACACGAGTTTCCCCGAGCCTAATTTCCAGTGGTACTCCTATGCGCATGGCATGTCTCCAAATGCAAGTTTTTCGAAAAATCTATTTTAGTGAGTTAGGCGAAGATTCACCTACCTAATCATCCTGATCGCCATTTATTAGGTTTTTCTCCAAATCTCGTAAATCTGGAGCAAGACTTCTACAATGGGATTTTTAGCTTGTTTCTAATTTTCGCATTTTTTTGATGACCCCCCTTAATTCTTCGGCAATACCCGCTTCTAACCCATCTAAAGTCGTAATTGGAATGTCCGGCGGGGTAGACTCGTCCGTGGCAGCCTGGATGCTCAAGCAGCAAGGCTATGAGGTGATTGGCCTGTTCATGAAGAACTGGGAAGATGACGATAGTGACGAATACTGCTCTTCACGCCAAGATTGGCTAGATGTAGTTTCAGTGGCCGATTTGATAGGAATTGATGTTGAAGCGGTCAATTTTGCGGCTGAGTACCGAGAGCGTGTTTTTGCGGAGTTTCTCCGAGAATATGCTGCTGGCAGAACCCCGAATCCAGATGTTTTGTGCAATGCAGAAATTAAGTTCAAGGCCTTTTTGGACCATGCTATGAGCTTGGGTGCCGATGCCATCGCTACCGGCCACTATGCGCGGGTGCGTCATCAGGGCGGCCGAGTGCAGTTATTAAAAGCACTTGATGCCAGTAAAGATCAAAGCTATTTCTTACACCGCCTGACCCAGGACCAGTTAGCGAATGTACTTTTTCCCTTAGGAGAGATTCCAAAAACTGAGGTTCGTAAGATTGCCGAGCAAATTGGCCTGCACAATGCCCGCAAAAAAGACTCCACTGGCATTTGCTTTATTGGTGAGCGCCCCTTTCGCGAGTTCTTAAATCGCTACTTGCCCCGCACTCCTGGTCTGATTAAAACACCTGAAGGTAAAACCGTGGGAGAGCATATGGGGCTGGCTTTCTTTACCTTGGGGCAACGCAAAGGTATAGGTCTAGGCGGCAGTCAGGATGGTAATGGCGATGCTTGGTATGTGGCGCGCAAAGATATGGCTAATAACACGCTATATGTCGCTCAAGGCCATGAACACCCCTGGCTTTTAGCCAATAAGCTATCTGCAATCGATGCCAGTTGGGTTGATGGCGCTGCACCTCTAGCGGGACAGTACTCTGCCAAAACTCGCTACCGTCAGGTGGATTCTGCCTGTTTGCTTGATGCTGGAGCGCAGGGGCCCCTGAGTTTTAACTTGAGCTTCCCAGATGCTCAATGGGCAGTGACCCCAGGCCAATCTGCCGTTTTATACGATGGTGATATCTGCTTAGGTGGCGGAATTATTGCTAGTTAACTGAGTGGCCTCAGTATTTCGCTTAATTAAGCGGCTGGTGGCGCGGTATCAATAAACGAAGCGCGTTGCATCAATTTTTGATAAAGGCGATCCAGATTGGGGTATTGTTCTTGCCATTGGACTGATGGAAAACGGAATAATAAATAGCCAAGAGCACATCCAACAGCAATATCGGCCAAAGTCATTTGATTGCTGTGGCACCACGCATTACCACCGAGTTTTTCAGACATTTCACGAATCGCCTTGGAAGTCTTGCCCATTTGACGATCCATCCATGCTTGGCTTTGCAGTTCTGCAGGGCGCCAGGTAGCTTCCAAGCGAGCCAAAATGCCTGCGTCGAGCACTCCATCCGCTAGGGCCTCCCAAGTCTTGACTATGGCCCGTTCTCGACTCTCAGCTGGAATGAGCTTACTCACAGGGCTCAAAGTATCGGCATATTCGACGATAACGCGAGAGTCATGGATAGCTTCACCGTCCTCCAGCAGAAGGCAGGGAACCTTGCCTAAAGGGTTGTTGAGGGTAATTTTTGTATCTGCAGCCCAGACATTCTCGATTTCTAGGTCGACATCTACCTTTTTTTCTAAGAAAACGATGCGTGCTTTACGTACATAGGGGCTTGTGAGGGATCCGATTAGTTTCATGGGCGTAAGTATAGCGATGCCAGCCTCGAATGGCTTAAACCTAAGAACGATTAAAATCAGGAACTATTAAGTCATTCAATGTAAAGGCAATATTTGTGAGTCAGCCGATTTCTACCCTTAATGCACTTTCCCCTTTAGATGGGCGCTATGCCGGCAAACTGGATGCCTTGAGACCTTGGTTATCCGAAGCCGCATTTATGCGTCAGCGAGTCTTTGTAGAGATTCATTGGTTGTTGGCTTTGGCCTCAGCAGGCCTGCCAGATGTGCCAAAAATTAGTGCAGCAGATGAAGCCTTTTTACTATCCTTGCCAGATAACTTCTCTGATGTGGATGCACAGCGTATTAAAGACATCGAGGCGGTTACCAATCATGATGTGAAGGCAGTTGAGTATTTCTTAAAAGAAAAAGTAGCTGGCCGCCCTGATTTACTTAAAGCGAGCGAGTTTATTCACTTTGCCTGTACTTCTGAAGATATCAACAATACATCTCATGGTTTGATGTTACGTGGCGCACGTGATGAGGTTTTGCTGCCACAACTCAGAAAAGTACTTACCGTATTAACCGACTTGGCGATTGAGAATGCAAAAGTACCTTTACTCTCCCGCACCCATGGCCAACCCGCCTCCCCAAGTACCTTGGGCAAAGAACTGGCAAATATTGCTAAGCGTTTAGAGCGTGCTATTGACGTGATTGTAAAGGTTCCCCTTTTGGGCAAAATGAATGGTGCCGTTGGTAATTACAACGCGCACTTATCGGCTTACCCCGATTTTGATTGGGAAAACTTTTCCAAGAATGTAGTTGAGAAACGTTTAGGTTTGACCTTCAATCCATACACCATTCAGATTGAGCCGCACGATGGTATGGCTGAGTTGTTTGATGCGATCGCTCGCGCTAATACCATTTTGCTAGATATGGACCGCGATTTTTGGGCCTATATTTCGATTGGTTATTTTAAGCAGCGCACTAAAGCAGGTGAGATTGGTTCTTCTACGATGCCGCATAAAGTGAATCCAATTGACTTTGAAAATTCCGAAGGTAACTTAGGTGTAGCAAACGCCTTATTGCGCCATTTAGCTGAGAAGTTGCCGATCTCACGTTGGCAGCGTGACCTCACCGACTCAACAGTTTTGCGCAACCTAGGCCCAGCCTTTGGCCACAGCGTCTTGGCCTATGACAGCGCTTTGCGAGGCCTTGGCAAACTGGAAGTAAACCATGCTTCGATTGCCGCTGATTTAGATAACTGCTGGGAAGTATTGGCTGAGCCAGTGCAAACCGTGATGCGTCGCTACGGTATTGAGAATCCCTATGAGCAACTCAAAGAATTAACGCGTGGCAAAGGCATCAATCAGGCTGATTTACAAACTTTTATTCGGGGCTTAAAAATTCCGGAGGATGCAAAAAAGTTGTTGCTCGAAATGACCCCTTCTTCTTATTTAGGTAAGGCGGTCGAATTGACCGAACGCCTGAAAAAGTGAGTTTGACCCCAAGCCTTGGGCGCGTCCCGCAAGATGCTGAATATGGTGCCCGCCCCAAGATCTGGTTTGCAATTTATCAATTGCTATGGCATCTACTTTTACCCGTGGCTTTCATACGCTTAGCTTGGCGTTTACGACATTCATCCGAGTATCTACGACACTTTTCTGAGCGCCTAGGGTTTGCTTATGGAAAATCCAATGGGCAGGGCTCTATCTGGATTCATGCGGTATCGGTTGGGGAGACAAGAGCGGCTCAATCCCTGATTAATGCCTATCTCACACGTGGCGAAACTATTTTGCTAACCCATATGACGCTCAATGGCCGCCGTACTGGCGCTGCTTTATTTGCAAAAGCAATCGCTAGCGGTCAGCTACGCCAAGCCTATTTACCTTATGACCTCTGTTGGGCTGTCGCTAATTTTATTCGGACATTTCAGCCAAAGTTAGGCTTGTTCATGGAAACTGAGGCGTGGCCAACGGTGGTGTTCTATTGTGCAGAAATTGGCTTGCCCTTATTTTTAGTCAACGCCCGTTTATCTGAGAGAAGCGCTCGTCGGGTCGGCTGTTTTGGTAAAGCAGGTAGATCTTTATTTCAGGCCTTTGCTGGTATCTTGGCCCAAACCGAATTTGATGCCCAGCGCTATCGTGGTCTTGGTGTCAAAAAAGTGGACATTGTTGGCAACCTGAAGTTTGATGCGCCACTTGATCCCGGCTTAGTTGAACAAGGAAAATCTTGGCAACAAGAGCTACATAGTAATCATCGTCTCATGGTGTGTGCAGCAAGTACTCGTGATGGCGAAGAGGTAATTATTCTCAAGGCCTGGAAAGATTTACTCTTAAGTCATGTTTTCAAGATTGCGCCCTTGCTTTGTATCGTGCCACGCCATCCTGAGCGCTTCTCAGATGTGGCTAATCAAATTCATGAAGCGGGTTTGAAGTTTCGGTGCCGGAGCGAGTGGAGCGGAGTTCCAAAAGGTACTACCGATTTAGAAGTTATTCTCGGGGACTCGATGGGCGAGATGCCAATGTATTACAGTGCTGCTGATTTAGTAGTGATGGGTGGTAGCTTATTGCCTTTTGGAGGCCAGAATTTGATTGAAGCCTGTGCTGCTGGTTGCCCTGTTTTATTGGGTGAGCATACCTATAACTTTCAACAGGCGGCATTAGATGCAATCGAAATGGGCGCAGCAAAGCGAATTAAAGGTGAGATCCTCTTGAGGGAGTCGATTACTTTAAGGGAGACTTTAAAAGAATTGCTATTGAATACAGCTGATTTAGCAAAGATGTCGAGTGCTGCAAAGAGTTACTCGGGTGCGCATCAAGGTGCGACCCAGAAAATACTAGCCGCCCTTGATACTCAGAGTGAATTCAAAATATCAGTTTAGTTTTATTAAACCTGAGCCCCAAAGTTGGGGTCATCATTACGGGTAACATCATCCGGCTTACGCTCACCCTTCACCAGATCTTCACGAGTTACGCCAAGCCACATCGCTAGCGCTGCTGCTACGAATACTGAAGAGTAGATACCAAACAAAATACCTATAGTCAGTGCCAGCGCAAAATAGAACAGGGTAGGGCCGCCAAAAATTAACATCGCTAAGACCATCATCTCAGTACTGCCATGAGTAATCACGGTACGGCTAATCGTGCTGGTAATTGCATTATCAATAATCTCTTGGGTGTTCATCTTGCGGTATTTGCGGAAGTTCTCGCGAATACGGTCAAAGATGACCACAGACTCATTGACTGAATAGCCCAGAACAGCAAGTACCGCCGCCAAAACCGAGAGGGAGAACTCCCATTGGAAAAAGGCGAAGAAACCCAAAATGATGATGATGTCATGCAAGTTTGCAATGATGCCAGCGAGCGCAAACTTCCACTCAAAGCGGAAGGAGAGATACACCACAATTCCGATGATGACAAATAGCAAGGCCAACAGTCCATCTATCGCAAGTTCACGGCCCACTTGTGGACCGACAAACTCTACGCGCTGTAATTTCACGCCAGAGCTGGCGGGTTCAAGCGCTTGCATTACGGCTGCACTTTGATCGGCGGAAGAAATCATTTTTCCATCGGAACCCCTTTGAAGTGGTAGGCGAATCATCACATCGCGCGAGCTACCAAAGTTCTGAATCTGGGTATCGGGGTAACCTAACTTTTCTACATTTGTTCTGATTGAATCAAGCGGGGCAGTTTTTGGATAGGTGACTTCCATCACCGTGCCGCCAGTAAACTCAATCGATAGGTGTAGGCCGTTATGCCACAAGAAGAAAACGGCAGCTAAGAAGGTAATTAAAGAAACCGCATTAAGCACCAGAGCATGGCGCATAAAGGGAATATCTTTTTTAATTCGGAAAAATTCCATGGTTTATTTCTCCTGTGGGCGCCAAACTTGGCCAATAGCGAGTTTTTGAACTTTCTTACCTCTGCCGTACCAGAGGTTTACGATTCCACGCGAGAAGAAGACGGCTGAGAACATCGAAGTCACGATACCCAGACAATGCACTACAGCAAAGCCTTTGATTGGACCAGAACCAAATGCGAGTAATGCAAGGCCTGCAATTAAGGTGGTGACATTGGAGTCTAAAATAGTCGCCCAGGCTTTATCAAAGCCTACTGCGATTGCAGTTTGTGGAGCTGCGCCATTCCGTAGCTCCTCACGAATACGTTCGTTGATTAACACGTTGGAGTCAATCGCCATACCGAGTGCTAATGCCATCGCAGCGATACCTGGCAAAGTTAAAGTGGCTTGTAGCATCGAAAGAACGGAAATCAAAAGTAATAAGTTCACCGCAAGCGCCACTACTGAGAAGGTGCCAAATAATAGGTAGTAAGCAATCATGAAAATAGAGATTGCTGCAAAACCAATAATGAGTGAGGTAAAGCCTTTCTCAATATTTTCTGCTCCAAGGCTAGGTCCAATAGTGCGCTCTTCAATGATTTCCATTGGAGCTGCTAAAGAGCCTGCACGCAACAAAAGAGCTAGGTCATTTGCGCTTTCTGTAGTCGGTTGACCAGTAATTTGGAACTTGGAACCAAATTCACCTTGAATGGTGGCAATAGTGAGAACTTCACCTTTACCTTTCTCAAACAAGATCATGCCCATCGGCTTGCCAATGTTTTCACGAGTGATTTCTTGCATTACGCGACCACCAGCAGCATCTAAAGAGATATTTACTGCAGGGCGTTGATTTTGATCAAAGCCAGCACTCGCATCGGTGATGCGATCACCGCTGAAAATGACCGACTTTTTAAATACGCCTTGACGATTTTCACCAAAGCGGAAAACATCCATGCCTGGGGGAGGAGTCTCTCCAATCGCAATTGTGGAGACGATGGGGTCAGCAAGCCTAGACTCTAGGGTAGCCGTACGACCAATAATATCTTTGGCACGTGCGGTATCTTGTACGCCTGGCAGCTGCACCACAATACGCTCTGCGCCTTGCTGCTGAATCACTGGCTCTTTAACGGCCAATTCATTCACCCGTTTATTGAGTGTGATGATATTTTGTTTTACTGCGCTATCTTGAATTTCTTTTAAGGCAGTGGGTTTGAATTCACCCACCAGTTTTGGAGACAAGCCATTAGGTTTGATTTGCCACAGGAGTTCAGGCTGACTGGTTATTAATAGTGCGCGTGCTTTTTCTGCGTCTTCAGTACTACCAAAAGTCAGAGTGATGCTGTCTTGGCCCCGCTCAATTGCTTGTTGGCGAATGGATTTGTCACGTAACTGGCTACGAATATCAGCAGCTAAAGAAGTGACCTTTTTTTGAACGGCACCCTTCATATCTACTTGAAGCAAGAAGTAAACGCCACCTCGCAAGTCCAGTCCAAGGGGCATTGGTAATGCATTGAGTGCATTTAACCAACCGGGAGTATTGGAGAGCAGATTTAATGCGACTGTGAAATTAGGATCGTTTTGATCGATATTCATTTTTTGCTGTAATAAATCACGAGCGCGCAGCTGAATATCGGTGTTACTAAAACGAATTTTGATGGAGCCAACGCTACCTGTCGATTCAAAGAAGATGCCAGTGTTACTAATATTGTCATCACTTAGAATCTTTTCGACTCGAGACTGTGTCGCCAAATCAACCTTAATGGTTGGCTTCGCGGACGAGACTTGAACCGCTGGGGCCTCTCCATAAAAATTAGGCAATGAATATAGTCCCCCGATTAATAAAGCAAATAGGATGACTAAGTATTTCCAGAGAGGGTAGCGATTCATATTGAGATACTTTTAAACAGGCTTATTAAGCGGACTTCAGTGAGCCTTTAGGTAATACTGTTGTGATGGCACCTTTTTGCATCTGTACTTCAGTGCCTGCTGCAATTTCAACAGTCACTACTTGATCTTTTAATGCAGTCACCTTACCGATGATGCCGCCAACAGTGACTACTTCGTCGCCAACTGCTAAAGACTCAAGCATTGCCTTAGTTTCTTTTTGACGCTTCATTTGTGGGCGAATCATGATGAAGTACAGCACCGCAAACATCAAAATCAAGGGAAGGAAGCTCATTAAGCCACCAGAATCTGCGCCCGCAGCTGGAGCCTGGGCAAATGCGTTACTAATCCACATACAAAACCTCCATTAATTACCAATTGGAAACTGCTTCAGTTTTAGGCTTTTAAAGCAAAGCCATAAAGCCGTAATTCTAAACTGTATGGGGCTTTGAGCACTGATTTACCGCCCTAGGGTTATTAATCCTGCCCAGGTTCTACGCCGCGCTGACGATTTCGATGAAATTCCTCGCGATAGGCGCTAAAGCGATCCTTGGCTAGCGACTCTCGCACCTCTTCCATGAGTTGGAGGTAGTAAGAGAGATTGTGGATAGTATTGAGCTGCGAGCCTAGGATCTCATTGGCCTTTTGGAGGTGATTTAAGTAGGATCTAGTGAAGTTTTGGCAGGTATAACAAGCGCAGGTAGGGTCAACAGGGCGATCATCGTCCTTGTAGCCTGAATTGCGCAGCTTGAGGTCGCCAAAGCGAGTAAAGAGCCAGCCATTGCGAGCATTGCGTGTTGGCATGACGCAGTCAAACATATCAATACCAAGACTGATGCCTAACATCAGGTCTTCGGGTGTCCCGACCCCCATTAAATAATGCGGCATGTGCTCGGGCAGCTTAGGGGCAGTGAAGTGGAGAATGCGCTCAAATTCTGGCTTAGGCTCCCCTACAGAGAGGCCGCCAATCGCAATGCCATCAAACCCCTGTTGACTTACTGCATCCAGTGAACATTCTCGTAGGTTTTCAAACATGCCTCCTTGGACGATGCCAAAGAGGCCATTGCCAGTTTCGAGCTCCCGAAAGCGCTTCAAGGAGCGATCACCCCAACGAAGAGACATCTCGAGTGAGGCGCGCGCAGTTTTTTCTGAGGTTGCTTGGCCTTTCACTTCGTAAGGCGTGCACTCATCAAACTGCATAGCGATATCGCTGTTGAGTACCGCCTGAATTTCCATCGATACTTCTGGGGACATGAATAATTTATCGCCATTGATTGGCGAAGAAAAAGTTACACCCTCTTCAGAGATTTTTCTCAGTGCGCCCAAGCTAAATACTTGAAAGCCACCAGAGTCTGTCAAGATCGGCTTATCCCAGCCCATAAAGCGATGCAAGCCGCCATGTTTTTTGACGACATCTAAACCGGGACGCAGCCACAGATGAAAAGTGTTGCCTAAAATAATTTGGGCTTTCGCTTCTTTCAAATCCCGCGGGGTCATCGCCTTCACAGTTCCATAGGTACCTACTGGCATGAAGATCGGGGTTTGTACACTGCCATGAGGAAGATCAAGCTGACCCAGTCGTGCAGGGCTTGCGGAGTCGCGCGCTAGGATATTGAAGTGAATGGGTTTTGTCATGGATGTATATGGTTAAGACGGCTTAAGAACATCGCATCGCCGTAGCTGAAAAAGCGATATTCATTTTGAATGGCATGTTGATAGGCATTACGGATATTGTCCACGCCGGCAAAGGCGCTGACTAGCATTAATAAGGTCGATTTTGGTAGGTGAAAGTTAGTCAGTAGGCAATCTATGGTTTTGAATGTATACCCTGGCGTGATAAATAGATTAGTTTCACCGTGATCTTTTTGAGTTTGTGCCCAGCTCTCTAAAGCCCTCATACTGGTGGTGCCAATCGCAATGACTCTGCCACCTGCCTTATGAGTAGATTCAACTGCTGCAATAGTTTGGGCGGGAACTGAATACCACTCGTAGTGCATCTTGTGCTTGCTGAGGTCTTCTTCGCGAACTGGCGTAAAGGTGCCTGCACCCACATGTAGTGTGACACTAGCCTGATTGACGCCTTGCTCACGAAGTTGATTGAGAATAGCCTCGTCAAAGTGTAGGCCTGCAGTAGGGGCGGCGACCGCACCAGGATACTTAGCCACTACGGTTTGGTAGCGACTAGTATCTTCTTGATTTGGTTGGTGCTCGATGTAAGGGGGTAGGGGTAGTTCACCAAAATGCTCTAACAAGGAAAAAATATTTTCCGGAAAGCGTACTTCATAGAATCGATCATTATGGCCAATCATTTCTACTGGAAAAGTTTCACCAGCCCGATTATGAATATGAATAATGCTACCGGTCTTTGGAACCTTGGATGCTCTGATTTGAACCCAGGCTTGTTTGTCGCCAGTGATACGTTCAATTAGCAGTTCGACATTACCCCCAGTCTCCTTTTTGCCATGCAGACGAGCAGGAATGACTTTAGTGTCATTAAAGACTAGCAAATCCCCTGGCTTGATCAGGTTAAGGATCTCTCGAAATTGTCGATCAATCAAATGGGCGGCATTATCCCCTTCGACCTTGACCTCCAGGAGGCGGCTATCGGTTCTATTTGCCAAGGGGTGCTGGGCAATTAGTTGGGGCGGGAGGTCGTAATTGAAGTCGGAGAGTTGCATAGCATTACCATCAGGTATTGGATTTTAACGATGATGACTAAGCGACCGCCAACTGCACTCGAAAAAATGGGTCTAAACAGCCCCATGGCCCTTGCTTTGCACCTGCCATCTCGCTATGAAGATGAGACAGAACTTTTCACCATTGAGGAGGCCTTGGGCCTGGGAAGATTCCATTCTATCCAAACGCAAGGTATTGTGATTCGGAATCAGGTCCTATTCCGCCCTAGAAGGCAGTTGTTAGTCACGATTGAGGACGATACTGCCTCGATTCAACTCCGCTTCCTCAATTTCTACCCAAGCCAGCAAAAGCAAATGGCAGTTGGAAGTCATATTCGAGTGCGTGGTGAGGTGAGGGAGGGTTATCTTGGTGCTGAGATGGTGCATCCCACTGTTCGCAGCGCTTCAGCAGATACCCCCTTGCCCGCTAGTTTGACCCCCGTATACCCCGCCAGCGCAGGGATATCCCAGACTATTATTCGCAAGGCAGTTCTACAGGCCTTACGCGATGCTAGCCTGAAAGAAAGTTTGGCAGAATTTTTACCACCTAAGCTAATGGCAGAAATTTTGCCAAGTAATGATTGGCCGCCATTACAGGAAGCGATTACCTATTTACATCAGCCGCCTGCTGATGCCAACACCCAGTCACTGCTTGAGCGTACCCACGCTGCATGGCGTCGTGTCCAGTTTGAGGAGCTACTTGCCCAACAAATCTCTTTGAAGCGGGCGCATGCTATTCGAAGAGAAAGACGAGCCCCTAGTTTTGAGAAGCTTCAACAAAAAACCAAGGCAAGCAAAGTCAAGACTCTAAGCCCCAGCATTGAAGAGGGCTTGCTCGACGTATTGCCTTTCGACTTGACTGGTGCTCAACAGCGTGTCTGGTCAGAGATTGGGCTCGACCTATCGAATAACTTTCCAATGAACCGCCTACTGCAGGGTGATGTCGGTAGCGGCAAGACTGTCATTGCCGCACTTGCAGCTGCAAGGGCAATGGATCACGGCTATCAGGCTGCGATCATGGCGCCTACAGAAATTCTGGCTGAGCAACACTATCTCAAGATGAAAGAGTGGTTCGGCCCATTAGGAGTCAAAATTGCTTGGCTCTCTGGAAGTTTAAAGGCCAAAGAAAAAAGACTAGCGCAAGAAATGATTGAGAGCGGCGATGCGCAGCTCATTATTGGTACGCATGCGCTCATTCAGGATAAGGTTAGTTTTGCAAAGTTAGGTTTAGCAGTAATTGATGAGCAACACCGTTTTGGTGTGAGACAGCGTTTAGAGATCCAGCAACGGGTTGGCTCCGAATTATTTTATTGCCATCAATTAATGATGTCTGCTACCCCGATTCCTCGCACATTGGCAATGACCTATTACGCTGATTTGGATGTCTCCGTCATTGATGAATTGCCTCCTGGCCGAAAACCGATTGTCACCAAGGTGGTGAAGGCGGCTCGTCGAGAGGAAGTCATTGGTGGCTTACATGATTGGCTGGCCAAGGGTCTACAGGCTTATTGGGTTTGTCCTTTAATTGAAGAATCCGAAGTATTACAACTCCAAACAGTCGTTGAAAGTTTTGAGCAGCTCACTCAAGCATTACCTGATTTCAAAGTTGGTTTGGTGCATGGCCGCTTAAAGAGCGAAGAGAAGGCAGCGGTGATGGCAGCATTCAAGGCCAATGAGATTCAGCTATTGGTGGCGACAACAGTGATTGAGGTGGGCGTTGATGTACCAAATGCAGCACTGATGGTAATTGAGCATGCCGAACGCTTTGGCTATGCACAGATTCATCAGCTGAGGGGGCGAGTAGGTCGTGGCTCAGCAGATTCAGTGTGCATCTTGATGTATGCAGAGCCTTTATCATTGGCCGCTAAGGAGCGATTACAAACCTTGCGAGAGACCTCGGATGGTTTTGTGATTGCAGAGCGCGACTTATCACTCCGAGGCCCAGGAGAGTTGCTAGGAGCAAAACAATCCGGAGATGCGATGTTGCGTTTTGTGGATTTACAACGGGATGCCTGGTTGATCGAATTGGCCCAAGTTGCTGCTGAGCGTTTGCTAGCGGAGCATGGTGATTTAGTAGAGAGACATCTGGAGCGCTGGTTAGGATCTCGCACAGAGTTTTTAAAGGCCTGATAATTACGCTATGACTATGGAAAGACTATTCATTGATGCGTGATCGTTTGCTTGCTTACGCCTACTTAATCCGTCTCGATAAACCGATCGGGACCCTCTTATTGCTATGGCCAACCTTGTGGGCACTCTGGTTGGCGTGTGGCGGCTTCCCCCCATGGCATTTTCTGATTATTTTTATCCTTGGCACATTTTTAATGCGTAGCGCAGGTTGTGCCATGAATGACTTTGCTGATCGTAATTTTGATCGCCATGTCTTGCGCACCAAAGATCGCCCAATTACCAGCGGCAAGATTTCTGGAAAGGAGGCGCTAGTGGTGGCTGCTACTCTTGCGCTAATTGCTTTTTTACTGATTCAACCTTTGAACTTGTTGACTAAAGAACTTTCTGTCTTTGCTCTGATAGTAGCGATTATTTATCCCTTTACCAAGCGCTTCTTTGCTATTCCACAAGCAGTGTTAGGCATTGCTTTTGGTTTTGGAATTCCGATGGCCTATGCGGCAGTTCTAGATTTCATTCCCGTTGAGGCGTGGATTTTATTTATAGGCAATATCTTTTGGGCTATTGCCTATGACACCGCTTATGCCATGGTTGATCGTGATGATGATATGCGCTTAGGTTTGCGTACCTCAGCGATTACTTTTGGCCGCTTTGATGTAGTGGCTATTGCTATAAGCTACGGCATCTTGTTTCTGAGTCAGGCTTGGGTTGCTCAACTGGCAAACCTGAGTAACTATTTTTGGGTGGGATGGAATTTAGCGCTGGCTTGCTCCATCTACCATATCAAACTAGTTTCTACGCGTCAGCGAGACTATTGTTTCAAGGCTTTCCGCCACAACAACTGGTTGGGCGGCTTCTTATTCTTAGGGATATTGCTTGGCCTAACTCTGACTTAATTCTTACCTAATTCATCACCCATTGCATTACCGCGTTGACTGGCAGCATCAATTGCTTTCTCAAGGGTGCCGTGCCAATCCAGCTGCTTGAGTACATCTAGAGCTGCAGCAGTAGTGCCACCCTTTGAGGTTACTCTTTCTCTCAATACGCCGGCATGCTCGTCTGAGTTATGGGCAAGCTGTGTAGCACCCTCTAAAGTTGCATAGGCTAGTTTGCGAGCAGTGGCCGCGTCAAGTCCAAGCTTCTCACCGCTCGATTGCATAGCCTCTAAGAAAGCAAAAACATAAGCTGGGCCGCTTCCAGAAACGGCAGTTACGGCATCCATGAGCTTTTCTTCTTTTACCCATACTGCTTGGCCTACTGCACTACAAATCGTTTCTGCTAGTGCGCGATCAGTTGTATTCACTGCTACATCTGCAAAGAGTCCCGTAATCCCCTTACCAATTAAAGCCGGGGTATTGGGCATCGCACGAACGCAGCGCGCGTGATCAAGCCAGCGACTCATATCTTTGAGGCGGATGCCAGCAGCAATGCTGAGAATGAGTGGGCCAGGCGCTGTTGCATGTTTGAGTTTGGCACTTAAAGACTTAGCCACTACATTGAAGTCTTGGGGCTTAATCGCCATAACTACCACATTATTTTTAGTAAAGTCAAAAGCAATTTGTTCTAAGGCGCCAATGATCTGCACACCAAAATCGTGATGCAGTTGTAAGCCAGTATTGGCATTTGCTTCAACTACAGAAAGTTGATTGGTTTCAAAGCCGTTCGCTAGTAGACCGCTAATTAAAGCGCGACCCATGTTGCCGCCACCGATAAAGGTGATATGGGCATTTCGATCAATTTGTTGTGTATTCATGCTTTTATCTTATCGCGCTTCCCAAAAATAGCACTGCCTATACGCACCATGGTGCTGCCTTCTGCTATTGCAGCTTCCATATCGTCAGACATCCCCATTGACAGGGTATCGAAAAAATCATATCCCGCATCATTTATATGTTTTGCCTTAATCCCCGTGAAACACTCTCGGACCGCTGCAAAGGCCTGGCGTTGTTGACTTATCTCATTGCTAGGGGCGGGTATGGCCATGAGTCCACGAAGAGAAATATGCGGTAATTTGGCGATCGCATCGCAAAGGACCTCTACCTCCTCAAGTGCTAGACCACTTTTACTCTCTTCTTCGCTCACGTTAATTTGGACGCAAACCTGCAGCGCACCCAAGTCAGGAAACTCACCGCGCTGACTAGAAAGACGTTCTGCAATTTTGAGTCGATCAATACTGTGTACCCAGTCAAAATGCTCTGCTACTTCTCGAGTTTTATTACTTTGAAGTGGGCCAATAAAATGCCATTGAAGCCAAGGACGTAATTTGTTAAGTTGCTGAATTTTCTCAACACCCTCTTGGACATAGTTCTCTCCAAAAGCGGTTTGTCCTGCATGCATCGCCTCTTCAATAGCTCTAGATGGAAAGGTTTTGCTCACTGCGAGCAGTTGAATATCCTCTGGCTCACGCTTTGCTGCAAGCGCTGCTAACTCAAGCCGCTGCTTTACTAACATCAGATTAGCGGTAACTTGACTCATTACTTGCTTAGTCCTTGTTGTGTAATTAACTGATCAACCATTTCAATCCAATGAAGTACTGGTGTGTCATCTTGTTGAAGGTGCATGATGCAGCCAATATTTCCAGAAACAATGAATTGGGCGCCAGAATCTTCACAAGCAGTTTGTAGATGACCTAATTTATTTTTACGTAATTGCTCAGATAATTCAGGTTGGGTTATTGAGTATGTTCCTGCAGAGCCGCAGCAGAGATGACTATCAGCGCAGAGGCGAACACTAATGCCAATTCCGGCCAAAAGACTCTCTACATTTCCTCGAATTTGTTGACCATGTTGCAGTGTGCAGGGTGGGTGATAGACCACCTCTGATTTGGGATCCGCTCCTACTAAAGCAATGAGCTCACTCTGAAGCGCTGGCAAGATCTCTGAGATATCTTTGGTAAGTTCAGAGATCGTCTTTGCCTTGGTAGCATATTGCGGATCATTTGCAAAAAGATGCCCATAGTCCTTCACCATGACGCCGCAACCAGACGCTGTCATGACAATAGCTTCTACACCCTGCTCAACATATGGCCACCAGGCATCAATATTTTGTTTGGCGTTATTTAATCCACCATTCTGATCATTCAAGTGGTGACGCAAAGCGCCACAGCAAGTAGCATTAGATGCGCTAATCAGTTGAATCTTGAGAGCGTCTAGAACGCGAGCTGTTGCTGAATTGATATTGGGTAACATACCAGGTTGAACACATCCTTCAAGCAATAGCATCTTGCGTGAGTGACTTGCTTGGGGTCTTGCATAAGGATCAGTATTAGCAGTGAGCGCTTTACTCTTGATTTCAGGGATTTTGCGCTTGATCCCGCTTGGCATCAGCGGGCGTACTAGACGACCTATTGCCATTGCCGAATTAAATAACTTTGGACTAGTCAATCCCTCTTTAAGAGCCCAGCGTGTGAGACGCTGAGAAATCGGGCGCTCGGGAGTATTTTCTTCTGCCCACTTACGACCAATATCAATCAAATTTCCATATTGCACGCCGCTGGGACAGGTGCTCTCACAATTTCTGCAAGTGAGACAGCGATCTAGATGAAGTCGTGTTTTCTCAGTCGGTGCCTGACCCTCTGCCATCTGTTTGATTAAGTAGATGCGGCCACGGGGGCCATCTAATTCATCTCCCAGAATTTGATAGGTAGGGCAGGTAGCAGTACAGAAGCCACAGTGCACACATTTACCAAGAATTCTGGCGGCCTCAATACCTTCAGGGGTATTGGCGAATTGAGGGGCAAGTTGAGTTTGCATAGTATTACTAAATAGGGTGCTTAAGGAAGGCGTGAGGTTGCAAATACACCAGATGGATCAAAAGACGCTCTGAGGCGTGCTTGTACTGCCTCTAGTGCCGCTGAGTGAACTTGTTCGCTTAGTAGGCTAAATCGTTGATTGGCTAGATCCACGTTGATACCTTGCTTAAAACGAGTGGCATGTCCGCCATTAGTATGGGCAAGGATTTTTATGGAGGCAAATGTCGCATCATCACTTGGCGCTGTAAACCACCGTTGCTGACCGTGCCACTCTAAAACAATCTCATCACTCATATTTGCTACAGTAATTGGACCGCATGCGGCAGGAAGTGCCAAGCGATAAAGAGTGTCCTCGCTATTAAGATTCTGAAAGGCGGGCAACTGTTGCTCCCGCAAGTTACTCCAGAATGCTTCTGCAGCTTTTGGATCCAGCTCTATTGCATCCACTGCGGCACCCATCAGGGGAATCGCTGCTTTGACGGCTGCAGCAGCGCCAGCTAGACGAAGAGTGAGCTCGCCATCACCACTTTTTGAATTCCCAATCCAGCAACTGGCGGAGAGAGGTAGGGGCTGCCCAGCCCACTCATTTGTGAGTTGCAAGGCACGCGCTTGCGAAACAGGGCAGCGCAGGGTAGTTGTTGCAGCGGGTCGCGGCAGCACTTTTACAGAGGCTTCGAGCAAGAGGGATAGGGTGCCCATAGAGCCAGGCAGTAAGCGGGATACGTCATAGCCTGCAACGTTCTTCATCACCTTGCCGCCAAAGGATAAGTCTTGGCCCTTGCCATCTAAGATGCGAGTACCGAGGACAAAGTCACGTAAGTTACCAACACTAATCCGTCCAGGACCTGCTAAGCCAGCAGCAATGGCTCCACCAAAAGTAGCAGTCTCGCCAAAGTGAGGTGGCTCGAAAGCAAGCACTTGATTTTTTTCAGCAAGCACAGCTTCAATTTCTTTTAAAGGTGTGCCAGCACAAGCCGTAATCACGAGCTCTTCAGGTTGATATTCTAGGATTCCAGAGTAAGGGCGAGTATCTAGGGTAGTAAAAGCATTTGCGTTGCCGTACCAGGCTTTAGTGCCACCACCTTGAATTGAAAGGCGTGCGTTGGTTTTGGCTGCCGCCAGAATTTGTTCCCGAAATAAATCAATTTGGGCGTTTGAGTTGTTTGCAGAATTCGACATTAAAAGCGCTCTAATTCTGGGTGCGGTAATTGACCTCTACTAATGCGCATACGACCATACTCGGCGCAACGATTTAAAGTGGGAATAGCTTTGTCGGGATTGAGTAGCCGTTCTGGATCAAAAGCGCTTTTAACGCCCCAAAAAGATTCGCGCTCACCTTCACCAAACTGAACGCACATCGAATTAATTTTTTCAATACCAACCCCGTGCTCACCAGTAATCGTGCCATCAAGCTCAACACAAGCTTCCAGAATTTCAGTACCAAATTCTTCGGCGCGATGCCATTCTTCCTGATCGGCACCATTAAATAAAATTAATGGATGCATATTGCCGTCACCCGCGTGAAATACATTCAAGCAGGCGAGACCATATTTCTTTTCCATACCCTGAATCCGTCTCAGTAGGGTGCCAATATTTCTACGGGGAATGGTGCCATCCATACAGTAGTAATCTGGTGCCAGGCGACCGGCTGCTGGAAAGGCGTTTTTACGACCACTCCAAAACTTCAGACGCTCACTTTCATTCTGCGAGATCTGAATACCACTAGCGCCAGCTTGTTCAAGTACTGCAGTCATGCGCTCGATTTCTTCAGCTACTTCTTCTGGTGTACCATCAGATTCGCAAAGCAGAATAGTTTCGGCTTCAAGGTCATATCCCGCATGAACAAATTCTTCCACTGCTCGGGTAGTGGCTTTGTCCATCATCTCTAGGCCGGCAGGAATAATGCCTGCCGCAATAATGGCAGCGACTGCATTGGCTCCTTTTTCAATATCGTCAAAGCTAGCCATGATGACGCGCGCCAATTTTGGTTTAGCAATCAGCTTAACGGTAACTTCAGTCACAACTGCAAGCATGCCCTCGCTACCCATTACGATTGCTAATAAGTCGAGCCCTGGAGAGTCTGGGGCAAGACTACCAAATTCGACGATCTCACCATTCATCAAAATGCCGCGAACTTTTAATACATTGTGAAGTGTGAGGCCGTATTTAAGGCAATGCACTCCACCTGAGTTTTCATTCACATTGCCACCAATAGAACAGGCAATCTGCGAGGATGGATCTGGTGCGTAATACAGACCAAGATGGGCAACTGCCTCTGAAATAGCTAAATTCCGAACTCCCGGCTGCACTACCGCAGTACGTGTGAAGGGGTCAATGGCGATGATTTTTTTTAGTTTAGCTAGAGACAGCACTAAACCCTGGGACATTGGCATGGCGCCCCCAGATAAGCCTGTTCCCGATCCTCGTGGCACGATAGGGACCTGCATAGCAAAGCAAATTTTCAGAATTTGGGCAACTTGGTCTTCGGTCTCTGGCAGGGCAACAGCTAATGGCATACGCCGATAGGCGGCTAAACCGTCACATTCATAGGGGATCGTGTCCTCAGGCTCCCATAGCAAGGCATGTTCCGGGAGGATCGGTCTTAAGGCCGCAACCAATTTGGATTGCAGTGCGGTTATAGACGCCAGTTCGGGGGGTGGGGTCACCATATTCATAGGCATCATTTTAGCCATTTACCTATAATTAGTTGCATGGGAAATCGACTTTCAAAAATAGCCACTAGAACCGGTGATGCCGGTATGACCGGACTTGGCGACGGTAGCCGAGTCGAAAAGGATCACTTACGCATCTGCGCTATGGGCGATGTCGATGAATTGAACTCTGAAATCGGGGTTTTGATGACTGAAGCCATTCCCGAATCGATTGCTGAGGAGTTCAAGGCCTTATTTTTACAGGTGCAACATGATCTATTTGATTTGGGTGGGGAGCTCTGCATCCCGAATTACACCTTGCTGAAACCGGAACAAGTGGCTCAATTGGATTTTTGGTTAGAAAAGTACAATGCCACCTTGCCCCCACTAACCGAATTTATTCTTCCTGGCGGTTCACGTGCCGCTGCTCAAGCACATGTATGTCGGACAGTTTGTAGGCGCGCTGAGAGATCGATTGTGCATTTGGGTTGGGAGGAGTCTCTCTATGATGCTCCGCGTCAGTACGTCAACCGTTTATCTGATCTTTTATTCGTTTTGGCGCGCGTACTCAATCGCGCGGCTGGTGGCCAAGATATTTTATGGAAACATGAAAAAAAAGAGACTAATTAAATTAGTCTCTTTTTTAGTAAACAAAACAACATCAAATCAGCATCATTTTATTTCTTAGTTTTTCTTCGATTCTTAACTGCAAGGGCTAGGCGTTGCAGTACATTGACTGAGTCTTCCCAGTTGATGCAGGCATCTGTAATGCTTTTGCCGTACTCCAACTTGTTTGGATCATCTTTTCCGGGGGAGAATTTTTGTGCACCATCCTTAAGATGGCTTTCAATCATCACGCCAAAAATTTGATGTGATCCAGATTCAATTTGCTCCGCAATATTTTCCGCCACCACAATTTGACGTTCATGTTTCTTGCTGGAATTCGCATGCGACAAGTCAACCATCAGGCGGGCTGGAAGCTTTGCTGCATCAAGCTCAGCGCAGGCTTCTTGAACATACTGCGCTTCATAATTTGGCTCTTTACCGCCACGTAAAATCACGTGGCAATCTTTATTGCCTTTAGTTTCCACTATAGCAACTTGACCATTCTTATGCACCGATAAGAAGTGGTGTGGACGGCTGGCCGCTTGAATGGCATCAGTTGAAATCTTGATATTGCCGTCAGTACCGTTCTTAAAACCAATTGGGGCCGAGAGTCCTGAAGCGAGCTCGCGGTGAACTTGGCTTTCGGTTGTACGCGCACCGATAGCACCCCAGGAAATTAAGTCGGCAATATATTGCGGAGAAATCACATCCAGAAATTCACTACCGGCAGGCATACCCAGACGATTAATTTCCATCAGTACTTGACGAGCGATACGTAGACCTTCTTCAATGCGATAGCTCTCATCTAAATAGGGGTCATTAATCAAACCTTTCCAGCCAACTGTAGTGCGTGGTTTTTCAAAATACACGCGCATCACAATTTCTAGTTCACCGGCAAAGCGATCTCGCTCAGCGAGCAATCGCTGGCAGTACTCTAAAGCTGCACGAGGGTCGTGAATGGAGCAAGGCCCAATAATGACTAAGAGACGATCATCTTTGCCATGAATGATGTTGCGAATCTTGCCACGCGTTTTACTAATCAGAGATTCAGTAGGCGTGCCCGAGATCGGGAAGAAGCGGATCAAATGCTCCGGTGGCGGCAGAACAGTAATGTTGTGAATGCGTTGATCATCTGTATCTGACGTTTTATCGACGGCAGCATACCAGTTGGCGGGATTAGTATTTTGTTGGCTCATGAGACTATTTTAAGCCGTATTAAGCTGTTCCTCCGACAGTCAGGCTGTCAATGCGTAAAGTTGGCTGTCCAACGCCTACCGGGACACTTTGACCTTCTTTGCCGCAAACCCCGATGCCGCCGTCTAATTTGAGGTCATTTCCGATCATGGAGACCTGTTTTAAGGATTCAGGACCGCTACCGATGATGGTGGCACCTTTGACTGGATATTGAATTTTGCCGTTTTCTACCCAATAGGCTTCTGAGGCTGAAAACACAAATTTTCCACTGGTAATGTCCACCTGGCCCCCGCCAAAGTTCACTGCATAGAGTCCGCGTTTAATACTGGCTACGATCTCTTGGGGATCATCTTTGCCAGCCAGCATATAGGTGTTCGTCATACGGGGCATTGGTAGGGAGGCAAAGCTCTCGCGCCGACCATTACCGGTTAAAGGCATTTTCATGAGGCGGGCATTGAGACTGTCCTGAATATAGCCCTTCAAAATACCGTCTTCAATGAGGGTAGTGCATTGGGTAGGAGTGCCTTCATCGTCGATGTTGAGTGAGCCACGACGACCTGATAGCGTGCCATCATCCACGACGGTGACACCTTTGGCAGCAACGCGTTGCCCAATGCAACCGGCAAAAGCGGAAGAGCCCTTGCGATTGAAGTCACCCTCGAGACCGTGACCGACAGCTTCATGTAGTAATACGCCAGGCCAGCCTGGACCCATCACTACAGTCATCGGACCAGCTGGGGCAGGGCGAGAGTCAAGATTCACTAGCGCCCCATCGACGGCTTCATCGACATATTGATTGATTAATGCGGTATTGAAATAGTGGTAATCATGACGTGCACCACCACCTGAGGATCCAGACTCACGTCGACCATTTTGCTCGGCAATCACATGAACAGATACCCGCACCAGCGGGCGTACATCAGCAGCTAATAGACCATCAGCTCGCACTACGAGCACGACATCAAACTCACCAGCTAGGCTTGCCATCACTTGAATGATGCGTGGGTCGCGTGTTTTTGCTCGACGCTCGATACTTTCAAGTAAAGCAATTTTTTCTTGCGGCGCAAGGGAATCCAGGGGATTTAAGTCTGAGTAAAGGCCATTAGAGATGGGGGTAAAAATTTTGCTTGCAATCGCCTGCTTACCGCCTTGGGGACCGATTACGCGAGTGGATTTTGCTGCCTTATTCAAGGCCTCTACATTAATTTCATCAGAGTAGGCAAAGGCAGTTTTATCGCCATAAATTGCGCGTACACCAACGCCTTGATCAATATTAAAACTTCCGGATTTAACAATACCTTCTTCAAGGCTCCAGCTCTCGCTACGAGTGTGTTGAAAGTAAAGATCAGCATCATCTAGTTGGTGTGTAAACATATTGCCAAAGGTGCGATGCAAATCTTGCTCAGAAAGACCGGTTGGCTCAAGCAGAATAGATTTTGCTAGTTTAAGAAGGTCCGCCTGTTTTTTGGGCTTGGTCCAATCGCTTGGAAATAATGCTTCTGGTGCTTTCATGCTGTTCTAGTGAACTTTCTTTATTAAAGCCTGCGGTGTTTTAGTGCGGGTAGTTTAGAGCGTACCTCTTTTAATTTATCTTTGCTGAGCATGCCTGTAATAAATCCCTGACCTTGCGGTAGATTGGCCAATATCTGCCCCCAGGGATCAATCAGCATGCTTTCGCCCCAGGTCCGCCTTTGATTGATGTGAACGCCACCTTGTGCGGAAGACAGCACGTAGCATTGATTTTCAATAGCTCTGGCACGTAGCAGGATCTCCCAATGCTCTTTACCGGTGGTGTAAGTAAAGGCGGCTGGAATGATGTGGCAATCGACTTCGCCAAGCATCCGATAAAGTTCTGGAAAGCGCAAGTCATAGCAAATGCTTAAACCAAAGTGCCAATTTACACCGTTGATGGTCAACTGGAACTGACTTGGCTGACTACCCGGCGCAATAGTTTCGGATTCTTCGTAACGCTCTGTATCCGTTTGAAATCCAAATAAATGAATTTTGTCATAACGAGCGATTTGCCTTCCCTGTGGGTTAAATACTAGGGAGGTATTGAGAACTTTATTCGTTTCCTTAGCTTCTAAGGGTATGGTGCCAGCAACTAAATAGATATTATTTTCTTCTGCAATTGCAGCGAGTCGATCTTGAATGGGGCCGGATCCAGCTGCCTCGCGCGCACTTACCTTATCGGTATCTTTGAGTCCCATTAAGCAAAAATATTCTGGTAGAACGACCAACTGAGATCCGCAGTCAGAGGCTGCTTTAATCAAGCGTGCTGCAGTCTCTAGATTTTCCTCAAGCTTGGGTGTCGATACCATTTGTATCGATGCCATTTGGAGTTGCGAAGAATTTACCAAATCGTTCATGATGAATTGATCCAAAATTTAGGGGGATGTATTTGAATTAACAGATGGGGAAGTAGGTGTTGAGTTTGGCAGGCTCGGTTTAGTTTGCTCTCTCAGAAGATTTTTTGTCCGAATGGTCTCTAGCGTTTTAGCATCTAGCGGCTGACCCTTTTGGTCAAGCGGTACTACTTCTGGATTCTCCCAGGAGCCCTGAACTAAATAGTCGGTTTGCAGCGTGCGATTAATCTGGCTGCTAATGAGATATTGCCCCACTACCGCGCCTAGACCAATAATGGGGTTAATTGCAAAAGCAGCTAGTGAGCCTGCAGTGGCATCAATAGTTGGGAATATAGTGATACGAAGATCTTGAGTTTCTTTAGGGATATTTATTTGTCCCGTCATAGCTACTCGCGCTTGATCCAAAATCATGGTGAATTGCTTAGTTTGTGCAATCCCTTGTTTAATCTCAAAATTACTTTCAATGGAATTAAAGGGGGTCCCTTTAGTTGCCAAGTTTCCTAAGCTACCCTTTAGGTCAAGGGTAGCAAATCTAAAGAGACTTTGTAGGCTCAAAACGTCTAGCAATTTAGCGCCGTCGGTGTTGACTTCTAATAAACGACCTTTGGCCAGGTCAATGCTGATGTTGCCAGTAAGCGAATTATAGTCTGGAGAAAAAAGTGGTCCAGACCAAAAGAGAGCAGCATTCAGTTTTCCTTCGCCGCCCTCTACAGACTTGGACTTACTCCAATGGGAAATAATTTGCCCCGCATCTTTGACATTGACATCTGCAGTGAAAGAACTCTGATCTGCGTTAGTTGGGGTGCGTCCAATCCACTGCCCTTTAATTATGGAGCTCCCTTGTGGGTTAATAATTTGCAGAGACTCCACCTTTAATAGATCGCGGGTGGTTTTGGACTTAATCTTTAATGCACCTAATTGCGCCTTAGTCCAACTGAAATCATCAATCGCCAAATCCAAGCTAGGAATAGCGTTTGGGCTAATTGGAGTTTTGAGAGTGCCTAGCTTTTGTATAGCACTATCTTCAGGTGATGAGTTGATGGGCTTCAGTTCATCTGGTGGCTTAAGGCGTGCAAGCTTTCCAGTAATTAAACCGCTTGGCTGTTCGTTGCTGCTTGGGTGCCATTGCACTTGACCAGCAATTTGAGGTGAATTCAAACGAATTTGCCAAACTGTATTTTTTTCTTGGGAATTGATGTTGATATCAGTCCATTCGCGATTAAGAGCAATCAACCTCTTCAGTTGGGCAGAAATTTGAATCTCGCTCTTTGGGACATCTGCATTTTTCACATCAATAACCTTGCTTATAGGTTTTTTGGTGTCCAAAAACGCTATCCATTGGTCTAGATTGAGTTCGTTGCTGGCTAAGTGAAATGCAAGGCCTTGCTGAGGTAGTGGAGCCAAAGACCCAATGCTGAAGATATTTCTTATTTCATTGGCGGCATCTAGATTGCCTTGAATCAAGTACTGGTCTCCTAACTTTCCAGACCAATCTGCGCGCACTAAATTGGATTTACTAATGGGGTAGGTTTTTAAGTTCAACTCTCCAAGCATAGGGGTTCCACCCAATTTGTTGGCGGGCGAGGGCGCAGAGCTTGCCCAATTACGTAAATCGAACTTGAGATTAGTTTGGCTGCCTAATTTATTGAAGCTAATGAGCCCCTCATATTTTGCAGATCCACTCATGGCAGATAGTAGTGCGGGATTGACGCGAGACTTTAAATTGCTTGCAATATAGGCTTTGATAAAGCTGGCGTTGATATTGCCATCAATACTAAAGCTCGAATTTCCTGATGCAGATGGAGCGCTAGAAATCTTGAGTGCACCTCCAAGAAAATTTGCGGTGATATTTTCAAATTCGGGATTAATTTCTGTAATGTGTACCTTGCCCTTTAGATTTTCCAGTGGAGGAATATCTCCCCATTGAGCCTTATTACCAGGCAATGTCAGTTTTGCATCTACCTTGACGTCATCATTTCCAGAAAGTGGAATTTTTAATCCAAGGTCAAGGCTGACAGGACCAGTCAGTGAAAGATTTTTTACTAAATTTGATTGTTGCAATCCAACTGGAGAGGCAACTAGATATTCTAAGATCTCCGTAGCCTCACCCTCCACTAAACCGGTAATGAGTAAGGATGGTTGTTTAGCGCTGAGATTGGGAATTTGTGATTTTACATTCGTCAGCATCACTTTTTTAAAGCTTGCCTTGTCAACCTCAACGTTCAAGGTTGATTGCTTCATGTCAATATGGCCGCTGGCATTGCTAATTGCCTGCCAAACACCTTGGCTTTTTGCCAGCAAGGGCGCAGGCTTAAAAGTGGCCTTAGAAAATGGCAGGTGCACGCTTAATTCTCCAACTGTTCCAGCTGGATATGGGGCTTGATTTGGATCGCCCTTAATGTGTAAGGAGCCATTATTAATCACTCCGGACTCAAAGGCCTTGCTCAGATAGAGACGACTGTCTTTGTCCATCCCCCTTGGAAGGTAGCGATGGGCAGTAGCTAATTTAGCCTCAACTAATTTCATATCAAGCGTCATTTCATCTGGCTGTTTTAGCGCGCCAATGAGATAACTTAGATCAAGGTTGCTAGTGAAGTCTGAGTTACTAAGTAGGAGTTGCTTAACATTAATTAGCCACCCTCCCTTTTGCTTAGACCAATTGATATCTCCTTTTGCCCGATCCAGCTTAATTTGAGGGTCAGATAAAAAGTCACTCATCTCAATCTCAAGACCACTTGAGTCAATCGTAAAGTTCCCCTGCTTTTGATTGCTGGTCAGATTTCCAGATAAATGAGATAACGAAGGCATCGATTTATTAATGGCAGTAAAGCTAATATCTTTCAGTCTTGCGCTGATGGTGAAATCTAAGCGATCGGCAGAAAACCAAGTACCCGCTATCGGCAGGGCTGATAAGGCAGATTGACTTTCAGACCAATTGATTTCTAAATTTTGCAGCTCTCCATCTGGCTCAGAGGTCTTGAGCCACTGATGAATTTTTTTCGGCAAGGGAAGGTTAAGTGCAAACAGTGCAATATCTTCCACCTGTATTTTGGGTGATGCAAAGCCAAATTCTTTAATTTCGCTACCATCTTTTGGTGGGCGCCAGCGGAAGGTAATTGGACTTAGCTTTTCAAGTGGTGCCTTAGAGGGACTGTCAATATTTCGCCATGCTAATGTTTTAGTAGTGATGGAGTTGAGTCCGCTATCGGTTTCCTGCACTAGATCAGTCTCAAGCCTACCAAACTCAATAGGATCTTCATCTCTACTTAACTGCAACTTGAGGCGATCTGCGGTTAAAGATAGCTGCCCTCCATCTGCTTTTCCGCTATCAAGCTTCAGAGTCCCCTTGGATCCTAGCTTTCCACCCAAGTCATGAAATGGCAGTGGAATATCTTTGGAGATTTGGTTGAGATTCATATCATTGAGATCCCATGAAAAGCTACCAACCCAATCACGCCAATTGCCTGCTTGCCCACTAAGGTGATGCGTAAAGTTAGCCTCAAGTTTGATGAGATTCGGACTCCAAGGAGTGTGTGCAATTAATTGACCCTCATGGCGGCGGATGCCATTTGTTAAATGAGCCGACTGAATATCGATTGCAGTTTTTAACTTTCGGCCTTGCTGGTCTTCCCAAAATATTTTGGCATTGTTAATTTGAATATCGTTTTGAGCGAGCAGCCAGCTCTCAGTAGAAAAATCATTGACTGAACTATGAATTGGAATGCCGGCGACCGAGATAACGCCTTTTGCATCACGTTGTGCATAGAGTTGAATTTGATTAAAGCTGATCTCATGGAAATAGGGCGTTAAGTGATAGAAGGACAGCCAACTGAGTTGCCCGCTAATGTTTTCAATCAACAAAGGGCTGGGCGAGGTATTTGAGCCATTAAATCTTAAACCTGCTATAGCAAAGCTTGGACGAATTCCAGTCCAAGATACTTGGACGTCATCCATAGTGACATTGCTACCTAAGCGTGCGCTCAATAAGCGCTCTAGAGCGGGCTTTGATTTCTCAATCTGTGGCCATAAAACAAAACGTACTCCAAGATGACCTAATACAAAAAAGGCCAAAACGACACTAGCGAGAATGAGGACATGCTTGCGCCAACGACCACCAGATCCTGGCGGACGTTTTTGAAGCACGCTCTGCAGGCGAGTCCGGATGAAGTTTCGAAGCATGGGCTCTATTATCCGTCAGCCTTTAGGCGATCGCCAAGCTTCTGAGGTTTTAGTCTGGAGTCAGATTAAGATGGAGAAATGACAGACTTTGCCGGCCAAGTTGAATTTCTAAAGCAGCATTCCAGCTATGCGCAACGCTGGCTCAATTCGCGCCCTGAATGGCTCGGCTGGCTCAGCCTCGTGGCTCCTCAAAAAGTGGATATTGATGGAATTAGACTTTTATTAAGCCCTTGTCAGGAGGCTCTAGCTTCATCAGAAAGGGATGAGGCTCGATTTATGGCTGATCTGAGGTTAGCTAGGCAGCGCCTCATGCTCTGGGTTGCATTCCGAGATCTGAATGGCATTGCTGAATTAATGGAGGTAACGCACGCACTGAGCCATTTTGCGGAAGAGGCAGTTGCTTTATCGATTGCGTACATTCGTGAAGACCTGCAGGGGCGTTTTGGTCTACCTTGGAGTACGGTT
>CANGCM010000008.1 GCA_947452535.1 Burkholderiaceae bacterium | reverse complement strand
TAACGCCTCGTTGCTCCAAAGTTAACTAAAAGCCTCATTACTCCTATTTTTTAAAACGTAATTGCTCTAGTTAACTCTTTTGAAGAGGCGAAAGGCAATTAATAAAGAGGATCTGGATTAAGATCAATCAAGTGGCTCAATTAAAAATTAAGCTAACTCTTCTACTGAACGCATGATTTCTAATAACTCATGGTCATGACTAGGAAGGCCATCAAGCACTTTGCCAATTTGAGGCATATATTTTGCAATGAGATCTCCCTGGTAAAACCGCAATGCCCAGTTGGGGTAGCGTCTTTGATTGGATGGCGAATAATTTAGTTTCCGCAAAATTTGATGGCGATTATCTTGCCCGATCTTGGACCAAACTTCCATCACATCATCCTCACAACCTTCTAGAGTTTGGGCGAACATCCCATTTTCATAAAACAGTACTCCGGTAATCTCATGATCCAAATTCCACTTATAGGAAACATCAAACAAATGGACCAAATCAATTAAGTTCATTTGTCTTGAAGCCTTGCTGACATAGCTAAGCTCTATCAATTGGCTTGATCTTTTTAATGGCACTTTACCCCCCATTTGGCACTTTATAGAGCCTATATCTGGATGTCATTTTAAAACTGAATTTTTATAGAATTGAAGGGGGAATACCCCTAGGGACAAGCAGCGCAAGTATGCCCAATTGATTTGTCCCATTAAAGGACGTTTCTATATTAGGATTTCCGGGAGTAATGGTGTCTAACCCTGCCAAGCCCTAAAAATGTATAGCCCAATAAGTGGGCCATTGATGATCCTCCCTGGTCACGGAAGGTAAAAGTACTTTATAAAAATCAACGCAAAGCATGTTCGCTGTAATTAATAATTGCCTGTAGCACAAGGAGGTTTTCCCCTACTGCAGGCGTAGCACTTAGGGAGATTGCTGAAAACTCGTTCCGACATTCTTCTAATATTTTAGGAAAGTCATTACGCAAGTGACTCCCCTGCCCAAAAAATACTGGGACAACAACAATGTCCTGAATGCCTTTTGAAATAATTTTTTTGATAGCCCCAGATAAAGAAGGTTGCATAAGTTCCAAGAAAGCAAGCTCAACAGGAGTTTGGGGATATTGCTGACACCATAAAGTAAGTAAACGATCAAAAGGTTCGCGCCAACGTTCATCACGCGCGCCATGTCCAAAAAAAATAATCGCTTTCATATTAAGCCCGTGTGTTGTTCTCAAGAGAAGCCAATTTTTCTTTGAGCTTGCGCTCCTCTTGAAACCGCTCTGTTTCGTCGCGAATAATGGCGGCAATCGCAATCGGCTGGTCGTGGTCATCAAAAATCATGGTGACTGAAAAAGCAATAGATATTGATCTCCCATCTTGATGAAGTGCTGGAACACGCAGCAAGGTATTGCCATACTTTGTTTTGCCAGTTTCCATCGTATGAAAGTAGCCCTTAGAATGGCGCTCTCTAAAACGCTCAGGCGTGATGATGCTGAGAGTTTTTCCTAAAGCCTCATCCTGGCTATAGCCAAAAATACGTTGGGCCGACGCATTCCAGAACAAGATATTCTCATCTCGATCAGAAATAATAACGGCCTCACCAATGTGACTGACCAAAGTTTTGAAATTGATGCTATCTGACATGCTTAATCTCTATCGTTTAGTCATTTAAGACTAAGGATACTCCAATAAAAAGCCACCCGCAGGTGGCTTAGTAGGAAGACTTGAATGATTAATAGGTCTTATAAGAAAGGTATTTTCCTGATAGCACTACCTGCACACGATCACCTTTGGGATCTGGTTCGCGTTGGATATCCATTGAGAAATCTATCGCACTCATAATGCCATCACCAAACTCTTCATGAATTAATTCTTTGATGGTAGTGCCATAGACGCTCACAATCTCATACCAACGATAAATCAATGGATCTGTTGGAACTGCAGTTGGTAAGGATCCTTTGTATGGAACAATTTGTAACCAAGCCATTTCTTCATCGGTTAAATCAAATAACTTACCAGCTGACTCAGCTTGTGCCTTGGTGAAGGTCATTTGACCTAAGCAGCCAGCAGTCACCCACTCTTTGGACTCACCAATTGATTTTGCAATATCACTCCACTTCATACCTTTACGAACTTTGGCTTCGATAATTTTTTGAGTAACTACTGAACGATCCATCTTTTTCTCCTAGTTTTGAGTTTTAGTTTATTAAGCAACGACCGCATTAACACCCGGAAGTACTATTACAGGCTTATATCCATCTAATTCACCATTTGCGCCTTTTACCTGCAAATCCTTTGATCGATTGACCAGGAAATCCACTAAATGGTTACGCATTGGGTAGTACATAGCATCATGATGTAAATTGGCGCGCTTTCTTCCCTTGGGTAAGGTGTTGACAACGATTTCAGCGATGCGTGCATTTGGTCCATTACTCATTAACATGATTTTGTCGGAAAGTAAGATGGCCTCATCGACATCATGCGTGATCATGAAGACAGTTTGATTGGTCTCTTTGCATATTTTTAGGAGCTCATCTTGAATAACCCCACGTGTTAATGCATCTAAAGCGCCAAATGGCTCATCAAGTAGAAGCATTTTTGGCTCAATTGCAAACGCTCTTGCAATACCAACCCTTTGCTTCATACCACCAGATAATTCTGATGGTTTTTTATTTTCAGCATTGATCAAGCCAACCATTGCTAAATACTTTTTGGAATGATCAGAAATCTGCTGCTTTGACCAGTCGGGATACCTTGACTTCACAGCAAAGGCCACGTTCTGCAATACCGTCATCCATGGCATTAAAGCATGACCCTGGAAAACAACACCACGCTCTAAACCGGGCCCCTGAATGCGCTTGCCCAGCATGATCGCATCACCACCAGTTGCCTCCTCAAGACCTGCTAATACATTCAGAATAGTAGTTTTGCCACATCCAGAGTGTCCAATAATACAAACAAACTCGCCTCTTTCGATTTCAAAATCGATACCCTCAAATACTGGGGGTGCATCAGCTTTAAATGATTTACTGAGGTTTGAGACTTTAAGGAAGGTATTTTCATTCTGCATACGAAACCGCCTTTTGTAACTTAGCGAATGCGGTATCTAACAACATTCCAACAATACCAATTAAAAGAATTGCAAAAATTACACTAGAAAGAGATAAGTTATTCCACTCATTCCATAAGAAGTAACCGATTCCCGTCCCACCAACAAGCATCTCAGCAGCGACGATCACCAACCATGCAATGCCCATAGAAATTCGCATACCAGTCAATATTGTTGGTGCAGCAGCAGGAAGAATTACTAAGAATGCCTTACGCAATGGAGAGACTTCTAACGTTTTGGTAACGTTTAATAATTCCTTACGGACGCTGGCAACTCCAAATGCAGTATTCAGCAGCATTGGCCATACTGAGCAAATAAAGATCACAAAGATTCCAGAAATCGAAGAATCTTTGATGGTGTAAAGCGCAATCGGCATCCAAGCTAAAGGGGAAATGGGTTTAAGAATTTGAATAAACGGATTGAATGCTGCATATGCCAACGGTGACATCCCAATCCAAAATCCTAATGGGATGGCTACTATCATTGCCAGTAAAAAACCTAAACCGACGCGAGCTAAGGAATATGCCAGCTGAATGCCAATTCCTTTATCGTTGGGACCGTTGTCATAAAAAGGGTGTGACAACTGCTTATAAATTGTTTTTCCCATTTGCGTTAAGGTTGGAAACCCGGTTTTCTGAACTGCCTCACCACCGCCCTGGCCCATGAGACTGTTGTACTCGCTAGAGTTTGTAGAAATGCCTGATGGAGGCGCAACCTTTTGTGTTGTTGCCAAATGCCAAATAAATAAGCACATGAGCAAAATCACCACCGATAAAATTGCGCCTTTAACCTTAATTGATACTGTTTTCATTCATTAACCTTGGGTTTATGCTTTATTGGCTTGAAAAGACTTTAGATAGGCTGCAGGCTGACTAGGATCAAACTCTTTACCCATAATCTTGTCTTTTTTATATCCTGCTTTAGCTAATGGCGGAACAGCAATACCAGTCTCACCCATATACTTTTTGGCGTCGGTAAGTAGGAATACTTTTTCAGAGATGTCCTTGTAATTAACATCACCTTTTACATAACCCCAGCGTTGCATTTGCGTCAACATCCAAGTCGCCATGGAATACCAAGGGATTGGGTTGAAGTCGATGCGATCTGGCACATTTTGAACATTTCCCAGGCCATCGGCAAACTTACCAGTGAGAACTTGCATTACTACAGTCTCTGGTTGGTTTAAATAATTGGCTGGAGAAATTACCTTTGCAATTAACGGCCTATTTTCAGGATTACGAGCCATAGTGGAGGCATTGAGAACCGCACGATATAAGGCTGCAAATGTATTTGGATTTTTCTTAATAAATTCTTCGGAAGTTCCAAAAGCGCAGCATGGATGGCCATCCCAAATCTCTTTTGTAAGAATATGAATAAATCCAACTTCGTCATACACTGCACGCTGATTAAATGGATCAGGCCCTAAAAACCCATCGATATTACCTGCACGTAAATTCGCAACCATCTCTGGCGGTGGTGTTACTCGAATCTGAATATCTTTGTCCGGATCCAAGCCTGCTTGCGCTACGTAATAACGCAATAAAAAATTATGCATCGAATATTCAAATGGAACGGCAAACTTCATTCCCTTCCAGTTTTTAGGGTCACGATTATTTTTATGTTTATTTGCCAAGGTAATAGCTTGCCCATTCACATTTTGAATAGTAGCTACGCGCATCTGAGTGGGATCGGATCCCAAGCCCATAGACATTGAAATTGGCATGGGCGACAAGAAGTGGGAAGCGTCATGCTCCTTATTAAGCATCTTGTCTCTAATTAATGCCCAACCAGCAGTTTTATTTAATGTGACGTTGAGACCTTGCTTCTTATAGAAACCCAATGGGTCAGCCATAATGAGAGGTGTCGCGCAGGTAATTGCGATAAAGCCGATCTTGAGATCAGGTTTTTCAAGCGGGGCCTTTTCTTGGGCCATGGCTTGTAGTGAGCCCACCGGTAAGAATCCTGACAAAGCGCTCATTGCACCACCAGCACCTACAGCCTTCAAGAATGCACGTCGACGTGCCTCTTGAGGAAATAATGCTTTTACCAAGCTAGCCTCAACAAAATCAGCACTCTCTTGCTCAACATCCATTCTTGCTGAAAGAGAATTTGCATGGTCCAACTCAGAAGCGTGTTGTCCGCAACTGCAGCGGTTGCTAAATAGAGGTCTATCCGGATCAAATGGGCGATATGAATTCATTTATAGCTCCTAGTAAGTATTTAAGATGCTGCTTGTAATACGTTGAAATGAATTTGTGAATCAATTAATGGGGTTAAGGTCTGAAGTTTTTTTCTATAAACTTCACCAACCATCACCACAACAGGCTGCCTATCTAAAAAATGATGCTGGATGTCACCAAGCAGCAATTCATTTAAGGTGCAGCCAAAGCTGCGCTGCACTGGAAGGCTGACCGACTCCATCAAGCAAACGGGAGTATCTGCTGAGTGGCCTTGAGCAATTAATGTAGTGGCGACTTCAGATAGCTGGTCGCGAACCATATAAAAAATTGCGGTTTTATGATCGGCATGCGTGCAACGACCGGGCAGGGTAGTAAGTGTTAAGGTTCGACTCAACTCCCTGGTAGTTGGGGGCTGCTTTAATTCTGCCGAGGCTGCTAAGGCAGTAGTAATCCCTGGGACGATCTCATAGCGCACGTTTGCCTTCTCAAGGGCGTCAATTTCCTCCTGTGCACGACCGAAGATCAATGGATCCCCACCCTTGAGGCGGACCACTACCGAATACTTTCTAGCAGCGTCCACCAATTGCTTGTTAATAAAGTGTTGAGAGCTGGAATGGGCACCACATCTTTTACCAACTTGCACCAATTTAGTGCCAGAACACCACGCTAACATTGAAATATCGATGAGAGCATCGTAAAAAACAATATCTGCGTCTGCCAAAATTCTTGCGCCACGCACTGTAATGAGGTCGGCTGCACCAGGCCCAGCACCAATAAGGTAAACGCCAGGTAGCGCCCTATTAAATTTGGGTGATTTAACTGTTCTTGGTGCAATTTGTTCCATGGATCATTTTTAACAGTCGGTGACGCACCTTAATTCTCTGCGTGAACCAAAATAGCCCATGCATTTAATCAGTGCACCATTATTGAGCTATCACCAAATTTCATAGATAAAAAATTCCTTATCGTTAGTTATCGATCAAAGGAGCTCAGTATGAAAGAAAAAGTGAATATTAGCGGCTTACCAGCAGAAGTCTCTATCCCGACTATTACCAATACAAACCCTACGCGACGCAAACTCATTCAAGGCATTGGCTCTGCCAGCATTCTGTCTTTAATAGATCCAATGGTCAAAGCAGGCGTATGGGCTGCAGGCTCTGATGCTCCTGAGAAAACTGATGTAAAGGTGAGTTTTATCGCCTTGACCGATTGCTCATCAGTTGTTATGGCCAACCATCTTGGCCTAGATAAAAAGTACGGCATCAAGATTATTCCAACCAAAGAAGCTTCATGGGCTGCAATTCGTGACAAGCTGGTCAATGGTGAGAATGACATGTCGCATATTCTTTATGGTTTGATGTACGGACTGCAAATGGGTATCGGTGGCCAACAAAAAGATATGTCCCTTTTGATGTCATTGAATAACAATGGCCAAGCAATCACTTTATCTAAGGCACTTAATCAAAAAGGAGTATCCGATGGTGCAAGCCTTAAAGCCCTCATGGACAAAGAAAAGCGCGACTACACCTTTGCGCAAACTTTCCCAACTGGAACGCATGCAATGTGGCTCTATTACTGGCTTGCAAACTACGGCATTAACCCATTTAAAGACGCTAAGATCATCACTGTTCCACCTCCACAAATGGTGGCTAATATGCGTAGCGGCAATATGGACGGCTACTGTGTAGGTGAGCCCTGGAACGCGCGTGCCATTATTGATGGTGTTGGCTTTACAGCAATGACCACACAAGCGATTTGGCAAGACCATCCAGAAAAGGCCTTAGGCACAACTGCTGATTTTGCTAAGAAATTTCCCAATACCTGTAGGGCAGTTACAGCAGCTATTCTAGAAGCCGGTAAATATATCGACTCATCTACAAGTAATAAACATAAAACTGCTGAAGTAGTGTCTGCACCATCTTTTGTTAATACTGACATCAACGTCATTCAGGATCGCATGATGGGTCGCTATAACAACGGTATTGGCAAAACTTGGGATGACCCCCATGCTATGAAGTTTTATAACGATGGTTTAGCAACCTTCCCTTACCTCTCCGATGGTATGTGGTTTATGACTCAACATAAGCGCTGGGGCTTGTTGAAAGAGCATCCAGATTATTTGGCTGTTGCAAAAAAAGTAAACAACATCGCCATCTATAAAGATGCTGCGACGGCCTCCAAAACACCATTACCCAAAAGCGATATGCGTTCGAGCAAACTATTTGATGGGGTCGTATGGAATGGCTCTAACCCAGCAGCTTACGCTGATAGCTTCAAGATCAAAGCATGAAAAAGCAAAAACTGGTCATGATTGGCAATGGGATGGCCGGGGTTCGGACCATCGAAGAGTTATTGAAGCTTGACTCTGAGCTTTATGAAATCACCATCTTCGGTGCTGAACCCCACCCTAACTACAATCGCATTCTGCTTTCTCCAGTCTTGGCTGGCGAGCAGACACTTGAGCAAATTGTTTTAAATGACTTAGATTGGTACAAGACTAACGGCATTCATCTACATCTCAGTAAAACCATTACGAAGATCGATCGCAAGGAGCGTACGGTTACTGCCGATGATGGTACGGTTGAAAAATATGACCGCTTACTTTTAGCTACCGGCTCACTCCCTTTCATTCTTCCAGTGCCCGGAAATGATTTGCCTGGTGTTATCGCATACCGCGATATTAAAGACACCAATGAGATGATCGATGTAGCAACACGCTACAAAAATGCTGTTGTTATTGGCGGCGGTCTGCTTGGCCTAGAAGCAGCAAACGGTCTCGCACTAAGAGGGATGAGTGTGACTGTGGTGCATCTTGCTGAGTGGCTAATGGAAAGACAGCTAGATAAAACAGCTGCAGATTTACTACAAAAGTCCTTAGAGGAGAAAGGTCTCAAGTTTTTACTGAAAACTTCTACCGAAGCAATTACCCCCAATGAAGCTGGCGACCGAGTTGGGCATATCCGCTTTAAAGGTGGCCTCGAAATTCCGGCTGATCTAGTTATTATGGCCGCGGGTATTAAGCCCAACACAGCTTTAGCTGAATCTGCGGGCCTCCATTGCCAACGCGGCATCGTTGTTAATGACACATTGCAAACCTTTGATCCAAGAGTCTATGCTGTTGGAGAATGCGCTAGTCACCGTGGCACCGCTTATGGATTAGTAGCCCCCTTATTTGAACAAGCGAAAGTTTGTGCCAACCACCTTGCTGAATACGGCATCGGTCGTTATGAAGGTTCGGTAACCTCCACAAAGCTCAAGGTTACCGGCGTTGATCTCTTCTCCGCTGGAAATTTTATGGGTGGCGAAGGCACAGAAGAAATCACACTTGCCGATCCTATTGGTGGCGTATACAAAAAATTAGTTCTTAAAGATGATCGTTTAATTGGTGCCTGCATGTTTGGTGACACAGCAGATAGCACTTGGTATTTCAAACTCATGCGTGACGAACAAAGCGTTGCTGAAATTCGTGATACGTTAATGTTTGGTGAATCCAATATTGGTGACGTTGGCCATCAAGGTCACAATAAAGCTGCTGGCATGACGGATGCAGATGAAATCTGCGGGTGCAATGGGGTTACCAAAGGCACTATTGTCAAGGCTATTCGTGAACAAGGTCTCTTTACATTAGATGAAGTAAAGAAGTGCACTAAAGCTAGCAGCTCCTGTGGTTCATGTACTGGACTCGTTGAGCAAGTACTAATGAATGTATTGGGAACCGACTATTCAGCAACTCCAAGAAAAAAATCGATTTGTGGATGCTCAGATCTTTCCCATGATGAAATCCGTCAAGCAACACGCACAGGTCACCTTATTTCTCAAGAACAAGTTCGCACTGAACTCAACTGGAGGACGCCCAACGGTTGCGCGACTTGTCGTCCAGCCCTGAACTACTATCTGATCTCTACATGGCCGCATGAGGCAATTGATGATCCACAATCACGCTTCATTAATGAGCGTGCTCATGCCAATATTCAGAAAGACGGTACCTACTCAGTAATACCAAGGATGTTTGGTGGGCTAACTACTCCTGCTGAGCTACGCAGAATTGCTGACGTTGCTGAGAAATATCAAGTACCAACAGTAAAAGTCACTGGCGGTCAACGCATCGACTTGCTTGGCATCAAAAAAGATGATCTTCCAGCAGTATGGAAGGAATTAGATATGCCATCAGGTCATGCCTACGGCAAATCTATTCGTACAGTAAAGACATGTGTTGGCGATGAACATTGTCGCTTTGGTACCCAGTCTTCCATGAAGATGGGTGTTGAGCTTGAGCGCATGCTGTTTGGCATGTACGCCCCTCATAAGGTAAAGCTTGCCGTTTCAGGTTGCCCCAGAAACTGTGCAGAAGCCGGCATCAAAGACGTCGGCATTATTGGCGTTGAGTCTGGTTGGGAGCTCTATATTGGCGGTAATGGCGGTATCAAGACGGAAGTTGCTGAATTTCTCTGTAAAGTCAAAACGGATGAAGAAGTACGAGAGTATTCAGGCGCTTTCTTGCAGTTATACCGTGAAGAAGCTTGGTATCTTGATCGTACCGTTCACTATTTGGCACGAGTGGGCATGGAATATATTAAGCAAAAGGTAGTCGAAGATGCAGAAAGTCGTAAAGCACTTTATGAAAGACTGCTATTTGATTTAAAAGATGCTCCAGACCCTTGGAAGGAATTTGAACGTGCCGGTGTAGATATTCGTCAATTTAAGACCATTCCGATTGTCGAGGTTGGAAATGTCTAGCACCACCCAACTTGATCAGTGGCAGAAAATCACAACGGTTGATGAGATTCCCGTTCTAGGGTCTCGGGTCATTCAAGCACCCGCTGGTCAAATTGCAATTTTCAGAAATTCAGAAGACGAAGTATTTGCCGTATTAGATAAGTGCCCACACAAGGGTGGCCCTCTCTCACAGGGTATTGTTCATGGTAAATCTGTAACCTGTCCACTGCACTCCTGGAATATAGATCTTTCCACTGGCTGTGCCGTGGCTCCGGATGAGGGCTGTGCTAAATCCTTTGCAGTCAAAGTAGAGTCCGGTGCAGTTTGGTTGAGCCGCGAGGAATTACAAACCAAACATGGCTGAAGTCAAAAGCACCTGTTGCTATTGTGGTGTTGGCTGTGGTGTCATTATTGAAACTGCAGCTACAAGTAACGGGAAGATCGAGGTCACTGGGGTTCGTGGTGATCCTGACCACCCCGCAAACTATGGCAGACTCTGCAGTAAGGGCTCTACCCTCCATCTCACTGCAAACCCAAGCCTTCAGCTACAAGCTCGGCTAGGTTCACCAGCAATCCGCAAGGTGAGAGGTGAAGAGCCGACAGATATTTCTTGGCCTGAAGCAATTCAATCTGTTGCCCAAAAATTTGCCGACATCATTAAGGAGCATGGTCCAGAGTCCGTTGGCATTTATGTGTCTGGTCAGCTGCTGACCGAAGACTATTACATCTTTAATAAGTTAATGAAAGGTCTAATTGGCTCAAATAACATTGATACCAATTCACGCCTATGTATGTCTAGCGCAGTAGCGGGCTACAAGCAAACCTTGGGGATGGATGCCCCGCCCTGCTGCTATGAAGATATTGATTCAGCATCAACAATTTTTATTACAGGATCGAATACCGCTTTTGCCCATCCGATTCTGTACAGACGCCTTGAGGATGCCCGTAAAAATAATCCAGATCTCAAAGTCATTGTTGTTGATCCTAGAAAAACAGATACTGCTAAAGAAGCTGATCTCTACCTTCAGATACAGCCTGGTACTGATGTTGCCCTCTACCATGGGATGCTTTACATCATGCTATGGGAGAAATGGATTGACGAGTCTTATATCAACTCTTGCACAGCAGGTTTTGATGCTCTGCGTGATCTGGTAAGGGACTTCACGCCTAAGGCAGTGAGTCAGATCTGCGGCATCAATGAAAAAGACTTGTTCAAAGCAGCACAATGGTTTGCTACTTCACCTGCAACCTTATCGATGTACTGCCAAGGATTAAATCAATCGGCATCAGGCACGGCCAAGAATGCTGCTTTGGTAAATCTGCATTTGGCCACGGGTCAAATTGGTAAATCTGGTGCAGGTCCATTCTCTTTGACAGGGCAACCTAATGCAATGGGTGGCAGAGAAGTTGGGGGCTTGGCCAACTTATTATCTGCACATCGCGATCTTGCCAATCCAGAGCACCGCGCAGAAGTCGCTAACCTATGGGGAGTTCACTCAGTTCCCGAAAAACCAGGGCTTAGTGCTATTCCTATGTTTGAAGCATTACGCACTGAAAAGCTTAAGGCTATTTGGATCGTCTGCACAAACCCAGCACAATCTATGCCCGATCTCAATGCCGTTCATGAGGGTTTAAGTAAAGCCGAGTTTGTTGTGGTTCAGGAAGCCTATGCGCACACAGCCACTACCCTCTATGCCGATGTTTTATTGCCCGCTACTACCTGGGCAGAAAAAGTTGGGACAGTTACCAATTCAGAGCGCCGCATCTCCAAAGTTAATCCCGCTATTGATCCCTTTGAATCTGCAAAACATGATTGGCAGATTGCTTTAGAGATTGGACGTGCTCTAGAAGAGCTACTTCCAGGAAATAGAAAAGATGGAATTGCTACACTTTTCCCTTATGCTGGACCAGAAGATATTTGGAAGGAACATCGCGAAAGTACAGCCGGTCGTGATCTCGACATCACTGGCTTGAGCTATCAAATTCTTGAGGAACGCGGACCGCAACAATGGCCAATGCCAAAAGGATCTTACTTTGGCAAAAAGCGACTTTATGAAAATGGTTTCTTCCCCACTAAAGATCAGAAAGCGCACTTTATCGCTGCACCTTATAAGGCAACTGCAGAATCAGTGGATGTACGATATCCATTTGCATTAAATACTGGACGCCTGAGAGATCAATGGCACGGCATGAGTAGAACCGGAACGATTGGAACACTCTATGGGCACTCACCAGAACCTTGTGTTGAGCTATCACCCAAAGATGCTGGCAGGATGAATCTAGAAAATGGTGATTTAGTTCATGTCACTAGCCGCAGAGGAAGCGAGATATTCCCAATCAAAGTCTCGAATGATATTGCCTCTTCGCAAGCATTTATTGCCATGCACTGGGGTTCTGAATTTATTTCAGGCGCTGCTGGTAGAACCCCAGGCCGCGGAGTCAACGGACTCACTTGTAACATGATTGACCCTGTATCGGGTCAGCCAGAATTAAAACATTCAGCCGTCAAAATTTTGCCAGCTAATCTGCCTTGGCAATTGGTGGCTTTTGGCTTATTTTCGAAAGAGGAAGTATTTTCTATCCAAAATAGTCTACGGAGCCTTCTGCCTAAATTTGATTCCGCCCAATGCGTTCTCTTTGGTAGAGAGCAAGATGGCGACCTTATTGGGGTTTCATTCAAAGCTGCCCACCACGATGACCCTCTTGAAGAACCAGTATCTCTTGCCGCACTTGCTTTAAAGCAAGTAATGCAAAAATTTAAATTGGATGAGGCATCTGGAGAGCCAGTAATGCGCTATAGCGACAAGCGTAGGGGCGTAGTACGGCTCGTACGCACACAAGAGAAGGTTCTATCTGCCATGCTCACTGGTCCTATTCAAAGCCTAGCAAGTACTGCCTGGCTAAGAGAGTACCTAGAAAGCGGCTTAGATGCAAAATCGCTGGGCCGATCTCTGCTGATGCCCGTCAGCAAGCCCCCCGTGGAAATTAAACCCAAAGGTAAGGCAATTTGTAATTGCTTTAATGTATCTGCGGACACAATGCAGCAATACTTAAGCAAAATGCCATCAGGAACTTCCCTTAATGATGCTATGAACTCACTTCAATCTGAAACGCAATGCGGAACTAATTGCGGCTCCTGCAAACCCGAAGTCAAGCAAATTATTGCTAGCTTCTTCAAGAAAGTGGAAGTAGCTGCATAATCTTGCAATGAGCATCACATCATTCTTAAAGGTCATTGGTCGAGGCAGCAAAGGTGCTGGCGATCTTGAACGTAATCAGGCTAATGAAGTGTTCTCTCAAATTCTAGAGGGCAATGTAAGCGATCTTGAGCTGGGTGCATTTTGTATTGCTATGCGCATTAAGGGTGAGTCCGTATCTGAGCTCATGGGCTTTATGGACGCCCTAAAACCACACTTGAATTTACTCAACCTAGGCTCTCGTCCAACCATAGTCTTGCCAAGCTATAACGGAGCTAGAAAACAGGCAAACCTCACACCACTTCTTGCCGGCATGCTTTCTAGTTATGGTTTTACCGTTCTTGTTCAGGGAGTGGAAAAAGATCAGGCCAGGGTAACTAGCCATGAAATTTTTAAATCCCTTGGCTGGCCAATTCTCACTACTAAGAATGAATTTGGCACCCTCCTAACCTCTAATCAACCAGTCTTTTGTCCTCTCAACGTCATCTCCCCAGCGCTTCAAAGATTATTAGACGTCAGAGAAAGAATAGGTCTACGAAATACCGGTCATGTGCTGGCAAAACTGATTAATCCAACTCTTCAGAACCCTTGGCAAGTTTCTAACTATACCCACCCAGAATACCCAGAAAAATTACGAGAGTTTTTCCAACTTCGCTCAGCAAATGCAATTTTGATGAGAGGGAGTGAGGGTGAACCAACCGCCTCCCTACAACGATTGCCTCAAATGCATTTTTTGCTTCCAAATGGTGATGACGTCACTAGCCCAGAAGAGCGATTCGAAGATCTCAGTCCATTTATAGAAATAGATGCTATTTCAACAGCATCTATTACCCAGAAAATTCTCTCTGGACAAGTCATATGTCCGAACTCAATCCTAAGACAAGCTACCCAAATATCTACGATGGCTGGATTACACTAAGCCATGCTTAGAATAGTTAAACGTTTGGTATGGGTTTCATTGGGAGCAATCGTTGCGCTTGGCTTGGCCCTGCTTGCTACCAAACCACCAACAACGCCATTACTACTTGCTTCCCTAGGCGGCTCAACAATATTTCTATTTGGCCTGACTGGTGCTCCTGCAGCACAACCAAGAGCCTTGTTTGGCGGTCACTTAATCAGCGCCCTCATTGGAGTAGTTTGCTATCAACTTTTTGAGGACGCATTGTGGGTTTACTTGCTGGCAGAGGTTATTACGTTATGCATCTTATTATTAACCCGAACTGTACATCCACCAGCGGGGGCTAATCCACTAATTATGATTCAGGCACATGCTGACTTTGGCCATCTCATAGCAGTTGTTTTGTTAAGCGTTACGATTCTTGCGGTAGTAGCAGCCATCTGGAGTCGTTTAACTCCTGGCAAGGCGCTGCATTACCCAGTGAAATGGAATGAGCCGTCCCCGCAATCAAAAGATTGGAGCGTTTGGGGGTAGTCGGCATCAAAGACTTGGAATTAAACGGAGAGAGCTATGGAACAAAAAGTACCACTACCCCCTTTTAATAATGAAACTGCTATTCAGAAGATTCGAATGGCTGAGGACGCCTGGAATACCCGAGATCCTGAAAAAGTTTCCTTGGTCTACACCGAAGATACCATTTGGCGAAATCGAGCTGAATTTCCTAAAGGTCGCGAACAGGTAAAGGAGTTTCTCCATCGTAAATGGGCGAAGGAGCTTAACTACCGATTAATTAAGGAATTGTGGGCATTTACAAATAACCATATCGCTGTTCGTTTTGCTTACGAATGTCATGATGATTCTGGTAACTGGACTCGTAGCTTTGGTAATGAGAATTGGGAGTTTAATGAGAATGGCTTCATGATGAGGCGGTTTGCCAGCATCAATGATTTGCCTATTAAAGAATCAGATCGAAAATTCTTTTGGCCCCTTGGAAGAAGACCAGATGATCACCCAGGATTGAGTCATTTTGGCTTCTAGTAATTTAGATTCGCTCGGTAGCTTTGCACATGGACTAATCCATAGTCGCCAGCATGTTTCACCTAAAAGGCTAATTAATCCTGGTCCAAGCCCATTTCAGAAATTAGAAATCCTCAATGCTGCAGGAGCTGCCCCTGATCATGGAAAAATAACGCCCTGGCACTTTTATGAAGTTAGCTCCAAAAGTCGTAATTTACTAGGCGACTTATTTGCCGATGCTCTCATCGCAAGAGATCCAAGCGCAACTCTAACTCAGGTTGATGAAGCCAAGCAGAAAGCTTTTCGAGGTCCCTTGCTGCTATTGGCAACTGTCAATCTCAATAATGAGCAAGACAATATTCCCGAACAAGAAAAAATCATCTCTGCGGGATGTGCAATTCAGAATGTTTTATTAATGGCCAATGCCTTAGGATTTGGATCTGGGCTTTCGAGCGGCAAAGCTCTCTATAGCCAAAAAATGAGGGAGCTATTTTTACTCAAAAATAAAGAGCAGCCCTTATGTTTCATAACCATCGGAACCATCTCAACCCATAAGCCTAATAAAAATAGGCCGGATGCCAGTTCATATACATCCACATTCTAAACGAAATGGCCTGGTTGATATTTTTGAAAAAATGAATTCTTTTAAAGCTCCTACTGCATCAAAGCCAAACTAAATCGTTTAAATTAGCGGCTATCTACTATTAAATAATTGCTCTATAGATTAATGAATAAATTAAAAAACTGGTGTCACAAGCTATATGAAGTACTCAAGCCACCCCCTGCTCAATTTTCTCTTACGCAGCAATTTATAATTACCCTAGGCACCACTATCACTATCTGCCTTTTATCTCTGGTTAACCATCTCTTAGATAAAGTCAATTTGTTGCTACTTTCACCATTCATCGCCAGCGCATTAATGATATTTATAATGCCAAGCAAGATAATGACTTCTGCTAGCGTAATTTTTCAGTCTTATCTTCTATGTTCACTCATTGGCTTTGCATTTGTATATGTATTTGACTATGCCCAATGGGTAATGATCGCCGCCTTTGTAATCAGCTTCTTTCTCATGCTGATACTAGAATGCTTACACCCTCCAGCAATCATGTTGCCTATTATGATTATCAGCGAGAGCTTGAGAGACTACACCCTGGCCTTTGATCCAATTGGAATTGATGTTCTTATACTGCTCGTAGCAGTTTATTTTTTCAATAAAACTCTTAAAACATTTCCGCCGGTTAAAAAATGATTTACGCAGGATTTCTGACTATGTTAAAAAAAGTATTTTTAAACTCGAACTAATATATCCAATGGCATTGCCAGAGTAGATGTATAGAGATTGTCTACACACTTTTTAACATGCCCAGCGTTACTGAAGGTAACGCTCAAAAAAATCTTAGATCTCTCTTTGGTTTTAAAAGCCAAAGGATTTTTGGAACAAAAAACTAACGCCTCGTTGCTCCAAAGTTAACTAAAAGCCTCATTACTCCTATTTTTTAAAACGTAATTGCTCTAGTTAACTCTTTTGAAGAGGCGAAAGGCAATTAATAAAGAGGATCTGGATTAAGATCAATCCACATATTTCAAACCAGCTTTTTCAAGCGCTTCACGCATTTTGTACATATCCAGTCCGAGTACTCCGGAAGCCAACTTAGCTCGCTTTTCAGTCTCTAAATTTTCACGCGCTTCGGCGGCATCAGCAACTTGCAGAGCAATATTTGCTGGCACAACAACCACCCCATCAGCATCTGCCACTATTACATCGCCAGGATTTACCATAGCACCAGCGCAGACGATCGGAATATTTACTGAGCCTAATGTTGCCTTCACTGTACCCTTAGCACAGATGTCTTTACTAAAAACGGGGAATCCCATTTTTTCCAACTCATCAATATCTCTGGTACCACCATCAATCACCAAACCTTTTGCACCCTGCGCCTTAAAAGAGGTGGCTAGCAGATCTCCGAAGAAACCATCTGCATTTTCAGTAGTTACTGCTGCAACCACAACATCGCCCGGTTGAATCTGTTCTGCAACCACATGAAGCATCCAGTTATCACCCGGCTGCAATAAAACGGTTACGGCAGGGCCACAAAAATGTGCGCCTTTATATATGGGTCGAATATAGGTTTTCATTAAACCAATTCGACCCATAGCCTCATGAACGGTTGCCACTCCAAATTTTGATAATTTCTCAATGGCTACCTTATCGGCCCTCACGATATTTCTTTTTACAATACCCAAATTATTCATATTCATCTTTTAGAGTCCTTTAGCGTTGAGTTGCTGGTCCAACCGAGAAAATAATTTTCTCGCATTACCTTCATAGATCTTCTTGCGATCAGACTCTGATAGTTGCACTGAATTTTCTATATAGCGCTTGGTGTCATCAAAATAAAAACCGGTTTCTGGATCAATACCGCGTACCGCCCCTATCATTTCCGAGGCAAATAAGATGTTATCTACTGGAATTACTTTTGTTAACAAGTCGATACCTGGTTGGTGATAGACGCAAGTATCAAAGTAAATATTATTGAGAAGATGCTCGCTCAATAAAGGCTTTTTAAGCTCTTGCGCCAAGCCACGAAAACGACCCCAATGGTAAGGAACCGCCCCCCCACCATGCGGAATCAGAAACTTTAAACTCGGAAACTCTTTAAATAAATCTGAAGTAAGGCACTGCATAAATGCAGTGGTATCTGCATTTAGATAATGGGCTCCCGTTGTATGAAAACAAGTATTGCAACTGGTGCTTACATGAATCATGGCAGGCACTTGATACTCAACCATTTTTTCATAAATAGGAAACCAATATGGATCTGACAAAGGCGGCTCTCGCCAATGGCCACCAGAGGGATCGGGATTGAGGTTAATGCCGGCAAAGCCAAATTCTTTAATACATTTTTCCATCTCCGGAATAGATGACTTGAGATCGACACCTGGAGATTGTGGAAGCATCGCAGCGCCAATAAATTGATCCGGAAATAATCGAGAAATCCGATAGCAAAGCTCATTGCAGATTGCAGCCCAAGTAGCGGAAGTATTAAAGTCACCAATGTGGTGGGCCATAAAGCTAGCACGAGGGGAGAATATAGTTAAATCGATTCCCCGCTCTTTCATCTTAGCTAACTGATTGACCTCAATCGACTCTCGAAGCTCATCATCACTAATCTTTAAATCAGAAACTTTGGGTCCCAGACTTGGGGTATTTAAATTTGCGATTTGCTTGTTGCGCCATTCCTCAAGCGCCTTTGGAGCAGTTGTGTAATGGCCATGGCAATCAATAATCATTACTTTATCTTTTCAAAATTAAATATTATTTATTGAAATATCACAGCCATTAGATGGTTATTCCGACTTAATGCCAGCCTTAATGACCACTGCACGCCAGCGTTTTATTTCACTCTGAATGAGCTGCTCAAAATTCTCAGGTGTAGTTGGCGCAGGAATTGCACCCTCAGACCTCAGGCGAGTACTTATATCTTGGGCAGAAAGACTCTTATTTACGACTTGATTTAGCTTTTGAGTAATAGCTACCGGCGTACCAGCTGGAGCTACAAGCCCATACCACTGATCGGCCTCAAACCCATTTAAACCCTTCACTCCAGACTCCGCCAAGGTAGGAATATCAGACATGGTATCCATGCGTTTTACACTGGATACGCCAAGTGCCTTGAGCTTTCCACTCTTCACCATTGGCATGACCGCAGGTGCTCCAGTAAAGACCATCTGGATTTGTCCTGCTACGGTATCCATCACGGCGGGTGCCGTTCCACGATAAGGTACATGGACAATAAATGTCTGGGTGCTCATCTTAAAATATTCCATCGCCAAATGTGCAGCGCTACCATTCCCACCTGAGCCGTAATTTACCTTCCCAGGGTTTGCTTTCAGATATGCAACAAGTTCTGCAACATTCTTGACTGGCATCGAAGCATTTACAGCCAAAATGTTAGGCACCTTTGCCACCAAGGCGACGGCTGCAAAAGATTTGACAGGGTCATAAGGTAATTGAGGGTAAACAGATGGCGCTACAGCTAAAGTGCCCACATGCCCCATCAATAAGGTATATCCATCTGGTGCAGCCTTAGCAACCCGATCGGCGCCAATGGTTCCGCCTGCCCCTGGTATGTTTTCAACAACGACTGAAACGCCCGTAGCTTCGGTAATTTTTTGACCAACTGCTCTAGCCAAAATATCAGGGCTCCCACCTGGGGTGAAGGGCACAATAATACGGATAGGCTTATTAGGATATGCATCGTCAGCCATAGCAGCAGGCGCTGCTATAAATAAAACCACAAGCAGCGCAAGAAAGCGCTTGAGATAATTCAACATATTTTCAATTCCTATCCCAGGGCATTTAAGACCTGCCATGCCTACGCCTTGAGTTATAGGTCCTCAAAAAAGAACAAATAGACCTTATTTCTGGTGGGCCCACCAGGACTTGAACCTGGGACCAAAGGATTATGAGTCCTCTGCTCTAACCAACTGAGCTATGGGCCCTATGTCAATATTGTAATTGAAGGGTCTGCAGTGTAAATATTTCGCATAAAATAGATATACATTAATATATGTATATCTTAGTGAGGTGAAGATCATGATCGTATCCAAATGGGGCAATAGTCTTGCCATTCGTTTACCCGCTCAAGTAATTGAGTTTTTAGAGCTAAAGGAGGGTGACGATATTGAAGTTCATGTCGCCGATAAAAAACATTTTCAGATTAGAAAGAAACCTTCTCTACAGGATAGGATCGAAGGTCTGAGAAAATTCCGTGGACGTATGCCTGCTGATTTTCACTTTGATAGATCCGATCTGAATGAACGCTAAGAAAATATTTTTTGACACTAACACCCTGCTATACCTACTTTCGTCCGACAATAACAAAGCAGATTGGATAAGCCAAAATCTTCAACAGTCTAATGTGATTAGTGTTCAAGTTCTCAATGAATTTACATTCGCTAGCCTTAGAAAAATAAAAATATCTAATACGGAGCTAGATGAGTTTTTAGACTTATTTAAATCTACATTCAGTGTGAGAGCAATTGATCTAGAAACCTTTGACACTGGATTAATGGTCTCTAGGCGATACGGGTATCAACACTACGATGCAATGATTATTGCCTCAGCATTACAGGCAGGTTGCGAGAGGCTGTACTCAGAGGATATGCAGCATCGACAAATCATCGATAAGCGACTACAAATCGTGAACCCTTTTATATAAAGGATTCACGATATTCAACTAAGAGGCCATCAATCCTCTTCGAGGAAGGTCTTAAGTTTGTCGCTACGGCTTGGATGACGCATTTTTCTCAGGGCCTTGGCTTCGATCTGTCGAATACGCTCACGTGTGACATCAAACTGTTTGCCTACCTCTTCGAGAGTGTGGTCTGTACTCATCTCAACACCGAAGCGCATACGCAATACTTTTGCTTCACGTGGTGTTAATGAATCAAGAACATCCTTCACTACATCACGCATCGATTCATGTAATGCCGCTTCTGCTGGAGCCAAGGTATTGCTGTCTTCAATGAAGTCACCTAAATTGGAGTCTGCATCATCGCCAATGGGTGTTTCCATCGAGATTGGCTCTTTAGCAATCTTCATAATCTTACGAATCTTGTCCTCAGGAATTTCCATCTTGAGGGCTAGAGTTGCAGCATCTGGCTCATGACCAGTTTCTTGCAAGATTTGACGGCTAATACGGTTCATCTTGTTGATTGTCTCAATCATATGAACTGGGATACGGATCGTACGTGCCTGGTCAGCAATCGAGCGAGTAATCGCCTGACGGATCCACCAAGTTGCATAAGTAGAAAACTTATAACCACGACGGTATTCAAACTTATCTACCGCCTTCATCAAACCAATATTACCCTCTTGAATCAGATCTAAAAACTGTAAACCACGGTTCGTGTATTTCTTAGCAATCGAGATAACCAAACGTAAGTTGGCAACAGTCATTTCACGCTTTGCTTCACGCGCACGCTTCTCGCCTGCGATCATTTGCTTGTTCACTTCTTTTAATTCCAGAAGTGGCAACACAACGCGAGTTTGAATATCAATCAACTTCTGTTGAAGTTCTTGAATCGCCGGAACGTTACGTTGCAATAGGGCTGTGTATGGCTTGTTTTCTTTGAGTAATTTGTTTGTCCACTCTAAGTTCATCGACATCTTTGGGAAGTCTTTCAAGACTTCGCCACGGTTCACGCCAACCTTATCAACCAATAAACTCACAATACCGCGTTCCAGTTTCCAGACTTGGTCAACTTGTGAGCGCATGGTGTCGCATAATTTCTCAACACTCTTGGCAGTCAAGCGGAAACCAAGCAACTCCCCACGAATGGCTTCTTGTGCCTTGATATACGCTGGACAGTTATATCCTTCTTTATCAAAAGCACGGCGCATCTTGTCAGACTGCGTACGAACGATGGCAAACTTCTCTAAAGAGATCTGCTTTAACTCTTCCAATTGCTTGGCATTAGCCGTAGCTGCACCACCGCCACCACCTTCATCTTCGCCACCCTCTTCGTCACCCACTTCTGCATCGGGATCAATTTCTGGCTCTTCAGGCCCAAGCTTGATATCTTCGGCATTAGGATCAACCAAGCCATCAACAAATTGATCAATCTCCAACTCGCCACTCGTAATCTTATCGACGTTAGTCAGAATTTCACCAATCGTGACAGGGCAAGCAGCCAAGGCCATCACCATATCTTTAAGGCCAGCTTCAATCTTCTTAGCAATGACGATCTCGCCTTCGCGAGTCAAAAGATCAACGGTACCCATCTCACGCATGTACATGCGTACTGGATCGGTTGTTCGCCCAAATTCTGAGTCCACTGTAGAAAGTGCTGCTTCAGCTTCTTCTTCAGCCTCTTCCTCTGTCGTTGCTGCTGAGGCATTTTCATTCAGCAAAAGCGTTTCAGCATCTGGAGCCTGCTCATAAACGGTAATGTTGATGTCATTTAAGAGGCTAATCAGCGTTTCTAATGCATCGGCATCAGACAATTCATCTGACATCACGTCATTCATTTCGCCATGAGTTAAGTAACCCTTGGACTTGCCCATCTTGATCAATGTCTTCAGACGAGTACGACGCAACTCTTGTTGCTCTTCGGATCCTAATTGCTGTGCAGCGAATTCTTTTAAGAGTGCCTTTTCTTTTGCCTTACGCTCACGGGCTTTTTGACGATCCGTCAAAACTGGTTCAGCGCCTTCAGCAGGAGCATCAGCCTTTGGCTTACGACCCTTTTTCACTTCATCAGCTGCTACACCCTCAACTTCAACTGCCTTGGCTTTTTTACCCTTAGATTCCTTAGGCTCTTTAGCGGCCTTAGCTGGCTTTTCAGCCTCAACTTTAGGAGCAACAGCAGCTTTACCTTTTTTAGATACCTCTGCTTTAGCTTCGGGCTTAGCCGCCGCTTTTGCAGCTGGCTTAGCTGCTTTAGCAGGAGTCTTCGCTACTGGCTTTGTAGGCGCCTTGGATTTCGCAACGGGTTTAACTGGTGTCTTCGCTTTTGCAGTTGGCTTTGCTGCCTTAGCAGGAGCCTTCACTGGTTTTGCTGGTGTCTTCGCCTTGGTAACTGGCTTTGTAGGCGCCTTGGATTTCGCAACGGGTTTAACTGGTGTCTTCGCTTTTGCAGCTGGCTTTGCTGCCTTAGCAGTAGCCTTCACTGGTTTAGCTGGTGTCTTCGCTTTCGCTACCGGCTTTGCTGCCTTAGCGGGAGCCTTCACTGGTTTAACTGGTGTCTTCGCTTTCACTACCGGCTTTGCAGGCGCCTTAGATTTCGCTACTGGTTTAGCTGCGGGTTTAGTTGCTTTAGCTACTGGTTTTTTCTTGGTATTAGGCATTTATTAGCACTTACTCACATTACTGATGATTGTTCTCGACTGATTAGCTTCAGCCACGTTGTCCACTTGCCCAAAATTTCTTCAAAATAAAGCGCAAGTGGCTGAATTAAATCGGTTTTTTCCTGGGAATAGAGGATTATAGTCGATTATGACTTTTTTACCCCTGCCCACACTCTAAAGATGAGGCTAATTTCGGGTTTTTCTAGGGCTAAATCAGAAAATTCTTAAGAGAACTTCAATCTTTCGCCCAGCTCACGATAGCGGGCTCGATCTTGCTCTGTAGCAGTGCTATTGGCGATCTTTTGAGCAATCCCTGTCATCTCTGTCTTAAGGTGGGTCAACTCGAGTTTTTTGAAGGCGCCATCCAGATCTGCAATTGCCCCTTCGATCTCCAAATCAGAACCCATGACCCGCTTTCTTAGCACTTCATAGAGTGGGGCCAGCTCACTTCGGGAGAGCTGCTCTTGGAATAAAGCAAAAGCCCCTGCACCCACAGCTGGAGGTTTGCCATTCTCTCCTGGGATCAACTCAACTAAATCACACTGCGCTAGTAAGTCTTTCATTAACTCCAATGCTTTTGCAGATCGTAATTCAGATGCTTGCAAAGCAAGGGCCCGCTTATTCGGATCCAATGCTTTTCCTAGGTGCGGAAATTGAATCAAGACTCGCAACATCTGCTCCGCTAAATCTGTTGGAGCCTGAGGGGGCGCAATATTTTGCGTTGCTACTCTCTTGGCGGAACCTTTGGATGTTTGCCAAGGTGCGCCCTGGGCTCTATTGCCGCTGTTGGCCTGCACAAAGTTCGGTGCGCGCTGATTGGTATTTCCATAAGAGCCCTGCTGTAATTGGACAGGAGCTACAGTTAAACCACAAAAGGACTCTAATTCAGCGGGCGTAGAGTTTGTCCGAATCGCTAACTCACGCAAAATTTGCGTACGCAAAGCAATCGGTGGCATTGATAGTAATAAGGGCTTTGCAGCGTGATGGGTTTGAGCCCTACCCTCAGGGGTGGTGAGCTCATGCTCTTGACTCACAATCTTGAAGAAGAAGCTAGAAATCGACATCGCCTCTTTAATTACCTTCTCAAAGGCTGGTGCGCCATAAGCACGAACATAACTATCAGGGTCATGTTCTGTTGGTAAAAATAGGAAGCGAATTTCTTTGTCATCAGACATTAATGGTAGACAAGCTTCTAATGCGCGTTGTGCTGCGCGCTGACCTGCAGCATCACCATCAAATGAAAATACGACGCGATCAGTTTGACGCAACAACATCCGTACGTGATTTGCAGTACAAGCAGTTCCTAATGTTGCCACTGCATTTGGGAACCCCAATTGCGCGAGTGCAACGACATCCATATAGCCCTCGCACACCAGCACATACTCTTGAGAGCGAATCGCTTGTCTCGCCTCGAATAATCCGTAAAGCGTATTACCTTTGGAGAACAGGGGCGTCTCAGGGGAATTTAAATACTTTGGCTCACCCTGATCCAGAATACGTCCACCAAAGCCAATAGTCTGGCCTTTGGGATTACGAATCGGAAACATAATGCGATCACGAAAACGATCGTAGCGCCGGGTTGTTTGGTTTGCAGTTTGATTGTCACCACTAGGCTCACTCTGAATCAGTAAGCCACCCTCTAATAAAGTTTTAGCAACTTCGTCATTGGCATAAGTTCCAAAGACTGCTTCTAGTCCTTGCCAACCATCCGGCGCATAACCTAGGGCATAACGCTTAGCGATCTCACCCGTCAGCCCACGACCCTTGAGATATTCCACAGCACGGGGTGCTATTTTGAGTTGCTGACGATACCAATCTGCTGCTGCACTCATGACTTCACTTAAAGCCATGGTTTGCTGTTGGCGTGCAACATCATTGGCAGTACGTTCTTCTCGCGGCACATCTAAACCCGCAGATCGGGCTAAATCCTCAATCGCATCGACATAACCAAGCCCGGAATACTCCATGAGAAAGCTAATCGCAGAGCCATGGGCTCCACAACCAAAGCAGTGATAAAACTGCTTTGTAGGCGACACCGAAAATGATGGAGACTTCTCGGAGTGGAAGGGGCACAAACCTTGATAGTTCGCGCCCGCTTTTTTTAACTTCACATGTTGCCCAACCACATCAACGATGTCGACCCGATTTAATAAATCAGCAATGAAGGATTGAGGTATGAGAGCCATCAGTAATTGATTAGGCTTAGCTTAGTAGTTTATTTAGCAAGAGCGGCTTTTACCAAGCCAGATACTTTGCCCATATCGGCCTTACCAGCGAGTTGACCTTTCAGAACACCAATGACTTTGCCCATATCTTGCGGACCAGCGGCACCAGTTGATGCTACCGCGGCAGCGACTGCCGCCTGCACTTCAGCATCAGATAACTGGGCTGGTAGATAGCCTTGTAGGATCACTATCTCAGCTGCTTCGATCGCCACCAAGTCATCACGACTGGCTTTTTCAAATTGAGAGATCGAGTCCTTACGTTGCTTGATCATCTTTTCAACGGTAGCAATTACGCTAGCATCATCCATCACAATGCGCTCATCAACTTCACGCTGCTTGATTGCTGCCAGCAAAAGACGGATCGTTCCCAAACGTGCGACTTCTTTTGCGCGCATGGCATTTTTCATATCTTCGGTGATTTGATCTTTAAGGCTCATGAAATTAACTCCTCATAGGTTTGATGCTGATTTGATCTTTAGTGTATTGGCTTTTTATGAATCACTTAAAAAGCAAAAACCCGCTGCGTTTCACCGTCAGCGGGTTTTCAAAGCTTCTCGGTGAGGAGAGCTCTTAAATTCGATTAGTAGAGCTTTTTAGGCAACATCTGGCTGCGAATACGCTTGTAATGGCGTTTAGCGGCAGCTGCCTTCTTACGCTTACGTTCAGCTGTTGGCTTCTCGTAAAACTCGCGGGCACGCAAGTCGGTCAATAGACCATTTTTTTCAATGGTGCGCTTGAAACGGCGCAATGCCACTTCAAATGGTTCGTTCTCACGGAGGCGGACTGTAGTCATACTTGTTTAACTCGTATATGCTCGAAAAAATATCGATAAATTAACTGAAATGCGATTCTAGCACGACCAAGCAAAAAATGATTGTTTTAGGCATAGAAACCTCTTGTGACGAAACCGGCGTGGCTTTATACAACAGCAGCCCCTGGGAAAACCGCGCCCCAGCCCATCAGGGCATCCTAGGGCAGGCCCTACACTCCCAAATTGCCATGCATCGGGATTATGGGGGCGTAGTCCCAGAGCTAGCCTCTAGAGACCATATTCGGCGGGTTTTACCCCTCCTAGACGAGGCCTTGCACGAGGCCAAACTCCAATTAAAGGATATTGATGCTGTAGCCTACACCGAGGGCCCCGGCTTGGCTGGCGCCCTACTTGTGGGCAGTGCTTTTGCTAAATCCCTTGCCCAAGGCCTCAATTTGCCCTCGATTGGAGTGCATCACCTTGAAGGACACCTGCTTTCCCCGCTTTTAGGGACTTCTGTGCCAGAGTTTCCATTTGTTGCACTTCTAGTCTCGGGCGGACATACCCAGTTGATGCTGGTGAGCGGGGTTGGTAAGTACCAACTTTTAGGCGAGACCCTGGATGACGCCGCTGGCGAAGCCTTCGACAAAACTGCCAAATTGTTGGGCCTAGACTACCCTGGCGGCGCTGCGATCTCTAAATTGGCAGAAAAAGGACAATCTGGGCGGTTTGACCTACCCAAGCCAATGTTGCACTCAGGGGATCTAGATTTTTCTTTCTCTGGACTCAAAACAGCTGTTTTGAACCAAGTGAAGAAATTTGAGGTACTAGGCAGTACGGATGCCACTGAGATTGCAAGATTTCAGGCGGATTTAGCGCATAGCTTTATAGATTCACTAGTGGCTGTGTTGGTCAGTAAATCAGAAAAAGCGCTCAAACAAACTGGCTGTAAACATTTAGTACTTGCCGGTGGAGTGGGTGCGAATCTCCAACTACGCACAGCTTTAAACAGTAGCGCCAAGAAGAATCGCTTTGAAGTGCACTATCCACCAGTAGATCTTTGTACTGATAATGGTGTGATGATTGCTTTTGCTGGAGCACTACGCTTGTTGGAAAAGAATAATGGCTCAAGCACTTCTGGCGCATTTGATATCAAACCCCGTTGGGATTTAGCGAGCAATAATCTCGCTTAAGTACCGCTCGATTTTGTTTTACTTTGCGAGACTAATTTTGGCGTAAGCGCTGTGATTGTGAATAGACTCAAAATTCTCAGCCTCAACCACTAATGACAGAATGCGCTGATCTTCTTTAAGCTGACCAGCGACATCACGTACTAAGTCTTCTACAAACTTGGGATTATCGTAAGCACGCTCGGTAACCCACTTCTCATCGGGGCGCTTCAGTAAGCCCCACAACTCACTAGAGGCTTGGCTCTCAGCGGCTGTAACCAAGTCTTCTACCGTCATCTTGGTATTGGAATCTAACTCCACCGACATCGTGACATGCGAGCGTTGATTGTGTGCACCGTACTCAGAGATTTCTTTTGAGCAAGGACATAAACTCATTACTGGAACTAAGGCACGCAGATTGAGTTCAACATCAATTGCGCCCGCTGCGTTCTGTTTGGCCTTGGCCATCCAAGTAACTTCGTAATCCATCAAGCTTTCTACGCCAGATACTGGTGCTGCTTTTTTAACGAAATGCGTATAAGTAAATTGAATACGGCCTTCAGTAGCATTGAGCAGAGGCAACATCTCGCGCACCATTGCCACAACGGAAGCGCTATCAATGGGTTCATTGTGCTGTTGTAGGAGCGCAATGAAGCGAGACATGTGCGTACCCTTAATATGACCAGGCAAAGCCACATCCATCTCAAAATTACCAACGGCTGGCATATCGCCCGTCTTCGTTCGGATAATCAGAGGATGACGCAAGCCCCGAATACCTACCCGCTCAATTGGCAGTGCACGCTCATCATGCGAAGATTGCACATCCGGCATCGATTGCGGCTTGAGAAAAGCGGTGTTGATATCGTTCATGGCTCTATTTTCAGACAAAAATGAGTTATTTGCCGATCGCCAGAGTATTTACTTCGGTTTTAGGGGAATTTAAGCCTGAAAAACGCTGGGAAATGGCCTGAGCGATCCCAGCAGCATCAAGACCACACTTGCTCATAAGGAGTTTGTAATCACCATGCTCTATGAATTCATCCGGCAGGCCCAGTTGAAGCAGGGGCTTATTAATACCCATAGCAGAGAGTGCTTCCAAGCAAGCGCTACCAGCACCACCCTGAATCGCACCATCCTCAATCGTTACAAAATAATCATGGTCTTGTGCCAAGGATTTGAGCAATTCAAGATCCAATGGTTTGACAAAGCGCATATTGGCAACAGAGGCATCAATCTGCTCGGCAACTTCAAGGGCTGGATACAACAAGGTTCCAAAAGCCAAAATAGCTAAGCGCTGGCCAAGAGGTGCATTAGACTTACGACGTAACTCGCCTTTACCCAATGGCACCGTGCGCAACTCTTTAGACGGAATGCTGCCAACACCAGCACCACGAGGGTAGCGTACTGCACTGGGGTGTGACTGATGAAATGCGGTTGTCAATAAATCACGGCACTCAGCTTCATCGGCCGGCGTCATCAACAACATATTCGGAATACAGCGCAAGAATGGAATGTCGTATGCGCCCGCATGAGTTGCGCCATCTGCACCTACTAGGCCCGCACGATCCAGAGCAAATAAGACTGGCAGATCTTGAATCGCTACATCATGAATGAGTTGATCGTAAGCGCGCTGCAGGAAAGTGGAATAGATCGCCACTACCGGCTTCATGCCCTCGCATGCCATGCCTGCTGCAAACGTGACTGCGTGCTGTTCAGCGATACCAACATCGTAGTAACGCTTAGGAAACTTCTGTTCAAACTCAACGAGGCCAGAGCCTTCACGCATAGCTGGAGTAATACCAATCAACAGCGGATCAGCTTGCGCCATATCGCACAACCATTCACCAAATACCTGAGTAAAGGTTTTCGGGGCGGGGCCAGATGCTTTCTGGATACCCTCTTGTGGATTGAACTTGCTCGGGCCGTGATACAGCACTGGATCGGCTTCAGCCAACTCATAGCCCTGACCTTTACGAGTCACCACATGCAAGAACTGTGGGCCGTTACCCTCAAGCGCTAAGCGACGCACATTCTGTAACATCGGAATCAAGGCATCTAAATCATGACCGTCAATCGGACCGAAATAATTAAATCCAAATTCTTCAAAAATTGTTGAGGGCGAGACCATGCCCTTAGCATGATCTTCTAAACGTTTAGCAAATTCACGCAAAGGTGGGGCAATAGATAGAACGCTGTCGATCCCCTTCTTCGTTGCAGAATAAATATTACCGCTCAGCAATCTTGCGAGGTGACGATTGAGTGCACCTACTGCCGGCGAGATCGACATATCGTTGTCATTCAGAATGACTACCAATGGCAAATCGTCATACACGCCCGCATTATTCATTGCTTCAAATGCCATCCCACCAGTCATGGCGCTATCGCCAATCACTGCAACGGCGACTTGCTTCTCACCCTTGGTCTGAAAGGCACGCGCCATTCCCATCGCCGCAGAAATACTGGTTGAAGAGTGGCCAACACCAAAGGCATCGTATTCACTTTCAGCACGACGTGGAAAACCAGACAATCCATTGAACTGGCGCAGGGTACTCATACGATCACGACGACCAGTCAAAATTTTATGCGGATAACTTTGATGACCTACGTCCCACACAATTCGATCATGCGGTGTATCAAATACATAATGCAGAGCAATCGATAATTCGACTGTTCCTAAATTAGAAGAAAGGTGTCCGCCGGTCTTAGAAACAGAATCCAATACAAACTGGCGCAACTCGTCAGCCAAAGCTGGAAGCTGCTCGCGAGAGAGTTTTTTTAAGTCTTTGGGAGAGTGAATAGAGTTTAAAGTCATCAAATCTTCAGTAATCTTATTTGCCTCTGTTAACCACCAAGAGGGCTAAATCTATCAGGGCTTGGGCTTTGCTGCCAAAGCCATCTAAGCTAGCAATGGCAGTTTCTTGCAAATCTTTTGCTGCTTTCTTGGCATAGTCTAAACCCATCAAGGTGACATAGGTTGGCTTGTCGTTCGCCGCATCTTTTCCAGCGGTTTTACCCAAGGTTTGACTATCCGCAGTAGCATCCAATACGTCATCCACAATTTGAAAAGCCAAGCCTAAAGCTTCAGCATAGTTTGCAAGATCCTGCATCTGTGTTGAATTTAGTTTGGCAGCAATCCCACCCAATTGCACCGAACATGACAGCAAAGCACCTGTTTTCATTGCATGCATTTGCTTTAAGCCGGCAAGGTCTAATTTTTTACCCACACTCTCCAGATCAATCGCTTGGCCACCAGCCATGCCACGCGAACCTGATGCAAAAGCTAATGCACTAATCATGGCTAAACGAGTATCGGCATGACACTGCACATTTGCCAAAATTTCGAATGCCCGTGTCTGTAAGGCATCGCCCACGAGCAAGGCAGTCGCCTCATCAAACGCCTTATGAACTGTAGGTCGTCCGCGACGCAAGTCATCGTCATCCATACAAGGCAAGTCATCATGTACTAATGAGTAAGCATGAATACATTCAATCGCAACAGCGGCAGCGTCTAAAGTGGCTTGCAACTGAGCATCTGAGTTGGCACCTAATTCACCAGCTGCATAAACCAATAAGGGACGAATCCGCTTACCGCCGCCTTGTGCGGCATAACGCATCGCTTCATGCAAGCGGGCTGGATTGACATTAGCAGCATTGAGTAAATTTTCTAATGCCAATTCAGTCTGCTCGCTATGGATCCGAACCCAATCCTCAAATTGAAAGTGCTTATTCATGAAGGTTGATTCTCAGTCTGCTTTAAGCTTCGAAAACTCGGACTTGTTGCTCAACCTGTGCCAACATGCCCTGACAATGCTTTAAAAGAGCCGCTCCACGCTGGTAAGCCAAAAGTGTCTCTTCCAAGGAAAATTTGCCAGATTCCATATCAGAAATGAGCTTTTCCAGCTCTTTAACAGCCTGCTCGTAACGCAAGTTAGGGTCGATTTGAACCTCAAGGCTGGGTTGCTGACCCTCAGACTTCTTTGCTGGCATTGGCTTATTCCCTTCAAATTTCTTACAGATATAGCCCTACATATTAATGCGAGATGGGGGTCAAATGGGTATAATCGCCTCCTTCCTTTCCAATATCGATCCGTCGATGGTTGGATTGGTTATTCCGCTTAGCTTCGGCTGACGTTTTCGGGGGTGGGGAGAATGACTAATCTGGCTACCGCGCAGCAGCTTGCGCCGTCCAAGTTACAACTGCCGGTTTCGGCTTATTTTGACGTTGATCTCTATCAACGCGAAATTGAACTGCTTTTTAAGCAGGGGCCAGGCTATGTTGGTCATGAACTCATGATTCCTGAGATTGGCTCATACCAAACCCTGATCTCAGAGAATGAAGGTCGCCTACTGGTTCGCAACCCGCAAGGCGTTGAACTCCTCTCCAATGTATGTCGCCATCGACAAGCACTGATGCTCAATGGCTCTGGCAAAACGGACAATATTGTTTGCCCCCTCCATCGCTGGACCTACGATCTGAATGGCGAATTATTAGGTGCGCCTCACTTTGAAGATAAGCCGTGTCTAAATTTAGGTAAATCTCCTTTACAGAATTGGCAAGGACTCTTATTTGAGGGCCCACGCGATGTGCGCACCGACCTAGCAAAACTCGGCGTCGCCCAAGACCTTCAATTTGAGGGTTATGTTCTCGATCACGTTGAAGTACATGAATGCAATTACAACTGGAAAACGTTTATCGAGGTCTACCTTGAGGATTACCACGTTGTGCCGTTTCATCCGGGACTAGGGAAGTTTGTTTCTTGTGAAGATTTACGCTGGGAATTCGGTGACTGGCACAGCGTACAAACTGTCGGCATTCACAAAGACTTGGAGAAACCAGGTTCACCGGTTTACCAAAAGTGGCATGAAGCCGTTCTGCGCCATCACGCAGGCAAGACACCGCGCCATGGCGCCATCTGGCTGACCTACTATCCTAATGTGATGGTTGAGTGGTACCCAGGTGTTTTGTGCGTTTCTACTCTGCACCCTCTGGGCCCTAATAAGACACGCAATATTGTTGAGTTTTACTACCCTGAAGAAATTGCCCTCTTTGAGCGCGAGTATGTAGAAGCAGAGCGTGCAGCTTATATGGAAACTTGTATTGAGGATGACGAGATTGCGGAACGCATGGATGCGGGTCGCGCTGCCCTGCTCGCACGCGGTCAAAATGAGGTTGGTCCTTATCAAAGCCCGATGGAAGATGGCATGCAGCATTTTCATGAATGGTACCGTCGTGCCATGAATTATCAAGGCGCATAATTTAATAACAAACGACTCTCCCCAAACAGGAAGTACTCATGACACCTCTGATCACTGCAAATCAGTTAGAAGAAATCATCAACAGCGGCGAGAATGTTTTATTGTGCGATTGCCGTTTTGATTTGGTCGATCCGCAAGCAGGTAAAAAAGCATATCAAGAAGGTCATATTCCGGGTGCTGTTTATGTCGACCTTGATCAAGACTTATCTGGTGCAAAGACGGGGAAAAACGGTCGTCACCCACTTCCCACTCCAGAGGCTTGGGCACAAACTAAATCGCGTTTAGGGATTGATTCTAAAACCCTGGTAGTCGCTTACGATAATCAAGGCTCTGTATATGCCAGTCGCTTATGGTGGATGCTCAAGGCTACTGGCCATGCCAATGTGCAAGTGTTAGATGGCGGACTAGATTCCTGGAATGGTCCAATCGGCATCCTTGCGCGCCAACCCGAAGCCACGCACACTCCAGTGCCAACTATGCCGTATATCGGACTAGTGCTAGTAGATGATGTTGTCGAAAACCTTCAGGGCAAAAAGAGTGTGATTATTGATGCTCGTGCAAACGATCGCTTCCATGGTCAAAATGAAACCTTAGATCCTATCGGCGGACATATTCCCGATGCGCTCAATTATTGCTTTAGAGAAAATCTGTCTGGAAAAGCATTTAAAGCTCCAGAGCAGTTATACAAAGATTTTCATGATCTCTTAGGTTCCACTAGAGCCTCTGAAGTCATTCACCAATGCGGCTCCGGAGTAACGGCGTGCCACAACTTGTTGGCCATGGAAATCGCTGGCCTCAAAGGCTCACAATTGTATGCAGGTAGTTGGAGCGAATGGTGTGCCGACCCTAGCAGGCCAATAGCGCTTTAGTGCAACAGCGATAACAGAATGACAAAGCCAACACCACAAGCGATCAATATCGTTTGACGCAAAGACTCCGCCCAATGCGGGCGACGATGCATTTGCGGAATGAGATCACTCACCGCGATATAAATAAAACTGCTCGAAGCAATCACCAATAAATAAGGCATTACTTCCTGAGCTTTTTCTAAAAAGAAATAAGCCAGTACGCCACCAAGCACCGCAGACAAGCCGCAAATGAAGTTGTAGAACAAGGCCCGTGCGCGCGAGAAGCCTGCATTCAGTAGCACAATAAAATCCCCGATCTCTTGCGGAATTTCATGGGCGATGATTGCAATGGCGGTGAAAATACCCACCTGATGATCAACCATAAATGCGGCGGCGATTAATACGCCATCTACAAAATTATGCAGGCCATCACCTACTAAAATCATCCAACCACTGCGGCCAGCAACCTCCGCATCATGACCATGGTGGTGTCCATGACCATCCCCTTCGTGATGATGGCTATGACGTAATAAAGCAATTTTCTCAAGCAAGAAGAAGCCCAGAAGGCCTGCAAGCAAGGTAGCAAATAACAATTGAGGACTTGCCCCAGGCATCATAAAAGCCTCAGGCAAGGAATGTAAAAAGGCTGTGGCTAGCAAAATACCGACCGACACACTCACCATGCCATGAATCATCTTTGACAGTAAAGATAATGAGAAAGTGGCGGCTACGAGAACGCTAGCCGTTCCCGCTAGCGCAGTTACTAACAATATGCTTTGGAGTGCTGACATGTAGATTACGCTACCCCATTTTGCTTAAACCAAGCAAGACACTTTTGCCAGCCATCTTTAGCGGGTCCTTCACGATAGGTCGCACGATAATCTGCATGAAAAGCATGAGGGGTATCTGGGTAGATTTCAAAACGACAGGCTTTAGCTGCTGGGTTTTTAGGGGCTGCTTTGGCAAGCGCCTCGCGCATTTGCTCGACGCTCTCCAGGGAGATGCCGGCATCAGCCCCTCCGTACAAGCCCAATACAGGCGCTTTCAGATCGGCAGCAATATCGACTGGATGGCGTGGATTATTTTCGGTTTTCTCACCAATGACACGACCATACCAAGCCACACCTGCGCGCACTTGAGGAAGGGTTGCAGACAACCAAGCAATACGACCTCCCCAACAAAATCCGGTAACGCCCACTTTTTTCAAATCTCCGCCGTTCTTGCCAGCCCACACTAATGCAGCCTGTAAGTCATTGAGTACTTGTGAATCTGGAGTCTGCGCTATGATATTTTTCTGAATTTCAGCGACAGTTCCATAGGTGTTGGGATCGCCAGCACGGGTAAAGAACTCTGGAGCAATTGCTAAATAACCTAGCTTAGCAAAACGTCTAGTGACATCAGCAATGTGTTCATGCACACCAAAAATCTCACTGACAACAATCACAATCGGCAGCATCGCTTTGGCTTGATCTGGGCGGGAAACATAAGCTGGCAACTGAAAACTGCCTACTGGAATCATTTGCTCGCCCGCTTTGATTCCAGTGAAATCTGTCTCAATTGCAGCGGCCATCACCGGCTCAGAGGCAGCCACAAATCCAATCCCGATGGTAGTGGCAGTGATTGCAGAGGCTTGCATAAAACCCCTTCTATCTACTGATACTGTCTGTGCATCTTCTGTTGTTTTCTTTGTCATTGTTATCTCCGGATTCATATTATCAATGTGCCTCTTCCCAATTATCGCCAATCCCAATCCCTACTAACAAGGGAACCTTCAGATCAGCCACCTTACACATTAAGTCAGGTAACTTTGCCTGTAAAAGCGCTAATTCGTCCAAGGGTACGTCAAATACCAACTCATCATGCACTTGAAGTAACATGCGGGTTTTTAACTGCTCCTTTTCAAGCCAGTTCTCAACCGCAATCATGGCCAACTTAATGAGGTCAGCAGCAGTACCTTGCATGGGTGCATTAATTGCAGCGCGCTCTGCCCCCTGACGACGGGGGCCATTTGAACCTTTAATCTCTGGCAGCCACAGGCGTCTTCCAAAGACCGTCTCCACATAACCATGCTCTCTTGCCTCAAGGCGTGTCCGCTCCATATATTGAGCAACCCCTGGATAGCGGTCGAAATACTTAGCAATGTAGTTTTGTGCTGCTGAACGCTCGATACCTAGATTGCCCGCCAGGCCAAAAGCGCTCATGCCATAAATCAAGCCAAAGTTAATCACCTTGGCATAACGACGCTGCTCTGAATTAACAGCCTCTAGTGGCACACCAAAAATCTCGGCTGCAGTAGCTTGGTGCACATCTTTACCAGCGACGAACGCAGCTAACAGATTTTCATCCTCAGAAATATGCGCCATGATGCGCAATTCAATCTGGGAATAGTCAGCAGATAGTAACTTGCAACCCTCAGCAGGAATAAAAGCCTCACGAATACGACGCCCCTCTTCCGTTCTCACGGGAATATTTTGCAAATTGGGCTCACTAGAAGCTAAGCGCCCCGTTACCGCAGTGGCTTGAGAAAAATTGGTATGAACGCGCCCGGTCTTAGGGTCGGCCATGCGTGGCAGCTTCTCAATATAGGTCGACATCAATTTAGCTAAGCTACGGTAATCCAAAATACGTGCCGGCAAAGGGTAGTCCTCAGCCAGCTTTTGTAATACCTCCTCATCTGTCGACGGCGCACCTGATGGCGTCTTCTTAATGACCGGCAGCGCTAACTGCCCAAATAAGATTTCTGCAATTTGCTTGGGCGATTGAATATTGAAGGGCTGACCCGCCAGTTTATGAATCTCACCCTCTAATGCAAGCAAACGCTTACCAAGCTCTTGACCTTGCTGAGATAGCAATGCTGAATCAATACGAATGCCATTGCGCTCCATGATCCCTAAGACACGCATTGCTGGCATCTCTATGTTTTCATAAACGTAGAGTAGCCCTGGGCACTCCTGAATTTGTGGCCATAAAGCTAAATGTAAACGCAGGGTAATGTCAGCATCTTCAGCAGCATAATTTGTTGCAATCTTCAGGTCGACTTGATCAAATCCAATCTGATGAACACCTTTACCGCAAACTTCTTCATAACGAATAGTCTTCATGCCCAGATGTCGTTCGGCCAAGCTATCCATGTTATGAGGCATATGTGATTCAAGCACATAGGACTCAAGCAAGGTATCAAACTGAATGCCTTGCAGAGTAATTCCGTGGTTCGCAAAAATATGCGCATCGTACTTTAAGTTTTGTCCTACTTTGAGATGCTGAGCGCTCTCGAGCCATGGCTTTAGTTTGGCCAACACTAAATCACGACTGAGTTGATCTTCTCCGTTACGATGCGCTACAGGTATGTAGCAAGCATCACCAGGAGACGCGCAAAGTGAGATGCCAACTAACTCTGCAGCCAGCGCATCTAAACCAGTAGTTTCTGTATCTACAGCCGTGAGTTGCGCACCCTCAATTTTCTTTAACCAACGATCTAATGCCACCTCGTCCACTACACATTCGTAATTCTTTTGGATGGCGCCCTGCAAATCTGTAGTCTCTTGAGAAAGGGCTGTAGTAGCTGCTGTTGCAGTTGGACCAAATGGATTATTTGCAGTTTTTTCCTTGGCTTCTGGAGCAGCTTTAATTGGACTTCCAGCCAAATCCAAACCACTTCCAACTTCAATGCTGGATCCGCCCAACTGCTTCTCTACATCGCGTAGCCAAGTTTTAAATGCATAACGCTCAAATAGCTCACGTAAGAGTGGTGCGTCTTCTGGTTTTGCATGAAGATCATCAAGTCCAGGTAAATGGGGGGATAAATCGCAATCCGTTTTGACGGTAATGAGTTGGCGCGCCTGTGGGAGCCACTCCAAACTATTGCGTAGATTTTCCCCGACAACACCTTTTACCTGATCCGCATTTGCCATCAAGCTATCTAAGTCGCCGAACTCGGCCAACCATTTATTGGCAGTTTTTGGGCCAGCCTTAGGAACACCAGGCACGTTGTCAACCGTGTCGCCAATAATGGATAGGTAATCCACGATGCGCTCTGGAGGGACGCCAAACTTAGCAATTACCCCTGCAATATCTAGCTTTTCATCGGTCATCGTATTAATGAGGGTGACAGAAGAATTAACTAATTGAGCCAAATCTTTATCACCAGTAGAAATAATAGTTTCCCATCCAGCTTCCGTTGCCTGGCAAGCTAGGGTTCCAATCACGTCATCCGCCTCAACCCCAGAAACCATCAACACTGGCCAGCCTAAGGCTTTCACCATGGCATGAATTGGCTCAATCTGCTTTACCAAATCTTCGGGCATGGGGGACCGATGCGCCTTGTATTCAGAGTACATTTCATCGCGAAAAGTCTTCCCTTTGGCATCGAAAACACAGGCAATATGGTCGGCCTTGAGTTCCGACCGAGCTCGGCGCATCATATTAACCATGCCATAGATTGCCCCAGTTGGATCACCTGCCCCATTTCTAAGGTCTGGCATGGCGTGAAAGGCGCGATAGAGGTAGCTAGAACCGTCTACCAACAAGAGTCTATGTTTAGTCATACCGCAATCGTACAATCTAGTTGATAACTGCCAACAGATCAGACTCAAATCCTCCTAAAAAGAGGCCTAAAAAGGTGAAAAATGATGCACACTCTAACTAACTTACTCCACTCTTCTGTGAGTCAAACCCTTGTTATTGCTAGCTTTTTAGCCACTTTTACCTCTTTTGGTCTTCATTCAGCTCAAGCGCAGAGCAATAGCCAGGCCCTAAGCCCAGCGGAACTACAGCAAATTAATAATCAACCTCTGGCGCCAGCCGTGAGCGCAGCTGATGCAACAAAGGCTCCCCAAAGCCGTAAACCGAGCTTTCAATACAAAGAGGCTACTGGTACTGAAATTACAGAATACAAAGATACTAATTCACCGACTCAGGTAGAAGTCAAAACACGCTTCACTACCTATGAAATGGCGCCTCCAGCTACAGTAATGCCTGGCGTACCCAAAGAAACTGATCTGATCAGCGTACCCAGCATTAGCATTCCGTTTAATCGCTGATTCACTTTATTTCATTATTCGCACTGCTCATTTTTAGTCATGGCCGTATTCACCCCCATTGAGCTAAGCGATATCTCAGAATGGATCGCAACCCACTTTGATATTGGACGAGCGGTAGATATTCGTGGAATTCATGGCGGTATCGAGAACTCGAATTTCTTTCTCGATACAGAGAAAGATGGCAAGAAGCAAGAATATGTTCTGACTATTTTTGAAAGACTATCTGCAGAGCAGCTCCCCTATTACCTTGAGTTAATGCGTCACTTGGCCAACAAAGGTATTCCAGTGCCTAAGCCGCTTGAGAATAAAGATGGAGAAATTCTATTTACTCTGAAGGGCAAGCCGGCAGCGATTGTAAGTAAGCTCCCAGGCCTATCTAGACTGGCCCCCAAAGCAAGGCACTGTGCATTAGTGGGTGAGAACTTAGCCAAGATGCATTTGGCGAGCACAGACTTTCATCACACCCAAGAAAATCTGCGCAGTCTTTCTTGGTGGAAAAAAACGGTGCCAGAAGTGTTGTCATACTTAAGTAACGCCCAAAAAGAATTGCTCAATAGCGAACTAGCTACCCAAGAGCAATTTTTTGCCTCGGAGGCTTATGCATCACTACCTCAAGGTGCAAGTCATTGCGACCTCTTTAGAGATAACGTCCTGTTTGATCCTCAAGGTGCGAGCGATACCTCGCAAGATCGACTGGGTGGTTTCTTTGACTTTTATTTTGCGGGCACTGATAAGTGGTTATTTGATTTGGCAGTAACTACAAATGATTGGTGCTTAGCCGAAAATAAACAAGATTTAGATCCTGCACGCTTTAAGGCGCTGATGGATGCCTATCAATCAGTGCGCCCACTCAGCGACACCGAGCTAACAAGTTGGCCCCTGATGGTGCGCGCTGCAGCTCTACGATTTTGGATTTCGCGCCTATGGGATTTCTATTTGCCGCGCGATGCGCAAATGCTCACCCCGCACGATCCTCGTCATTTTGAAAATATTCTCTTAAGCCGCAAAACAATATGAAACTCAATTCAGTTGCTCCAAAAGAAGGTTATACCTGGATACGCCAAGGTATTTGGCTTTTCAAGCAAAACCCCTTAGGCTTTCTCATGCTGATATTCATGTATGTGTTTGTTGCGCAACTCGCGGTGCTAGTACCGGTAATCGGTGTTTTTGCCGTTTTATTACTGACGCCTACTTTATCGGTTGGCTTTATGACTGCCTGCCGACAAGCAATTCAAAAAGAACGTATTCGTCCAACGATCTATTTAGTTGCCCTACAGTCGACGCCCGAGATTCGTAAACGTATGTTGCAGTTAGGCTTAGTCTATGCAGCACTCATCATTGCTCTGAGTTTTATTTTAAGCATGCTGGTCGACTTTGAACTTTTGATTCCCCTGCTGACAAACGATAAAGCCATTACCCCTGAAGTAGTCCGTCAGATCTATCTAATCCTCTTCTTTGGCGGCTTACTCTACTTACCGGTGGCGATGTTAATGTGGTTCTCACCCGTCCTAGTTGCTTGGGAAGATATGCCAGTAGGAAAGGCGCTCTTTTCTAGCGCTATTGCCTGCTGGACAAATCGTGGCGCATTCTTTCTGTATCTCGCTATTTGTGGGGCAATGTTAATTGCCATCCCCTTAGCAATTGGATCTATATTTAATTTGCTAGATTTAGGTCAAGCTGCATCATTTGTGATCGCCCCACTTTCAATGGCGGGATTGACAGTAATGCACTGCTCTTTCTTTGCTACCTGGAAGGCATGCTTTGCTGAAAAAGAGTCAGCGACTCTGATTGCTTAGTTAACCTATCAATCTATCGCAGCGAGCTTGGCAATGCTCAGTTGTAACCACTTCACACCATGGCGCTTAAAGTTCACTTGAGCCCGCGCATCCGCATCATTACCCTCTAAGCCCGTTACGCGTCCCTCGCCAAACTTGGTATGAAAGACATTCTGTCCGATGGCAAACGGATAGTTACCTCGTGGTGGCGCAGCCATTCTAGTGACTGCTGTAGAGGCAGAACCTACACGCCCAAGTTGCTTAGCAGGTCGCTGACGATCGCTGCTAGAGTCAAAGAAATCGTTCGTTTCAGAGTCACGCTGACGGGTATAACCATCTTGCCAAGTAGATCCTGAGTTAGCACTTTTGCCGTAAGTGTTACCACCTCCCCAACGAGCATCTTTCACTTTCGGGGTGAGCCACTTCAATGAGTCTGATGGCAGCTCTTCCAAGAAACGGGAAGGCATGTTGTAACGCACTTGACCATGCAACATTCTGGATTGGGTATGAGAAAGATATAAACGTTCTTTAGCGCGGGTGATGGCCACATACATCAAGCGCCGCTCTTCTTCTAAACCATTCTGCTCATTAATACTGTTCTCATGAGGAAATAAACCCTCTTCCAAGCCAGTAATAAATACAGCCGTGAACTCCAAACCTTTAGCAGAGTGCACAGTCATGAGTTGCACGGCATCTTGACCGGCTTGCGCTTGGTTATCGCCAGCCTCTAGAGAGGCATGCGAGAGGAAGGCGGCTAAGGGAGAAACTTCGATTACACCAGGCGCATTCTCGCCCAGTAGAGTAGCGGCAGTTGCATCTTGGCCATAACCTTCTTCCGCTATAAATGCGGTTGCGGCATTAATGAGTTCTTGTAAGTTTTCTACCCGATCCTGACCTTCACGCTCGGAGAGGTAATGCTGAATGAGTCCACTATGTTGAATCACGAACTCCACCGTCTCTGGCAAAGTATTACGACGAGTTGCCTCGCGCATATGATCAACTAAACGCACAAAGCCACCTAAAGCTGCGCCAGCTTTGCCATCTAAAGTCGACGCTGCCAAATACAAAGAGCTATTCTGAGCACGGGCTGAATCTTGCACTGCCTCAATCGATCTCGCACCAATACCCCGTGTCGGGAAATTCACTACTCGTGAGAAAGACGTATCGTCATTGGGGTTTTCTAAAAGACGGAGATACGCTAAGGCGTGCTTAATTTCAGCGCGCTCGAAAAAGCGTAAGCCGCCGTATACGCGATAGGGAATGGCGGCAGAAAATAAGGCATGCTCAATAATGCGGGACTGCGCATTACTTCTGTATAGCAAGGCAATTTCGGTACGTTTAATACCGCTATTGACTAAAGCCTTGATTTCGTCAATCAGCCAAGCGGCTTCAGCATGATCGCTCGGTGCATCGTAAATACGAACAGGTTCACCATGACCGGCATCAGTACGAAGATTTTTACCTAAGCGATCCGTGTTATTCGAAATCAAATAATTAGCGGTATCTAAGATGTGACCATGCGAACGATAGTTCTGCTCCAGCTTCACCATCAACGGGTGGTATTGCTTTTCGTAAAGACGCATATTTTCAACATCAGCGCCACGGAAAGCGTAAATGCTTTGGTCGTCATCGCCTACTGCAAAGACTGCACTGCTGCCAGCGCTACTGACATTGACTTGACCGGCATCATGCCCAGAAAGCAATTTAAGCCAAGCGTACTGCAAGGCATTGGTATCCTGAAACTCATCAATCAGAATATGGCGGAAGCGCTCTTGATAATGGGTTCGAATCGCTTCGCTATGCTTCAGTAATTCATAACTGCGCAACAAAAGCTCAGCAAAGTCGACTACACCTTCACGCTGGCACTGCTCATCGTAAGCCTCGTATAGCTGAGCCATTTTGGCCTGAAAGTCATCGCCAACTGAAAGCTCCCGAGCGCGTTGACCACGCTCTTTGGCATGGGCAATGAAGTATTGAAGCTGCTTGGCAGGATATTTCTCATCATCCACCTTTAAGCCTTTTAAAAGACGCTTAATGGCAGATAGCTGATCTTGGGTGTCTAAAATCTGAAAAGTGGACGGCAAACCGGCTTCCTTATGGTGCGCACGCAATAAACGGTTGCAAAGTCCATGAAAGGTGCCAATCCACATCCCACGGGTATTGATTGGCAACATCGCGCTTAAGCGCAGCATCATCTCCTTAGCAGCCTTATTGGTGAAGGTCACAGCTAAGACACCAATCGGCGAAACCTGGCCTGTTTGGATCAACCAAGCTATACGGGTAGTGAGTACGCGGGTCTTTCCGCTGCCGGCGCCCGCCAAGATCAGGGCGGACTGGGCCTGACCATCTTGATTTACGGGCGGGAGGGTCACTGCCTCGCGTTGTTCTGGATTAAGGTTTGCGAGGAGGTCTGAGTACATCGCCCCAATTATAATTTGCCTCTTATGCCAAATGCTTCGAATACCCCTAATTCACCCGTCCCCCCTAATTCTCCGTTAGCGAGTTCTGCTGACGACCTAGCTAAATCCTACGAACCCGCCCCAATTGAGGCCTATTGGGGTCCTGAATGGGAACGCCGAGGTATTGCGGATGCCGCCCTCGAGGAGGGCAGGGGAGATTTCTCAATACAGCTGCCGCCACCAAACGTGACTGGCACCTTGCATATGGGTCATGCCTTTAACCAAACCATCATGGATGGCTTAGTACGTCATGCCCGTATGTCTGGCAAAAACACCTTGTGGGTACCGGGTACAGATCACGCTGGTATCGCCACGCAAATCGTCGTTGAGCGCCAACTCGATGCACAAAAAATTTCTCGCCATGATTTGGGTCGCGAGAAGTTCCTTGAAAAAGTCTGGGAGTGGAAAGAGGCTTCCGGCAATACCATCACCCGTCAGATTCGTCGTTTGGGCGCTTCAATTGATTGGGGTAAAGAATATTTCACTATGGACAGCAAGATGTCCAAAGCAGTTGTCGAAGTATTTGTACGCTTACATGAGCAAGGTCTGATTTATCGCGGTAAACGTTTGGTGAACTGGGACCCAGTCCTCGGCACAGCCGTATCTGACTTAGAAGTGGTCAGCGAAGAAGAGGATGGCTCCATGTGGCATATCCGCTATCCATTAGCGGATGGCTCAGGGCATCTCACCGTTGCTACCACTCGTCCGGAGACCTTACTGGGTGACGTTGCTGTCATGGTAAATCCAGAAGATGAGCGCTACAAACATCTCATTGGTAAGGCTGTACATCTGCCATTATGCAATCGAGAGATCCCCATCATTGCGGATGATTATGTTGATTTAGCTTTTGGTACTGGAGTCGTTAAAGTCACCCCAGCCCACGACTTTAATGACTATGCTGTTGGGCAGCGTCATCAATTACCGCTAATCAATATCCTGACTTTAGATGCAAAGATTAATGAAAATGCGCCCGCTGTTTATCAAGGCTTAGAGCGTTTTGCTGCCCGCAAGCAGATCGTTGCCGATCTAGATGCAACTGGTCTATTAGAAAAGGTTCAGCCCCATAAATTGATGGTGCCACGCGGTGATCGCACCCAAACCATCATTGAGCCGATGTTGACTGATCAATGGTTTGTTGCAGTGTCCAAACCCAGCCCTGACAATAAATATCAACCAGGCTCATCCATTGCTAAAGCTGCATTAGATGCTGTTACCAAAGGCGATATCAAACTTGTCCCAGAAAATTGGATTAGCACTTACACACAGTGGCTCGAAAACATTCAAGACTGGTGTATCTCACGGCAACTCTGGTGGGGCCATCAAATCCCCGCCTGGTATGGCGATGACGGCCAGATCTTTGTAGCACGCTCTGAAGAAGAAGCTAAAGCCAAAGCATCGGCCGCTGGCTATGCGGGCCCACTGAATCGTGATCCTGATGTCTTGGACACCTGGTTTAGCTCAGCGCTTGTCCCCTTTAGCTCATTAGGTTGGCCTGAAGAAACTCCTGATCTCAAGCACTTCTTACCCTCCTCGGTACTGGTCACTGGTTTTGACATCATCTTCTTCTGGGTTGCCCGCATGGTGATGATGACTTGCCATTTCACTGGCAAGGTGCCATTTCACACGGTTTATGTTCACGGCTTAGTGCGTGATGCAGAAGGTCAGAAGATGAGTAAGTCCAAGGGAAATACCCTGGACCCAATCGATCTGATTGATGGCATTCAGATTGAAAACTTGGTTGCCAAGCGCACTACCGGCTTGATGAATCCAAAGCAAGCCGAAAGTATCAGTAAAAAAACTAAAAAAGAATTCCCAGAAGGAATTCCGGCCTTTGGTACAGATGCGTTGCGCTTTACTTTTGCCTCACTCGCATCGCTCGGTCGCAACATCAACTTTGATCAGAAGCGCTGCGAAGGCTATCGTAATTTTTGCAACAAATTGTGGAATGCCACCCGCTTTGTGTTGATGAATTGTCCTGGCGGTGATGAAGAAAATGGCTTTGCACCATGTGACAAGCAATGTGGTCCAGAAGGCTACCTAGATTTCTCTGCTGCAGATAGATGGATTGTTTCTCTACTTCAAAAAACAGAGGCTGATGTTGCTAAAGGCTTCCAGAACTATCGCTTTGACAATATCGCCACTAGTATTTATCAATTTGTTTGGGATGAATATTGCGATTGGTACTTAGAGCTTGCAAAGGTTCAATTGCAGACTGGTACGCCAGCACAACAACGTGCTACTCGCCGGACTCTTTTGCGCGTTCTGGAAACGATCTTGCGCATGGCGCATCCGCTGATTCCGTTTATCACTGAAACCCTCTGGCAAACTGTTGGGCCTAAGGTTGGTAAAGAGTTGGCCAAACAAGCAAAGCAAACCATTGCTCTGCAGCCATATCCTGTTGCTCAGCTCGATAAGATTGATGAGCGAAGTGAATCTTGGGTTGCTCAAATTAAATCTATCGTGGATGCCTGTCGCAATCTGCGAGGTGAGATGCAAGTCTCTCCTGCTCTCAAGGTACCCCTGTGGATTAGCGGACCACAGGATTTCTTAACACAAGCAAGTCCATACCTTACCGCCTTAGCTAAGCTTTCAGAAGTCAAAATTTATGATGATGAGTCCGCTTTAGAAAAAGATGCGCCTGGTGCCCCAATGGCTTTAGTTGGCAATCTCAAGCTGTTACTGAAAATTGAAGTAGACGTAGTAGCCGAGAGAATTCGTCTTGGCAAAGAAATTGAGCGTTTGGCCAATGAGATCACTAAGGCACGCAGCAAGCTAGGTAACGATAGCTTTGTAGCTCGCGCCCCGGAAGAGGTTGTTGCACAAGAAAAGCAACGACTTGCCGGCTTTGAGCAAAACCATGAGAAGCTTGTTGCACAATTGGAACGACTGAAGTAGAAGTAGCTAATTAAAGAAAAAAGCGTAAAGCGTAAATCGATCGGAATTTCTATGCCATTTAGCACTAAAGCCGTTACTAAAGCCGTCTTCCCTGTCGCAGGATTGGGTACACGCTTCCTGCCAGCTACTAAGGCTAGTCCAAAAGAAATGCTCAATGTGGTGGATAAGCCACTGATTCAATACGCTGTTGAAGAAGCAATCGCTGCAGGCATAACTGAAATGATTTTCGTTACCGGTCGTAGCAAACGGGCGATCGAAGATCACTTTGATAAAGCATATGAATTAGAGGCTGAGCTCGAGGCTAAAAATAAAACTACTTTGCTAGAGATTGTTCGCAGCGTTAAACCCAGTCACGTAGATTGCGTATACGTCCGCCAACCTGAAGCCCTAGGTCTTGGTCATGCTGTCTTATGCGCTGAAAAGCTCGTCCGTGACGAACCCTTTGCCATCATCCTTGCGGATGACTTGCTCGATGGCCATCCGCCCGTTCTCAAGCAGATGCTTAAAGTATTTAATGAGCAAAATGGCTCCATATTGGCAGTAGAAAAAATTGATCCTGCTAAGAGCAGCTCTTACGGCATTGTTGATGGCATCGAAGTGAGTAAAGGCATCTATCGCTTAAATGGAATCGTCGAAAAACCACAACCGCAAGATGCCCCATCTAACTTGGCTGTAGTGGGTCGCTATGTTCTATCCTCCGATATCTTCAAACATATTCGCAATCTCAAGCCTGGTGCTGGAGGTGAAATTCAACTAACGGATGCGATTGCTTCCTTGCTTAAGGAAGAACCCGTCTTTGCTTATGAATATGATGGTGTGCGCTATGACTGCGGTAGCAAATTGGGCTATTTAAAAGCCTCCGTGGAATTTGCCTTACGTCACCCTGAGGTCAGCACTGAGTTTGCTGCCTACCTTAAGAACCGCTCTTTAACTTAGATCCTTACCTTCTTTTCAGAAAAAAGACTAAAACATCACCCTCAGTTGTACTGGAGAGAAGCTCATTACCAGTCTGCTTCGCAAATGCGGGAAAATCATGAGCTGCACCTGCATCGGTCGCTTTCACCTTTAAGACCTCGCCTGATTGCATGGTAGCCAAGGCTTTCTTAGTGCGCAAGATTGGGAGTGGGCAATTCATGCCGATGGCATCCACCTCTAGATTAAATTTCATGATATCGCTCATTTAGATGCCACCCAATCTTTAACGCCAGCTAAAGCTGCTCCCAACTTACTTGGATCGGTACCGCCAGCCATAGCCATCTCTGGCTTACCGCCGCCCTTACCGCCAACTTGCTGTGCAACAAAGTTCACCAGGTCACCTGCTTTAACTTTGGCAATCGAGTCCGCAGTAACACCAGCAATCAAGCTCACTTTATCACCCTGTACTGAAGCTAAAACAATAGCAGCGGTTTTCAACTTCACCTTTAAGGCATCCATAGTCTCGCGCAGGACCTGAGCATCAGCTCCATCCAAACGGACGGCCAAAACTTTAAGGCCGTTGACATCAATTGCTTGGGTTGCCAACTCATCGCCTTGGCTAGCAGCAAGCTTAGAGTTAGCTTTATCTAGCTCACGTTCAGCCTGACGAAGACTTTCTTGCAATTGCGCAACGCGATTCACTAAATCCCCTGGATGGGTTTTGAGGATAGTAGCCGCTTCATTGATCTTATCTTCCAAACCTTGCAAGAAGTTCAAGGCGTTTTTACCGGTGACTGCTTCAATACGACGAATGCCGGCAGCAACACCACCCTCAGACACAATCTTTAAGCTCCCGATATCGCCAGTACGACTTACGTGGGTACCACCACACAACTCTTTAGAGCTGCCGATTTCTAGTACCCGAACTTCGTCACCATACTTCTCGCCAAAGAGCATCATGGCGCCTGTTTTCTGGGCATCATCCAATGACATGACTTTTCCAGAAGTGGCGGTATTAGCCAAGATCTCCGCATTAACACTATCTTCTACTCGGCGAATTTCAGCAGCAGTAATGGGGGCGTTATGAGTGAAGTCAAAACGGGTTTTGCTAGCATCCACTAGGGAACCTTTTTGCTGCACATGATCGCCCAAGACTTCCCGTAAAGCTTTGTGCAGAATATGCGTAGCACTGTGGTTGCGCATTGTTTCGGTTCTTTGCTGAACATCTACCAAGGCATTCAGCACATCACCCACCTTAAGCTCGCCTTCATGAACTTCGCCTTGATGCCCAAATACATCAGCCTGAATTTTGAAAGTATCTTCTACTGAAAAACGCACTGACTCATTACGTAACTCGCCCCTGTCACCGACTTGCCCACCCGACTCGGCATAAAAAGGGGTGTTGTCTAAAACTATCACAGCCGCATCACCCGCCTTTACTGACTGGACGGCAGAGCCATCCACATAGAGCGCAGTCACTTTAGCGCCTTCATGTTTTAAGGTGTCATAGCCATGAAACTGCGTCGGCTTGCCCGAGTATTCAAGGCCTTGAGCGACTTTGAACTTACCAGCAGCTCTCGCTTGATCACGCTGCTTTTGCATCGCTAATTCAAAACCTTCAGCATCTACTGTGACATCACGCTCACGACAAACGTCGGCAGTCAGATCCAATGGGAAACCAAAGGTGTCGTGCAAACGGAAAGCAGTCTCACCATCTACTGTCTTAGCTCCACCAGCAAGTGCAACTTCCAAAATCTCCATACCATTAGCAATCGTCTGGAAGAAACGCTCCTCCTCTTGCTTGATGACCTCACTCACTTTATCTTTTGCAGCTTGTAATTCTGGATAAGCCACACCCATCTCTTTTACTAAAGCAGGGACAAGTTGATAGAAGAACGGTTTGCGCGCGCCTAATTTATAGCCATGGCGAATCGCACGACGGGTAATACGGCGCAGCACATAGCCACGACCAGCATTGCCGGGAATTACGCCATCGACCACGATAAAGCTACAGGCCCGAATATGATCAGCAATCACTTTGAGAGAAGGGCTGCTTGGGTCACAATTCTCACCACCAGCAGCATCAACAGCCTCTTTTGCTGCATTGAGTAAATTTACAAACAGGTCGATCTCATAATTGGAGTGCACGTGTTGCAACACGGCAGCAATTCGCTCAAGCCCCATACCCGTATCGACACTCGGCTTAGGCAAGGGATGCATATTGCCCGCTTCATCGCGATTGAACTGCATGAACACGTTATTCCAGATTTCAATGTAGCGATCACCATCTTCATCGGGACTTCCTGGGGGGCCGCCAGCAATATGAGGGCCATGGTCATAAAAGATTTCAGTACAAGGACCGCATGGACCGGTATCGCCCATCATCCAGAAGTTATCGGATGCATAACGCCCACCCTTGTTGTCACCGATGCGAATAATGCGCTCAGCTGGAACACCGATTTGTTTATTCCAGATCTCATAGGCTTCATCGTCTTCTGCATACACAGTCACGAGCAGCTTTTCTTCTGGGAGCTTCAATACCTCCGTCAATAGCCCCCAGGCAAACGCAATAGCCTCTTTTTTAAAGTAATCCCCAAAGGAGAAATTACCCAACATCTCAAAAAAGGTGTGGTGACGGGCTGTATAGCCCACATTATCTAGGTCGTTATGCTTACCCCCAGCGCGAATACACTTTTGAGCAGTAGTGGCACGGTTATAAGGACGCTTATCAAACCCAAGAAAAACGTCCTTAAACTGATTCATACCCGCATTGGTGAATAGCAGAGTTGGGTCATCCCCAGGCACTACGGGGCTGGAGGGGACAATTTGATGGCCTTTTTGGGCAAAGTAGTCCAGGTAAGCCTGGCGAATTTGGGTGACTTTCATGGGAATAATTATCGCATTGGGGCTAGTCAGGGGCAAAACCTAGACAATTCACCCCAATCCTGACATACAATCTGACAACATCAAAAAATAGATCGGCACTTATGTCGATAAAAAAGGAGCGCAACTTGAAAATACGTAATCAACGGGACTTTGGTGCTGGAATCATGTACATAGTCATAGGCCTGTTCTTTGCCATTGTGGCAACCCAGTACCAATATGGCACAGCAGCTAAGATGGGGCCAGGTTATTTCCCTTTTTGGCTTGGCACACTAATGACTGCTCTTGGTCTATTAGTTTTGGTGAGATCCCTTGGAGCGAAAGCTGCAATTGAGGCGATCCCTAAGTTCAACTGGCGCATCATTGGTCAGATCACTGGCGCTATCGTGCTCTATGGTCTCCTGCTCCCGAAAATGGGCTTTTTGATCGCGGTGGTTGTCTTGGTATTTGTTTCCGCAAGCGCTAGCAAAGAGTTCACATGGAAAGGCACTACGATTAATGCCGCCTTTTTAGTGACCTTTACTTATTCCGTATTTGTAGTGGGTCTTAAGCTTCAGTTCCCACTATTACCTGTATTTTTTCAACAATAACGAACCGGGACTCTGAAAAATGGATTTATTTGCTAATCTAGCCCTCGGCTTTGATACTGCCTTTACGCTACAAAACCTTCTTTATTGCCTCATTGGCTGTGTATTGGGTACTTTGATCGGTGTTTTGCCAGGATTAGGCCCAATCGCAACCATTGCGATGTTGTTGCCAGCCACCTATGCATTGCCTCCAATTGCCGCATTGATCATGTTGGCTGGTATTTACTACGGTTCACAGTACGGCGGCTCTACCACTGCAATTTTGCTTAACATCCCAGGAGAAACGTCCTCGGTGGTGACGGCGATTGATGGCTACCAAATGGCCAGAAATGGTCGAGCTGGCGTAGCCCTCTTTACCGCTGGTATGGGTTCTTTCTTTGCAGGCTGTGTTGCAACTTTAATTTTGGCGGCTTTTGCGGCCCCACTTTCCCAGCTAGCATTTAAGTTTGGTCCCGCCGAATATTTCTCCCTAATGGTTCTAGGGTTAATTGGTGCTGTGGTTCTAGCTTCTGGCTCACTGATCAAAGCAATCGGCATGATCATTCTAGGTCTCTTATTGGGCTTGATTGGTACCGACGTGAACTCTGGTGTATCACGCTATGCATTCGACATCCCTGAATTGAGTGACGGTATTGGCTTCGTAGCCGTTGCAATGGGTGTGTTCGGCTTTGCTGAGATCATGGGTAACCTTGAGAAAACTGGTGATGATGAGGGCTTCTTGAACAAGATGACCACCATGATCCCTACCAAGCAAGACATCAAGCGCATGATTCCATCCATCTTGCGCGGTACAACTATTGGTTCTGTCTTGGGTATTCTGCCTGGTGGTGGCGCTGCATTGGCTGCATTCGGCGCTTACTCGGTTGAAAAGAAGTCCTCTAAGTACAGCCACGAGTTTGGTAAAGGCGCGATTGAGGGTGTAGCTGGTCCTGAATCAGCAAACAATGCTGCGGCTCAAACCTCATTCATTCCATTACTTACCTTAGGTATCCCACCAAATGCGGTGATGGCTTTGATGGTTGGTGCGATGACGATTCACAATATTCAGCCTGGTCCACAGGTGATGACCAGCAACCCAGCGCTGTTTTGGGGTCTGATCGCTTCCATGTGGATTGGTAACGTGATGTTGATTCTCTTGAACTTGCCACTCATCGGTATTTGGGTAAAGCTCCTAAAGATTCCATATCGCTTCCTTTACCCAGCAATTTTGGTGTTCTGCTGTATTGGTGTGTATACCGTGAATAACACTGTGTTTGACGTATATGTAACCGCTGCCTTTGGTTTAATTGGTTACCTCTTCTTCAAACTCGGTTGCGAACCTCCTCCATTGCTCCTCGGCTTCGTGCTCGGACCAATGATGGAAGAGAACTTCCGTCGCGCCTTATTGTTATCACGCGGTGATTTCACTACCTTCTTAACCCGCCCACTTTCCTTAGGTTTGCTCATCGCAGCTGCCCTCTTGGTTGTGATCGTGGCCTTACCTGCGGTGAAGAAAACCCGTGAAGAGGCTTTCGTAGAAGATTAATTCTTGAGCGCCTTCGGAAAACAAGCCCGCAGCAGTTTGCGGGCTTTTTTCTTTCTAGGCTGCGGTTTCTCTACAATGAGGCCATGTCCCAAGATAGCAAGCCTTCCAAAATACCCGCCGGCGCCATTGCCGAGCCCTCCAATTTTTTACGTCAGATCATTGATCATGACTTAGCAAGCGGTGCCTATCAGAATCGCAGTAATCGAGATGGTCAAGCCATCCCCTCCATCATTACCCGCTTCCCACCGGAACCTAACGGCTACCTTCATATCGGTCACGCCAAAAGTATCTGCCTCAATTTTGGGCTCGCAAACGATTACAACCATCAAGCAGGTGGTGCACGTTGCAATATGCGTTTAGACGACACCAACCCCGTTAAAGAAGATATTGAGTACGCGGACAGTATTCTGGATGCAGTTCAATGGCTAGGCTTTGATTGGGGCACGCATCTGTATCACGCGAGCGATTACTTCGATCAGATCTATGAGTTTGCAGAAATTTTGATTCAGAACGGCAAGGCGTATGTGGACAGTCAATGTGCTGAGGACATTCACGCTAACCGCGGTAACTTTGGTCAAGCGGGAAAAAATAGCCCCTATCGCGATCGTACTTCCGCTGAAAATCTCACGCTCTTTCGTGAGATGCGGGATAGCAAATACAAAGATGGTGAGCATGTCCTACGCCTGAAAATTGACATGGCGCATCCGAATATTGTGATGCGAGATCCCGTGGTTTACCGCATTCGTCACACGGATCATCATCGCACTGGCAGCAAATGGTGTATTTATCCTTTGTATGACTTCACACACTGTATTTCAGATGCGCTGGAGAATGTCTCGCACTCTATTTGCACCTTGGAATTCGAGAACAATCGTCCGCTCTACGACTGGATTGTGAATGCATTAGCCGAATTGGGAATCTTCAAAAATCCCGTTCCACATCAATATGAATTCGCCCGTCTCAATCTGACTTACACCATTACTAGCAAGCGTAAGTTGCTGCAATTAGTTGAAGAGAAGCATGTTGACGGTTGGGATGATCCGCGGATGCCAACCATCGTAGGTATCCGTCGCAGAGGTTACACGCCAGAAAGTATTCGCCTATTCTGTGAACGCATTGGTGTCTCCAAAGCCGATAGCTGGATTGATATGAGCACGCTTGATCAAGCCTTACGGGATGATCTAGAGGCCAAGGCACCACGTGCTACTGCAGTGCTTAAACCACTCAAGCTCGTGATTCAAAACGTTGACGCTTCTGCCAGCGAGCCATGCTCAGCACCGCGTCATCCACAGCATCCTGAGTGGGGTAATCGGGAATTTCATTTCACAAAGGAATTGTGGATTGAAGAAGATGACTTTATGAAAGAGCCCATTAAAGGCTTCTTCAGGCTGTACCCGCCGATTGGCGATCAGCCCGGTGGGCGTGTGCGCTTGCGTCATGGCTTCGTAGTTGAATGCACTGGATTTGAAGTCGATGCAGATGGTCACGTGATTCAGGTCAATGCTACCCACTTTGCCGATAGTAAGAGCGGTACACCAGGATCAAATAATTACAAAGTGAAGGGCAACATTCATTGGGTAAGTGCGGCAGAGGCCCTGCCTGTAGAAGTGCGCCTCTATGATCACCTGTTCAATGATCCACATCCTGATAGTGGCGATAAAAATTTCCTGAATGCGATTAATCCCAACTCTAAGCAAACGATTACTGCCTATTTAGAGCCTTGCATGAAAGATACAAAAGCAGCAGATCGTTTTCAGTTTGAGCGTCACGGTTATTTTGTTGCTGACCAAAGCGACTCCAAGCCCGGTCAGCCTATCTTTAACCGCACGGTCGGCCTTAAGGATTCTTGGAAATAGTTTTCAAAAACGCTGTCACGCTAGGATAGCGGAGCGGAGTTTTTAATTCTTGTAGTCGACCATTCGTTACACGCCGTGACTCCCGCATAAATGACCAGAGCATCGGGGATACAATTTTCTCCAACTCTGCACCCGGCAACCTAGGCGGTCGATCCAATCCAAAGGCATCGGCCACCTCATCAAAGTAATCACCCATCTTAGTTTCACCGCCGTCACAGGTATTAATGACGCGTTGCGGCTTGCCGTGATAAACAGCAGCGCATATCAGCCTTGCTAAATCATCACTCTGAATGTGATTCGAGTAAGCATCTTCAGTCGAAATTAGGGCCGGTGTGCCGGCCTGAATGCGCTCTACGGGCAAACGATCGGCCGCATAGATACCGGGTACTCGGAGGATTGTGAGGGCAACTCCTTGGGCAGGCGCCCATAAACGCAGACTATTTTCAGCGTCCACGCGCCGCTTGGCGCGCTCACTTTGCGGGTTGACTGGGGTCACTTCACTCACCCTAGCACCCGCATGATCTCCATAGACGCCGGTAGTACTCACATAAATCAGGCGGCTGACAGTGTTAGGGCCTTGGGCTAAAATTCGTAGGAGGTTGCGAGTTCGGCAATCACGATGACCTGTATTTTGGGGTGGTGCTAAGTGAATCACGGTTTCTGCCAATCCACTCAAGCGCCACAAGCTATCGGGCTTATCCAGATCCCCCAAAATCGGCATCGCGCCAACCGCTCTCAACTCCTGAAAACGGGTTTTCTGGGAAGTTAAGGCATAGATGCGATGACTCCGAGCCAGTTGTTTGGCGACGCGCAAACCAATATCACCACAGCCGATGATCAGGATTCGAGATTTACCAAAAGATTGCATAAGTTACATCGTAACGATTTATTGAAAGGAATGAGAGTGTCTTACCAGGTCACGCTCAAAGCGAGCGGCAAACAATTTACCGTCCAGGCGGATGAAACCCTCTTAGAGGCTGCGCTTCAGCAGGGCATCACCTTACCCTATGGCTGTAAAAATGGCGCCTGTGGATCCTGTAAAGGCAAGATTCTAGAGGGTAAGGTAGAGCATGGTCAGCACAGTGCTAGCGCGCTTAGCCCTGCCGACGAGGCATCTGGTAGCACTTTATTTTGCTGCGCACATCCCAAATCCGATCTCCTAATTGAGGCTCGTGAAGTTCAAGGCTCTGGTGATATTGCCATCCGCAAAGTGCCCTGCCGCGTGAATTCAATTTCAATGCCAAGTGAGGATGTAGCGATTCTCACGCTTCAGCTTCCAGCAGCCGAGCGCTTTCAGTTTTTGGCGGGTCAATACTTAGAGTTTCTTCTAAAAGATGGGCAGCGCCGCGCCTACTCTATTGCAAATGCACCCGATCAGGATGGCCCCCTCGAGCTACATCTACGTCATTTACCAGGCGGTCTGTTTACCGACTTTGTCTTTGGGGTAAAAGATCTTGCGCTCAAAGAAAAAGATATTCTCCGTTTTGAAGGGCCGCTGGGTAGCTTCTTTTTAAGGGAAGATTCTAAGAAGCCGATTATTTTTGTAGCTGCTGGTACTGGCTTTGCGCCGATCAAATCCATTATTGAGCAGATGCAGTTCAAGAACATTCAGCGTCCCATCCATTTATATTGGGGTGGGCGTCGCCCTAGCGACCTCTACCTAGATGCACTCTGCCAAGGCTGGGCCCAAACTATCTCTGACTTTAAGTACTTCCCCGTTATCTCAGATGCAATTGCCGCAGATCAATGGACTGGTCGTACAGGCTTTGTTCACCAAGCCGTCATGGCCGACCATCCCGATATGGCTCATTTCCAGGTCTACGCCTGTGGCGCCCCAGTCATGGTTAATGCAGCTCGTCAGGACTTCTCGTCTCAATGCCACTTACCCGAGGAGGAATTTTTTGCGGACTCCTTTACCAGTGCTGCTGACCTAGTAACAAATTAAGCCAGCTACAGAATCAGAGACTAAGCGTGATAATAGAAACCTCATTTGACCTCACTTCGTAAACGATATGAATAAGCCAGCCCAATCCGTAGATGCTCACTCAGTGATGTTTATTACTCCACGACCAGAGTTGATGATGGTCGAGGGTAAATGCTCATGGCTGACTGACAACAACGGCAAACGCTATTTGGATTTTTTGCAAGGCTGGGCCGTAAACTGTTTAGGGCATAGCAATCCGGGCATGATTGAAGCCCTCAACGTCCAAGCGAAAAAACTGATCAATCCTAGCCCCGCGTTCTACAACGAACCCATGATTCGTTTATCGAACCTGCTAACAAATAACAGTTGCTTCAATAAGGTCTTCTTTGCCAATAGCGGAGCGGAGGCCAATGAAGGCGCGATTAAATTAGCGCGTAAATGGGGTCAACTTCATAAATCTGGCGCTTTTGAAATCATTACTTTTGATCATAGCTTTCATGGTCGTACCTTAGCCACCATGAGCGCCTCTGGTAAGCCCGGTTGGGACACCATGTTTGCACCGCAAGTAGCCGGCTTCCCAAAAGCAGAGTTAAATGATTTGGAGTCAGTTAAAAAGCTTGTGACCGAGCAGACAGTTGCAGTGATGCTGGAGCCCGTCCAAGGTGAAGGCGGCGTCATCCCGACGACTAAAGAATTCATGCAAGGCCTGCGTCAATTCACCAGAGAAAATAATATTTTGTTAATCGTCGATGAGGTGCAAGCTGGTTGCGGCCGTACTGGCAAACTCTTTGCTCACCAGCATTACGACATTGAGCCAGACATCATGACGCTGGGTAAAGGCATTGGTGGGGGCGTTCCGCTTGCAGCATTGATGGCAACCGATGCTGTTGCTTGCTTTGTGCCAGGCGATCAAGGGGGAACCTATAACGGTAACCCACTCATGACGGCAGTAGGTATCAGCGTGATTGAGCAGCTCTTAGCGCCAGGCTTCCTAGAATCGGTTCGTGCCAAAGGAGAATTGCTCAGCCAAGAATTGCTCTCCATCTCCGCAGAATTTAACTTACAGGGTGAACGTGGCGAAGGCCTATTGCGCGCCCTTATTTTGAGTAGCGATATTGGTGGAAAATTAGTTGAGCTAGCCCGCGATCGCAATCCAGAGGGACTGCTAATTAATTCACCAAGGCCAAATCTGTTGCGCTTTATGCCTGCACTCAATGTGAGTGATGATGAAATCCGTCAGATGTGCAATATCTTGAGAGAGCTATTGAAGGAAGTTACCTAGGGGGTTTCAGGAATCTTCTAATGCGCAGGGGCTCATCATGATGAGCCCCTTTTTTTATTCTCTTAGTCGACTAAATTCTTAGGCAAAGAAAAGGTGACATCCTCAACCACGCCATCTAAAGCGCGAACACTGCGGGGCCCAAATTCTTGAATTTTTGCTGCAATCAATTGCGCCAAGCTTTCAGGGGCTGAGGCCCCAGCTGTAAGCCCAACACGCTTCTTGCCAGCAAACCATTCAGCCTGCAGTTGCTCAGGTGCATCCACCATGTAAGCAGGTACACCTAGCTTTTCAGCCAATTCACGCAAGCGATTCGAGTTCGAGCTTGCTTTGCTACCCACCACAATAACCACCTCTACTTGTGGCGCCATAAATTTCACGGCATCTTGGCGATTTTGAGTCGCATAGCAAATATCTTGTTTGCGTGGCTGAACAATCCTTGGGAACTTTTTAGTTAAGGCATCAACAATTTCTTTAGTCTCATCTACGGAGAGCGTCGTTTGCGTAACAAAAGCAATTTTTTCATCCTGATCAAAATTCAGATCCGCGATATCAGCTACCGTTTCAATCAGGTAAACACCTTCCTTGACCTGACCCATGGTGCCCTCTACTTCGGGATGTCCAGCATGGCCAATCATCAAAACCGTGAAACCGTCTTTACACATCTTCACCACCTCAAGATGAACCTTAGTAACCAATGGGCAAGTGGCGTCATACACCTGAAGTCCACGCGCCTCCGCATCTCTGCGAACCTCTTGAGAAACGCCATGCGCACTGAACACCACAATTCCGCCCTGGGGAACCTCATTCAGATCCTCAACAAACACCGCACCCTTCTCGCGCAATTCATTCACGACAAAAGCGTTATGAACAATCTCATGGCGCACATAAATCGGCGCACCAAAACGGGTGATGGCTTCCTTGACAATATTAATTGCCCGATCTACGCCTGCGCAAAAACCACGGGGTTGCGCCATCAATATTTCTGGATTGTCTTGCGTATTGATTTGCGCGCTTGTTTGATTAGGCATCATTTAAAGAATCCCAAGGACTTCAGCTTCGAAGGTAACTGGCCTTCCAGCAAGTGGGTGATTGAAATCAAACCAAGCACCCTCTTCGTTAATCGACTGCAATACGCCAGCGTATTGCGCTCCACCAGGTGCATTGAATTCAATCACATCACCTGGATTAAATTCCACATCGTCATCGCGCCCTTCTTTGAGCGCACCCAAAGAAACCCACTGAATTAATTCTTCTTTGCGCTCACCAAAACTCTCTTCGGGCGGCAATAAAGCACTTTTCTTTTCTCCAATACCCAATCCAATCAACACTCTTTCAAAACAAGGCGCAAATTGTCCAGAACCCATCAGCATCGTCGCAGGACGATCGATAAAAGTATTGATGTAATCATCCCCGCTGGGCAAGGTCAGCCGATAGTTGAGGGTCAGGAAGGAATTGGGCAAAACCGTAAGCTTAGTCATAAGGTAATTGTATCTAGGCCAGACACTAGCGTGCACTTACCCATTACCGAGTGGCCCAAAATGGATCAGCCACGCGAAAAGCTTCGTGCCCTAGGCGCAGGGGCCCTAACGGATGCAGAATTACTGGCCATTTTCTTACGGGTTGGCTTTAAGGGGAAAACTGCCGTAGCCTTAGCCCAAGACCTGCTTCACCATTTTGGCAATCTTCCACGCCTGTTGTCATGCACCCCAGAGGAATTAACCCAGATTCATGGGATGGGCATTTCCAAATGGTCCCAAATTCAGGCAGCCTACGAACTAGTAAAACGTAGTCTTGAGGAAACCCTTTCGCAAGATTCTGTTTTTTCATCGCCAAGCTATGTCAAAGAGTTCTTACAAGCTCGATTTGGGCGCCTTCCCCATGAGGTCTTTCTTTGTCTTTATCTGGACTCCCGCCTCCATCTCATTGAGTGCCAGGAGCTCTTTAGGGGCTCCCTGACGCAGACGGCCATCTACCCCCGAGAAATCCTCAAGGAAGCCCTTGCAAGGAACGCCAGCGCCCTGATCGTGGCTCACAATCACCCCAGCGGAAACCCCCTGCCCAGCGTTGCCGATCAAGAATTAACGAAGTTACTGACTAAAGCCCTGGAGTTAGTGGATATTCCGCTTTTAGATCACTGCATCGTGAGTGATAGTGGATTTTTCTCCTTTTCAGATGCGGGCCTTATGAAAAATGACTAAAAATAGAAGTAATCACTAACTTATCTGCCAACTATGGCTATAATTGCCGCTTAGATTATTGAATCACTAAAACTAAAGCCAGTTAGAGCTAGATCAAAGTGGGCAGAGACTGATACAATCTTTTCTTTTCGCAATTAATGGAGTTATGTCATGGCAAAAGTTTGCCAAGTCACTGGGAAGAAGCCGATGGTTGGCAACAATGTATCCCATGCAAACAATAAAACGAAGCGTCGCTTTTTGCCGAATTTGCAAAATCGCCGTTTCTGGGTTGAAT
>CANGCM010000007.1 GCA_947452535.1 Burkholderiaceae bacterium | reverse complement strand
TATCCCCCAAGCCCAAGGGCTATAAGTCCCCATATTGCTGCTGCATTGATCTCTAGACTGCCTGCAGGGGTTGATGCCGTCGGCTTGGTTGTCAATGCGACAGATAGTGAATTTGAGGCTATTAGGGCATCTGCCCCCATCACTTTGTGGCAGTTTCATGGGGATGAGTCCCCGGCAGAGTGCCAGCGACTAGCTGGTGGTCAGCCATGGATCAAAGCTGCCCGTGTTGGAGCGGACTTCGCCTTCGCTGATTTTTCCCTACAATATAGGCTTGCAGATGCCTTTTTACTCGATGCCCTGGTTGATGGTTATGGAGGAGGGGGCATTCCTTTTGATTGGTCAGGAATTCCACAAGCATGGATAAGCGCAAACGCGCCTCAGGTCGTTTTGAGTGGTGGATTGAACGTGCACAACGTGGGCGAAGCCATTTCTCGCCTTCATCCTTGCGCAGTTGACGTCTCTAGTGGCGTAGAAATTAGCAAGGGTGTCAAAGATCACGCCTTAATGAGTCAATTTATCCAGGCAGTGCGTGCGGCAGACGCAAACACAACATCCTAATATTTGCTGTAGCTAATTAAAAGAGGTATTTATGTACGATAAGCCAGATTCACGAGGGCACTTCGGTCCTTACGGTGGCGTATTTGTTTCTGAAACATTGATGTTTGCTTTAGATGAACTAAAAGCAGCTTATGCCAAATATCAATATGACCCTGAGTTTTTGGAAGAATTCCATTATGAGCTCAAGCATTTTGTAGGACGCCCATCACCGGTTTATCACGCCAAACGCTGGAGTCAAATGCTGGGTGGCGCACAAATCTATCTGAAGCGTGAAGATTTAAATCATACTGGCGCACACAAAATTAACAACGTGATTGGTCAGGCAATGCTGGCTAAGCGGATGGGTAAGCCTCGCATTATTGCTGAAACAGGAGCGGGTCAACACGGGGTTGCTACAGCAACTATCTGCGCTCGCTTTGGTTTGGATTGCACCGTGTACCAAGGATCTGTTGACGTTGCTCGTCAAGCTCAAAACGTGTTTCGTATGAAGTTACTCGGGGCTAAGGTTGTACCGGTTGAGTCCGGTACCAAAACTCTGAAAGATGCCCTCAATGAGGCTATGCGTGATTGGGTTACCAATGTCGAAGATACCTTTTACATCATTGGCACTGTTGCCGGTCCTCATCCATACCCCATGATGGTGAGAGATTTTCAGAGTGTGATTGGCGAAGAGTGCAAAGTACAAATGCCAGAGCTCACTGGTCGTCAGCCTGATTATGTGTTGGCCTGTGTAGGCGGGGGTTCTAATGCGATGGGTATTTTCTATCCCTATATTGATTATCCAGAAGTGAAGTTAATTGGAGTTGAGGCAGCAGGACATGGATTAAATAGTGGACTTCATTCTGCAGCGCTCTGCGTTGGAAGCCCAGGAGTTCTTCATGGGAATCGCACTTATCTTTTACAGGACGAGAACGGTCAGATTTCTGAAACACATTCTGTTTCAGCTGGCATGGATTACCCTGGCGTTGGTCCAGAACATGCATGGCTCAAAGATTCTGGTCGCGCTGACTATGAAGCAATCACCGACGCAGAGGCCCTCAAAGCATTTCACGATTGCTGTCAAATAGAAGGCATTATTCCTGCGCTTGAGTCAGCACACGCAATTGCCTACGCTTGCAAACTGGCACCAACCCTTTCAAAAGATAAGACTATTTTGGTGAACCTGTCTGGACGAGGCGATAAAGACATGCATACCGTTGCGCAAGCTACAGGCTCTGAAGGCTAAGCTTATGTCAAAAATTACTGCACTGTTTAACGAGTTAAAGGCTTCAGGAAAAAAAGGGCTTATTCCTTTTATCACGGCTGGCGACCCCGATCCCAATTTAACGGTTGAGTTGATGCATGCTTTAGTCCGTGGTGGTGCCAATTTAATTGAGTTGGGTGTCCCATTCTCAGACCCCATGGCAGATGGACCAGTCATTCAGCGGTCCTCTGAGAGAGCGCTCTCTAAAGGTGTTACTTTGCATGGCTGCCTAGAGATGGTCAAAGAATTTCGCATGACTGATACATTGACGCCAGTAGTACTGATGGGCTATGCAAATCCAGTCGAGCAAATGGGGGCGGAACGCTTTGCTTCTGAAGCAAAAGCCGCTGGCGTTGATGGTGTACTGATTGTTGATTATCCGCCAGAAGAGTGCGTTGATTTTGCGGCCCGTATGCGTTCAGCTGGTGTGGATCCCATTTTTCTGCTGGCTCCAACTTCCTCGTCCGAGAGGATTAAAGAAGCCGCAAAAATAGCATCTGGTTATATTTATTACGTTTCTATGCGAGGGGTTACCGGCGCTTCTCATCTAAATACCAAGGATGTCGCTAGTAACATTCCTAAAATCCGAGAGGCTACCCCAATCCCGATCGCAGTGGGTTTTGGTATTAATGACGCGGAAAGTGCGCGCACGGTATCAAAAACAGCAGATGCGGTAGTTATCGGTAGTCGAATTATTCGCCTTTTAGAGGATTCACCCGCTGGTCAAGCGGTACAATCGCTTGAAAGTTTCATACGTGAAATTCGCGTGGCTTTAGATAGTTAATGCACTGGATAGTTAAAAACTAATGAGCTGGATCGATAAATTACTACCCCCACAAATCCAACATACGGATCCTGCGAATCGCAAATCGGTTCCTGAGGGACTTTGGGTTAAGTGCCCCAGTTGTGAAACCGTGCTCTACAGTACCGATATCGAAGCTAATCTTTCGGTTTGCCCAAAATGTAGTCACCATATGCGCCTTAGTGCGCGTCAGCGTTTAGACAATCTCTTGGATCCAAAAGGCCGTTATGAGATTGGAGCTGACATTTTTCCGGTTGATCCGCTGAAATTTAAAGACTCTAAAAAATATCCTGATCGCCTAAAAGAAGCGAGCGATGCTTCTGGTGAATCTGAGGCCTTGATTGTGTTGGGTGGAAAAATCGAAACAATTCCAGTGGTAGCTGCTTGTTTTGAGTTCCAATTCATGGGCGGCTCTATGGGCTCGGTTGTAGGCGAGCGCTTCGCTCGTGGTGTCCAGGAGGCGATAGCAAAAAAATGTGCATTCATCTGTGTTGCTGCCACTGGCGGTGCTCGGATGCAAGAAAGCTTGTTATCCCTTTTCCAAATGGCTAAAACTAATTCGATGTTGACCTTATTGTCAAAAAAAGGCTTGCCTTACATTAGTGTTTTAACTGATCCAACCATGGGCGGTATTTCAGCTAGCTTTGCATTTATGGGCGATGTAGTGATAGCTGAACCTAAAGCCTTAATCGGTTTTGCAGGCCCTCGAGTGATCGAGCAAACAGTGCGTGAAAAATTACCAGAAGGTTTTCAGCGCTCTGAATTTTTAATGCAAAAAGGTGGTATCGATATGATTGTCGATCGTCGCCAAATGCGTGGGGAGATAGCCCGTTTGCTGGCTTTACTCCAACAGCTTCCTGAGCCTGCAATTACGGCTAGTGCTGCTCCATAAAGCGCTTGAGTACTGCACACCAATCCCCCATTCTTTTTTCTAGCTTAGCGGCCTGGCTGAGTTACCTCGAAACGGCGCACCCGGTTGGCATTGATATGGGGCTAGGTCGTATCGGTCGCGTTAAGGAAGCTCTTGGCCTCCATTTTGATTGCCCTATCATTACGGTTGCCGGGACAAATGGCAAAGGCTCAACCTGTTCCTATCTAGAAAGTATTTTGCTGGCATCAGGTTACAAAGTTGGCTGCCACATGTCACCCCATTTATTAGTTTTCAACGAACGTGCTCGTATCAATGGTCAGGATGTGAGTGATGAGCTATTGCTAGAGCATTTCGCTGCAGTAGAGAGAGCTCGTGTTAGCTTGATTGATCCGCCAACCTTAACTTATTTTGAATTCACCACCTTAGCAATCATGCACCTCTTTTCTAAAATGAATTTAGATGCCGTGGTCTTAGAGGTGGGAATGGGTGGTCGCCTGGATGCTGTCAACATTGTTGATGCGGATTGTGCAATCGTTACCAGTATTGATATTGATCATGCAGATTTTTTAGGTGATACGCGTGAGGCCATTGGGCGGGAAAAGGCGGGAATTTTCCGTTCTGGTGCTATCGCTGTCTGTGGAGATCCTGTACCACCCCAGTCTTTAATTGATTACGCTGAGAAACTGGGCTGTGATCTATGGCTCCAAGGCCGTGACTATAACTTTCAGGGCGATAAGCAACAGTGGGGTTGGGCTGGACGTCAAAAGCGTTTTAGTGGTTTGGGCTATCCGGCGTTGCGTGGCGCAAATCAGGTCCTCAACGCTTCTGCAGTCATTGCAGCATTGATGGCATTACATCAACGTTTGCCAGTGAGCGCCCAAGATATACGCAATGGATTTGCTATGGTGGAGCTTCCCGGTCGTTTTCAGGTTCTTCCTGGGCAGCCTACTGTGGTCTTGGACGTGGCACATAATCCACATGCTGCTGCCACCCTTGGCCAAGGTCTGGATAAGATGGGTTATCACCCCTATACCTATGCTGTTTTCGGAGCCATGGCAGATAAGGATATCTCGGGCGTAATTAAACCTTTATTAGATAGCGTGGATTTCTGGTTTTGTACTGATTTACCTACCCCACGGGCAGCGAGCTCCAAAGTCTTAACTGAGAAGCTTTTAGAGCTGGGCGTAGCCGTCAGAAATGGAGAGGATGGAGGTATTGAGAGCTTCGCAGATCCTGCTGCAGCGTATCAAAAAGCCCTTTCTAAAGCAGGTGAGGGTGATAGAATTGTCGTCTTCGGATCCTTTTATACTGTTGCTGGAGTAATGGCATATCGAAACAACCAGGCGCATTGATTAATGATTCGTTTACCGAAAATTTTTAAGCGAAACGCTGAGGCTGAAGACTTTGATAGAAGCTCAGCAAGGACCTCTCGTCCCGCCAATAAATTAGCTCCCCGAAGCTTTCAAAGGACTCAAGAGAGTGAAGATCTGGCTTTGACTGAAGATCCAGAACAACAGCGTGCCCGCCATCGTCTGATTGGGGCAGGCGTACTAGTTTTAGTTGCTGTTGTCGGCCTCCCAAGAATTTTAGATGACAAGCCAAAATCCGTTAACAACGATATTGCCGTTAATATAGTTGCTAGCCTTCCGGCACCGAGTGCTGTTATGCCGCCCGTAGCAGTTGAGGTGCCAGCAAAAGAAAAAGAGGTGGCTTTGTCCAAGGAGCTTGTAGTTACTCCTGCCTCAGAAATCAAACCAGAAATAAAGACTGAAGCTAAATCTACCACCTCAGCAAATAAGGCAAATACTATTGGCTTAGCTGCTGGAGAGGAGCTTGTTGCTTCTCCGAATTCGACTGCAAAAGCAGAGGAGATTCCTAAAAAAGTAGGTCCTGGTAAGTACGTGATTCAGATTGGTGCCTTTGCCTCTGAAGAGCGAGCTAAGGGATGGATCGCCAAAATGAAAGATCAAAAGATCCCGAACTATGTACTCAATAAAGTAGGAGCTGATGGCACCAAGCTATATGTTCTAAGAGCGGGCCCATTTGTCGACAAGGAAGCAGCAGAGGCTGCCGAGAAAAAAGTGAAGAACATGGGTTTATCTCCAAGGCTAGTTGAGGTTGGGTCTCCTTAATGGAATATTTATCCACTCTCAAGCTGACTACGGTGGATTACTTCACTCTGGTTGTGTTGTTGGTGTCTGCTTTAGTAGGTATTTCTAGGGGTTTATTTAAAGAAGTATTAGCGCTGGCCTCTTGGTTCATTGCTGCCTGGATTGCCTACCATTACACAAGCTATCTCTCTACTGAATGGTTGTCCACTTTTCATATGGATGAGCTTTTGAGCTTGGCGGTAAGTTTTCTGATCCTATTTATTTTGTCACTGATTGTTTGTGGCCTCATTGGTAATCTCATCCAAAAAATTATTTTATCTGCCGGTCTTAGCATGACGGATCGTTTTTTAGGTTTAGTATTTGGCTTAGCCCGCGGTTGCTTAGTTGTTGTGGTGTTGGCTACCTTGGCAGCACTGACTCCGATTCCTCAGAGTGTCGCATGGCAGAAAGCAATTACCCGACCTGCAGTTGATATGGCTACGGATTTAATTAAAAACTGGTTGCCAACTGATTGGGCAAAAAAAATAGGTGATGCAGTGCCAAAAACTACACCAACCAGAACACCTTCATTAACAATAGGGATCTAGACTTATGTGCGGCGTCGTTGGAACAGTTTCCCACTCCTCAGTTAATCAACTAATTTATGACGCGTTGTTGCTCTTGCAGCATCGTGGTCAAGATGCCGCCGGCATGGCAACCATGAATGGCAATTCATTCACGATGCACAAAGCTAATGGTTTAGTACGAGATGTCTTTAGAACTCGTAATATGCGTAGCCTGTTGGGAAGTGCTGGCATTGGTCAAGTTCGCTATCCAACGGCTGGCTCTGCAAGCAGTGAAGAAGAGGCGCAACCGTTTTATGTAAGTGCTCCCTACGGAATTATTCTGGCACATAACGGGAATCTTACTAATGCAGCTAGTTTGCGTGTAGAGATGGCGTATCGTGATCGACGTCATATTAATACAAGCTCCGATACCGAAGTACTACTCAATGTACTGGCAGATGAGTTACAAAAAGAAACTAACAGCGTTGCTTTAGATGAAGGTGTCATGTTTAATGCTGTCACTCAATTGGCTAAGCGCGTCAAGGGGTCGTATGCTGTTGTTTCTTTAATTGCTGGTTATGGCTTATTGGCTTTCCGCGATCCATTTGGAATTCGTCCTTTATGTATTGGGCGTATGGATACCCCAAAAGGCCCGGAATGGATGATTGCCTCTGAGTCAGTTGCTCTAGATGGCCTAGGATTTACCTTTGTTCGTGATGTTAATCCAGGCGAAGCTATCTACATTGATTTGGATGGTAATTTCTACTCTCGTCAATGTGTTGCGGATGCAGTTTTGGCGCCTTGTATTTTTGAATACGTCTATATGGCCCGTCCTGATTCGACCATTGACGGCGTTACCGTTTATAACGTTCGCATGCGTATGGGTGACTACCTTGCTGAAAAGATTCGTAAAGAAACCATACCGGGGGAGATTGATGTAGTAATGCCGATTCCAGATTCTAGTCGGCCGGCGGCGATGCAAGTTGCAAAGCGCTTGGGTGTAGATTACCGCGAAGGTTTCTTTAAAAATCGTTATATCGGTAGAACCTTTATTATGCCTGGACAGGCAGTTCGTAAGAAATCCGTTCGCCAGAAGCTCAATGCGATGCGTATTGAATTCAAGGACAAGACTGTGTTAATTGTGGATGACTCTATTGTGCGTGGCACGACCTCATTCGAGATTGTGCAGATGGCTCGCGAGTCTGGTGCTAAGAAAGTTATTTTTGCTTCTGCTGCACCACCTGTACGATTTCCTAATGTCTATGGTATTGATATGCCAACCCGTAGTGAATTGGTTGCTTATGGACGTACAGATGAAGAGATTAATAAAATGATTGGCGCTGATCAACTAATCTATCAGAGCGTTGAAGATATGAAACAAGCTGTACAGGATATTAATCCCAATATTCAGCACTTCGAAGCCTCTTGTTTTGATGGTAACTATATTACCGGTGATATCACTGAATCCTATCTGGATGCCTTAGAGGCTGCACGTAATACCTCGGAAGCCAAGGCTGATCGCCAGCGAGACTCAAGTGACTTCGCCCGATCACAGCTCCACCTACATTTGGCAACCGAAGACTAAAAACAACGATCACGTTCATCGTCCGCCACGGTCTAAGGCTTTTCTGCGATTCGGTGTCAAAATAGCGGTATGAAGAGTAAAACTACCCGTAAAAAACCTGATTTTTCAAAACTTGCCCTTGAAACCCTAGCGGTCAGGGCAGGTACACGTCGCACCGCTGAATATCAAGAGCATTCCGAGGCAATGTTCCTCACCTCTAGCTTTTGTTTTGACAGCGCAGAACTTGCGGCCGATGGCTTTGCTCATGCTGATCAGGGCTTTATTTACTCCCGCTTTACCAATCCAACGGTTAGCATGTTTCAGGATCGACTGGCCGCCCTAGAGGGTGGCGAGGCTTGTATTGCGACTTCTTCTGGCATGGCTGCTATTTTGACAATGGCAATGTCTCACCTAAAGGCTGGCGACCATGTGGTTTGCTCTCGCTCTGTGTTTGGTGCCACGATTCAACTATTTAGTAATATCCTCGGGCGCTTTGGAATTACGACTACTTATGTAGATTTATCCAATACCAAGGCATGGCAAGAGGCTGTCCAAGAAAATACCAAGATGTTTTATTTGGAAACACCTTCCAACCCCCTCACCGAGATTGCCGATATTAAAGCGATCTCCAAAATTGCCAAAAAAGCGAATGCGCTATTTGCGGTAGATAACTGTTTTTGTACGCCAGCATTGCAAAAGCCACTTGCGTTGGGTGCTGACGTAGTGATTCACTCGGCAACAAAATATCTAGACGGACAAGGTCGCGTGGTTGGTGGTGCCATTGTGGGTAGTAAAGATTTCATCATGGGTAAGGTTTTTCCTTACGTGAGAACTGCTGGCCCAACACTTTCCGCATTTAATGCCTGGGTCTTTCTGAAGGGTTTAGAGACGCTCGAGTTACGCATGAAGCAACAGAGTGAAAATGCACTGGCAATTGCTCAGTGGTTAGAAAAGCAAGCTGGTGTTGAGCGTGTTTATCACCCTGGTTTAAAGTCTCATCCTCAGCATGCTTTAGCTAAGCGTCAGCAAAAAGCGGGCGGCGCAATTCTTTCTTTTGTAATGAAGGGGGGAAAGAAGGCCGCATTCAAATTGATCAATCAAACTAAGCTTTGTTCGATTACGGCAAATCTTGGTGATACTCGTACGACTATTACCCATCCCGCAACGACTACCCACTGTAGGGTTAGTCCGGAAGCTCGAAAGGCAGCTGGCATCACTGACGGTCTTGTTCGTATTGCTGTTGGTCTTGAGAATGTATTGGATTTAAAAAACGATCTTATTGGTGGATTCAAAAAGTAAATGGGCTTTAGTGGCGCCACCCAGTTTTGGAATGCGCGCTTTAATAAAGATGAGTTCATCTTCGGCAAGGACCCAAATGAATATCTTGTGGAGCAGTCCTCTCGATATTTAAAGTCACAAGACTCCGTTCTTTGTATTGCCGATGGTGAAGGGCGCAACGGGGTTTGGCTTGCAAAGCAGGGGATGAAGGTTACCGCCTTCGATGTTTCTGATATTGCGCTATACAAAGCGAAGCAGTTTGCTCAAGACAATCAAGTCAAGGTTCAATATAGCCTATGTGATACCGATGGGTTTGCTTGGCAAAATAATGCATACGACTCAGTACTTGCTATCTTCATTCAATTTGCGGATCCGGCAATGCGCATCAGGATATTTCAACAGGTATATCAAGCTCTCAAACCAGGCGGTATATTTATTCTCCAAGGCTATACCCCAAAGCAATTGGTATATAAAACTGGTGGACCATCCCTAATTGAGCATCTGTATACGGAAGAGATGATTCGTGAGCTTACTCAAGAATTTGAGATTCTAGATTTGCGTTGTTATGAGAAAAAATTATCGGAAGGTATAAAACATCAAGGTATGTCAGCGCTACTAGGTTTGACTGCTCGGAAGCGCTAATCTTCGTTAATGTGACACCTGAAATCTTCTAGGATCATTGATGGGTCTTAGTGGCATGATATGAATTTGAGACCCATCAAATTCAAGGTGCATTTGACTTCCTATAACCATCTGGAGTCGCTTTACTTCAGCGGAAGAGGCTTCCCATTCAACTTTATTCTCACTATTTTCAATGCGAAATTGAATGACGGCAATTTGCCCTAGACTACTTATTTTTTCGACTTTGGCGCTAACAGTACTACTGGAATGATTGCCATGAACGCTCAATCCACTTTGCGGGATAACCCATGCAACCCTTGAATTTGATGGAATTTTACCCTTATCAGCGACCGAGAAAACATGTTCGCAACCATCCCATGTCAGTCGCCCAGAGTCAAAGACTCCATGAAACATATTATTTATCCCGACTAATTGAGCTACGCGAGAATTTCGTGGCTTTTGAAAAATCGTTTGCGGTGCCGCCGTTTGTAAACCTATGCCTTGATCAATAACGGTAATGCGATCGGCTAGTAAGTTCGCCTCTCTTAAATCATGCGTTACTAGCAGAATGGGGATATTTAAATCTTTGCGTAAGTCTGCCAGAGTTTTATAAAGACTTTGGCGTGTGGGTGTATCAATGGCGGAAAAGGGTTCATCCAGAAGTAGAATTTTGGGTTGTCTTGCCAGGGCTCTAGCAAGACCTGCGCGTTGTTGTTGTCCGCCAGATAATTGATGAGGTGGCCGATCCGCTAGTTCTGCAATTCCCATTTTTTCAAGCCACTCTTTGGCAATTCTTTTGCGCTCAGTTGTACTGAGCCCCGAATTTTGAAGTGGAATAGCAACATTCTCCAGGGCAGTAAGATGTGGAAATAGGGCATATTGTTGAAATAGAAAGCCGCAGGAACGCTGTGCGGCAGAAAGTGATATATCAACGGTAGCAAACTCATCTTTCTCAAACCAGATTTCTGATCCACATTCAATTTTTCCGGCGCTACACTGCCTTAATCCAGCAATCGTTCTGAGCGTAGTCGTTTTTCCACTACCTGATGGCCCAACTAGCGCATGCAATTCACCTGGAGCACATTCCAGATTAATCTGTAAGGGCATAGGCAAACTTTGGCTTAGTTTTATTTTTAACACTATGCTTTCCCGCCTGGGTTAACGAATGTATTGCGCCCAAAGAAACCATAGGAAATAGTAATGGCCAATAATGAAATGCCAAGCAGTAGCAGAGAAAGCAAGCCAGCTCCTCCAGAATCAAAGCTCTGTACCTTTTCATAAATCGATATTGAAACGGTTTTTGTTTCTCCAGGGATCGCTCCTCCGACCATGAGAACAACTCCAAATTCTCCAAGGGTATGTGCAAATGTAAGAACACCTGCACTAATAATCCCGCGCCAGGCTAGAGGTAGCTCAATCAACCGAAATATTTGCCATTTACTTAGTCCACTTACTTGCGCCGCCTCGCGTATTTCCGGATTGATTGCTTCAAAAGCCCTTTGAATCGGTTGTATCGCAAAAGGAAGGTTAACTATCAATGAGGCAATGAGAATGCCGTAGAAGGAGAAAACCAGAGGGAATCCAAAAATAGATCTCCCTCCTAGACCAACTAAGAAATAGTAGCCCAATACCGTAGGTGGCAAAACAAGGGGGAGGGCCAGGGCAGCCTCGATCCATGGTCGACTTCTATTTAAGCTTATTAGCTTATGAGCCACCCAAATGCCAAAAGGCAGAATGAGCGCCATGGTCCAAAAGGCTAGCTTTAGGGATAAAAAGATTGCTTCAGCATCCATGCATCCATTGTATTAGCTGTCCGTACTAGGGTATCTCTCTATATGACTTAGCTAATAAGGGAGTTTAATATATGCACATATACGCATATATTAATAAATAATATGAATTCAAAATCTAAACTCAAAAAAGTAACCGTTAATTTATCTCCAGCATCGATGGAGAAGGTATTCGAACGTGTTGCCGAATATTTCAATGTGTTATCTGAGCCTTCGCGCCTGCGCATCATGTACGCGGTTTGTAGCGGCGAAAAGTCTGTTTCTGAAGTGATTCAGTTGTGTGGCTCCAGCCAGGCAAATGTTTCACGTCATCTTACTGCATTACATAGAGCAGGAATCTTGATGAGGCGCAAAGAAGGCGCTACCGTTTTTTACTCGATCGCCGATAACGCAACCGTAGAGATGTGCCAAACAGTGTGCGCCAAGATTGCAGAGAGTTTGCACTAATTGATCAGTACCCATTCCTTAAAGTAGAAATTGATGACCAATAAACAAATAGAGATTGAACCGCAAGATATCAATGCTATTGAAAAGCCGAGTAACAGAGCTCGCCTAGTGAAGGCGCCAGAGCACTTCATCTCACAGGAGCTGATCGCAGACATCAATCTCAATGGCCTAGATGAAAATCGACGTGGGTTTTTGCGTAAAGGCTTTATGTCTGCCTTAGGCGGTGTTACCGCTGGACTATCAGCACCCTTGGCTATAGCTGCAGGCGAGGGAGACCCTGCGATTCTAGAAAAACAAGAATGGCAAACGACTTTGGGCAAGAATGTAGCAACTATGCCTTATGGTGTGCCCTCTATTTACGAGTCAAACTTAATCCGCCGGGAGTCTCCTGGCTTAACGCGAGTTTCAGCCTCTTCAGTTGCGTTTACGCCTTTACAAGGCCTGTTTGGAACAATCACTCCGAGCGGTTTACATTTTGAGCGTCATCATCAGGGTTGGTACAACATTAATCCAGATACCCATCGTCTGATGGTGAATGGTTTGGTCAAAAATCCACGCGTATTTACCATGAATGACTTGATGCGTTTGCCATCGATTTCACGTACTCATTTTATTGAGTGCGGTGCAAATACGGGTTTAGAGTGGGGTAATGTTGCTGTACCCACAGTGCAGTACACGCATGGCATGCTTTCTTGCTGTGAATTTACTGGCATACCTCTAAAAGTTTTACTGGAAGAGTGTGGTGTAGATCTAAAGAAGGGCAAGTACATGCTTGCCGAAGGTGGTGATGGCTCTGGAATGACGCGCACTATCAATCTGGAGAGTTGTTTGAATGACAGTATTGTCGCCTGGGGCATGAATGGTGAAATGCTTCGCCCTGAAAATGGCTTTCCATTGAGACTAGTTGTGCCGGGTGTACAAGGGGTAAGCTGGGTAAAGTGGCTACGTCGCCTTGAGGTAGGTGACATACCTTGGAATTCAAAAGATGAGGCGGTTCATTACATTGATCTCATGCCGAATGGCGATCATCGTCAATTCACCTCAATTCAGGAATGCAAATCAGTTATTACGACCCCATCGGGAGGCCAGCAGCTCCTGGACAAAGGCTTCTATAACGTCAGTGGGATGGCTTGGTCTGGCCGTGGCAAGATAAAACGTGTCGATGTTTCTTTTGATGGCGGTAATAACTGGCGTACTGCTCGATTGGAGACTCCCGTGCTCACCAAGTCAATTACTCGCTTTAATATTGATTGGGTTTGGGATGGTTCGCCCGCCATTATGCAATCGAGAGCAATGGACGATACGGGTTATATCCAGCCTTCCATTAAGACGCTCCGCAATGTTCGCGGTACTCGCTCCATTTATCACAATAATGCAATTCAATCCTGGAAATTAGATTCCAATGGCGAGGTCAGTAATGTACAGGTGGGATAAATTCACTTCGCGCGCTGTGACAACAGTAATGATTTTGCTGGGAGGATATTCTGCATATGCACATTCTCAAACTAATCCCGAAAAGTATCCTGGCATTGGACGTCATGCCACTATTGCTGAAGTTGCTGCTTGGGATATTGATGTTCGACCCGACTTTAAAGGTCTGCCAAAGGGATCTGGTTCGGTAGCTAAGGGGCAGGATATTTGGGAAGCGAAGTGCGCTAGTTGTCATGGCACCTTTGGTGAGTCAAATGAAATCTTTACGCCGATTGCTGGCGGCACCACAAAAGAGGATATTAAAACAGGTCGCGTTGCTTCATTAATTGATATGAAGCAACCACAGCGAACCACCTTAATGAAGGTGGCAACAGTGTCAACCTTATGGGACTACATCTATCGTGCTATGCCATGGAATGCACCTAGATCTCTAACTGCTGACGATACCTATGCATTGGTTGCCTTCATGTTAAGTTTAGGCGAAATCGTTCCCGATGATTTTGTGCTGAGTAATAACAATATTGCTGATATCAAAATGCCTAATCGCAATGGCATGACAACGAAACATGGATTTTGGAGCGTGAATGGTAAGCCAGATGTCAACGGTAGCGCTTGTATGACTAATTGCGTTCCGTTTGTGCAGATTGGTTCTACCTTGCCTGATTTTGCTCGCAATGCCCACGAAAATATCGCAGATCAAAATCGCATGTATGGCCCTTATCGAGGCGCAGATACGACTAGGCCTGCACTTAAAGAGTTGCCCAGCTCCAGAGGAGTCGGATTAACTCTTGCTGCTGTTACCCTTTCTGTGAGTACAAAAGGGCCTGCTGCACTATTTAAAAGCGAAAATTGTTCTGCTTGTCACGCACCCAAAGCTAAATTGGTTGGCCCATCTATTGCGGATGTAGCCAAAAAATATCAAGGGCAAAACAATGCTCAGGATCAATTGATGGCCAAGGTCAAGAGCGGCGGAGCAGGGGTTTGGGGGGCTATTCCAATGCCGCCGCAGGCCCAACTCTCTGACGATGATCGTAGAGCTTTAGTTGCTTGGATGCTGGCTGGTGGAAAGTAAACAATGAATTCAGCAGTAAACAGTCGTTTTAATGCAAAATAGCGAATAATATTGATTAAAAGCAAAGATGAATAAAGGAGTTTTTATGAATGAGCAGCGTCGCAGTCTATTGAAGTATTCAGCAGTATTTAGTTTGATGGCATCGACTGGTCTTATTAGCGTAGCCCAAGCCCAGGAGTGGAATAAGGCTGCTTTTGAAGGCAAGAGCCTAGATGATGTTTTTAAGATCCTGAGTAATGGCAGCCCTGAAAAATCATCTGCCGTTACTTTAAATGCGCCAGATATTGCTGAAAACGGTGCTGTAGTCCCAGTCGGCATTACAACTAGCTTAAAAGCAGAGCAAATGGCTATTTTGGTTGAAAAGAATCCTAGTTCGTTAGCGGCACAATTCTTTGTTCCTGCCGGTACAGACTCATTCGTAACCACTCGCATCAAGATGGGCCAAACATCTAATGTCTATGGTTTGGTAAAAGCGGATGGCAAATGGCTGATGACAGTCAAAGAGGTAAAAGTGACTTTAGGTGGTTGCGGCGGTTAATTTATTTAATCGCAAGCAGAATTAATTTAATACAGAATATAAGGGGAACAAAATGGGTGATCCGATGCGCGTGAGAGCTGCTGAAAGTGGCGGAACTGTAGACGTAAAAATTTTGATGAAGCACGATATGGAATCTGGTCAGCGTAAAGACGCTGCAGGAAAAACTATCCCTGCTTGGTTTATCAGCACTATTAAGGTAACTGCAAATGGCAAGGATGTATTTAATGGTCAATTTGGCCCTGCTGTTTCTAAAGATCCATTTTTGAACTTTAAGTACAAGGGCGCCAAGGGCGACAAGATTGTAGTTTCTTGGATAGACAGTAAAGGCGATAAGCGGACTGACGAAGCGACAGCTTCTTGATAGCCAGTTCTTTTTTTTGATCTTTACTCATGTGTTTGAAAGGGTTGCAAATGCAACATAAATTTAGATTAGGTCTGGCTACTGGTTTAGTAGCGACCGTATTTACGATGGCATCGTCATCATGGGCGCAAAAAAGCGCCACTGACGATATTGCAAAATATCGCGAGATGATTGCTGACGGTAACCCTTCAGAGCTATATGAAGCAGCTGGTGAAGATTTGTGGAAAAAACCTGCTGGTCCAAAAAATGCCACTCTTGAAAAGTGTGACTTAGGTTTAGGTGCTGGCGTAGTTAAAGGCGCGGCAGCCCAGTTACCGCGCTTTTTCAAAGATACAAATAAAGTTCAGGATCTTGAGTCACGCTTGATGACTTGTATGCAAGTGTTACAAGGACGTAATCCACAAGAGATGATTGATGCCCCTTTTCAGGTTGGCCCTAAAAAGGACATGGAGGCAATTGTTGCTTATGTTGTCACCTTATCAAAGGGTGAGAAAACTAAGGTGAGTACAGCCCATCCCAAGGAAAAAGAAATGTACGACCTTGGAAAGCGTGCCTTCTTTTATCAAGGTGGTCCAATGGATTTTGCATGCGCCTCATGTCATGCTGAGACTGGTAAGCGTATTCGCTTGCAGGACCTACCAAATATTACTGAGCAAAAAGGTGCTGCAATGGGTTGGGGATATTGGCCAGCTTATCGGGTATCCAGTGGGCAATTTTGGACAATGCAACAACGTTTGAATGATTGTTTTCGCCAGCAGCGCTTCCCATTTCCTATTTATGGCTCTGACGTGACGATTGCCCTGTCAATGTATATGGCCAAGACGGCTAATGGCGGCACAGTTGAAACGCCTGGACTCAAGCGCTAACTAAGAGATGATCATGAAAAATACAAATATCAAAAAGTTCTTAGTTATTAGTGGGTTAATCCTTGCTTCAAACTTCTTTCAGAATTTAGCTATTGCTCAACAAAAAAATGATCCAAAATTTACCAAGATGATTCAAGAGAGCTTTAAGGCAGAAGGCATTGCCGGTCTTGATCGTATTGATCAAGATGCTACTCAGAAATTTTGTTCAGATCCTCAATTTGCCAATAGCAAGCAGGGTGAGGCTATGAGAGTCAAGATACAAAAAATGAATATGGATACGATTAAGCAGCCATCCGATGGTAAGTATATTGGGGATTGGAAGCGGGGTGAAGGTGTTGCTCAGAGTGGTCGTGGTGCTACTTGGACGGATAAGGCGGATACCGTCGTTGGCGGAGGTTGTTACAACTGCCACCAGATTGATCCCAAAGAAATTTCATACGGAAATATTGGCCCGTCTTTAACTGGATATGCAAAACTGCGTGGTTATTCTCAGGAGATTGTGAGTTACACCTGGAATCGTATTAATAATTCAAAGGCATATAACGCATGCAGCAACATGCCTCGCTTTGGGCACTTTAAACTTTTAGATGAGAAGCAGATGCAAGATGTCATGGCATTGTTACTTGATCCTGAGTCTCCTGTAAATAAATAAAGTATCTAAAAAACAGGCCGCAAGGCCTGTTTGTTTAAGAGGAAAAAATATGTCTTTAAATCGCCGTGAATTTTTACAGGCAATGGCTATCGCCTCTGCAGGTGGAATGGGTTTGCATTCTAATTTTGTGGGAGCGCAAAGCTCAGCAAAAAAATTCTATGATTTACCCAAGTTTGGTAACGTGCACTTCCTGCACTTTACTGATTGCCATGCCCAACTCTTACCAATTCACTTCCGAGAGCCGAATGTCAATTTAGGTATTGGTGCGCAGGAAGGTAAGACTCCTCACTTGGTAGGCGAATATTTCCTTAAGGCAAATGGCATTCCTGCGGGCACACGTGACGCCCATGCTTTTACCTATTTAGATTATGTAGCTGCTGCACAAAATTACGGCAAGATGGGTGGCTTTGCCCACATGACAACCCTCATCAAGCAAATGAAAGCAAGTCGTCCCGGCGCCTTTTTATTGGATGGTGGCGATACTTGGCAGGGCTCTGGTACAGCGCTCTGGACCAATGGCCAGGATATGGTGGATGCCACATTGCTCATGGGCGTTGATGTGATGACGCCACATTGGGAGATGACCTTAGGTGAAAAGCGTGTGATGGAGATCGTCAATGGCGATTTCAAGGGCAAAGTGTCCTTCATTGCGCAGAACATTAAAACAGCTGACTTCGGGGATTCTGTATTCAACCCTTATGTAATGAGGGTGCAAAATGGTATTCCAGTGGCGATTATTGGCCAAGCATTTCCGTATACCCCGATTGCAAATCCGCGTTACTTTACTCCGGACTGGACTTTTGGAATTCAAGAGGAAAATTTACAAAAGACCATCAATGAAGTGAAGTCAAAAGGCGCAAAAGTAGTTGTATTACTCTCACATAATGGCATGGATGTCGATTTGAAGATGGCCTCGCGTATCAGTGGTCTTGATGCCATCATGGGTGGCCATACGCATGATGGTGTTCCGATTCCAGTGAAGGTCAAAAATTCTGGTGGAGTTACCTTAGTCACTAATGCGGGTTCAAATAGTAAGTTCTTGGGTGTGCTCGATTTTGATGTTAAGGGTGGTAAGCCAGTTGATTTCCGTTATAAGCTTTTCCCAATCTTCTCAAACCTGATTCCGGCAGATCCTGCAATGAATCAGTTGATCGCTAAAGTGAGAGCTCCTTATGAGGCCAAGCTCAATGAAAAATTAGCTACTACGGACGGCCTCTTATATCGTCGCGGCAATTTCAATGGCAGCTTCGATCAACTCATATTGGATGGTCTGATGGCACAGAAGAATGCAGAAATTGCATTCTCGCCTGGCTTCCGTTGGGGCACCAGCTTACTGCCTGGCCAGGCCATCACTCGTGAAAACCTCTTGGATCAAACTGCCATTTCTTATCCATACACCACGGTGACTAATATGACCGGTGACACCATCAAGACCATTCTTGAGGATGTGGCTGATAACTTATTTAATCCTGACCCGTATTACCAGCAGGGCGGTGATATGGTTCGTGTGGGTGGTATGCAATATACGATCGACCCAGTAGCCCCAGCTGGTAAGCGCATTAGCGATATGCGCTTAAATGGTAAGGATATTGATCCAAGCAAGACTTACAAGGTAGCTGGTTGGGCTCCCGTTAGCGAAGAAGCTAAAAATGTGGGCGGTGAACCAATCTGGGATCTGATGGAACGCCATTTGCGTGACGTGAAAGTGGTTAAGCCCATAAAGCTTAATGAGCCGATCATCAAGGGCTTAAAAAACAACCTTGGAATGGCCCCCCTCTAATACTTTTTTATCCGAGAAAATAATGAAAAAATTACATCAATACTTTATTGCGTTTATTTTTGCTCTTCTGACTATGGGCGCCCATGCAGCAGGTCCTACTGAGGTGGTTTATCACATTGATGATGCTGAATCTCAAGGAATTAAAGGTTTGCGTAATATACGAAATCACTTAGATGTGTCACCTCAAACCAAGATCATTGTGGTTACACATGCAAATGGTGTTGATATGCTAATGGAAGGTGCAAAAGATAAAAAAAATGGCATTGAATATGCCCCTCTAGTTGGCGCATTAAAGTCACGCAGTGTGCGTTTTGAGGTTTGCGAAATTACTCTTAAGAATCGGAATCTGAAAAAGGATCAATTTACTCTAGATGCTGATTTCACCCCATCGGGCGTTGTGAGAATTGCTGATCTTCAGTACCAAGACCACTTCGCTTATATCAAGCCATAAATCCTGTTTTAGATAGGGCTTAGAATGCGGACTATCTTTTTACGAATACTTGCTTTTGTATTTCTTCATCTATTTTTAGCTATCGCTATTGTGAATGCAGCAGATGGTCCACTATTAAAGCCAATTCAAGTTGCATCACATACTTATTTTGTCCAAGGTTTGGCAGAAATGGGTAGTAGCAAAAATCAAAACTTCATTTCTAATGCTGGCTTTGTAGTGACCCCAAAAGGTGTTGTCGTGATCGATGCCCTGGGCTCGCCTGCTTTAGCTCTAAACCTCATTAAAGAAGTTCAAAAGGTAACTTCTCAAAAAATCGTCGCTGTGATTGTGACCCACTATCACGCAGATCACATTTATGGCTTACAAGAATTTAAAAAGATCGGCGCTAAGATTTATGCACAAAACGAAGGGCGTAATTATCTCTCTTCAGAAACTGCGAAACAAAGACTCATCGCTTCTCGTATAGATTTTTCTCCTTGGGTAGATAAAAACACACAACTTCAGGCGGCAGATATTTGGATTGATCAAAGTTATTCGCTGACTGTAGGTGGGATTGATTTTAAAATTAGTAGGGCGGGACCGGCTCATGCACCCGAGGATTTGATGATCAACGTTCCGTCGGAGGGTGTGTTATTCGCTGGTGATTTGGTATTTCGAGGTCGAATCCCCTTTGTTGGTAATGCAGATAGCAAGGGCTGGCTATCTGCTCTGGATCGGATTGAGGGCATGAGTCCGAAAATTGTTATTCCCGGGCATGGGTCGGTTTCCACTAACCCGGTTGAGGATATCCAATTTACACGGGTTTATCTTAAGTACTTACGTCAATCTATGTCTACCGCCGCTGTCAATATGGATCCTTTTGAGGAAGCCTATAAGCAAACTGATTGGTCTGAATACGAAGGCATGCCCTTATTTAGGGCCGCCAATCGGATGAATGCCTATAACGTTTACCTCTCAATTCAGTCTGAATAGGGCAAATTTGTCATCTGGCTTTAAAATAGCGAATTACTTGTCTAAATGACTGATTTCAAATGAAATTACCATCTTTATTGCGATTTTTATCTCTGGTATTACTTTTTGGTGCGCCTTTTTCTGGCCACGCCATAGCCGACCTAGCAAATGGGAAAAAAATTGATGAGCAGAAGTGTTACGCATGCCACGCCAAGAAAACGGGATTTGGTAATGGCGATATGATCTACACGCGCAGCGATGGCAAAGTGAAAAATCTAGAGAATTTAAAATCTATGGTGGCCAGGTGTAATGCTGAATTGCGACTTGAACTTTTCCCTGAGGATGAGGCAGATGTAACAGCCTTCCTAAGCAAGCAGTTTTATAAATTTAAATAAATATTCCCTTAGAGAACTATATATGGATGCAGTAGATATTTCTTCCCTTATCAAGACTGTTTTACTAGCGACATTTGCAATTACCTTTTTGCTAGGTGCTGTAATGCAAAAAACGGGTTTTTGCAGCATGGGTGCAGTTTCAGATATTTTTATTATGTCTAGCTGGGACCGTTTGAAGCAATGGTTTCTTGCTATCGGTGTTGCTATTATTGGCTTTGCCTTAATGTCCTACTTGGGGTTTATTGATCCACTGAAGAGCATTTATACCGGTACTAAATTTTTGTGGCTCTCTACGCTAGTAGGTAGCACGCTCTTTGGTTTTGGCATGGTGCTAGCATCAGGTTGTGGAAGCAAGACACTGGTGCGTATTGGCGGCGGAAATCTGAAGTCCATTATTGTGTTTATGGTTCTGGGACTTTCTGCATACATGACCATGAAAGGTTTTCTCGGGCTGATTCGTATTAATACGCTCGATTCTGTATACATTGCCTTGAATACCCCACAGGATTTACCAAGTATTCTGAGCCCAATGACTGGTATTGCCCGAAATAATCTACATCTTGTGCTCGGCTTATTAATCGGCTTTGCTTTTATTGCTTATGCATTGGTTAATAAGGTATTTTGGACTGCTGAAAATCTATTTGCCGGTCTTTTTGTTGGCCTTGCCATATGCGCCATTTGGTGGGTATCCGGGAGCTTAGGTTTTGTAGCTGAAGATCCTAACACCTTGGAAGAGGTCTTTCTTACAACGAATTCAGGGAGAATGGAAAGCCTTTCTTTTGTTGCCCCCTATGCGTACACACTGGATTTACTTATGCTGTACAGCGATACCTCTAAAGTGATGAGCCTTGGCATCGTTGCAGTTATTGGAATGATTTCAGGTGCTGCCTGCAGCGCATTGCTAACTAAGACATTTCGCTGGGAAAGCTTTCGTAATTCTGAAGATACTGCCAATCACTTGGTTGGCGCAACTCTGATGGGTTTTGGCGGTGTTACAGCGCTGGGCTGCACAGTAGGTCAGGGTTTGAGTGGAATTTCTACATTGGCGATTGGCTCCTTCCTTGCCTTGCCTGGATTTATCTTCGGTGCTTATTTAGCGCTGCGCTACCTTCAGGTGCGCCTTGCTCCAAATCCCTGCAGTTAACTCAGAAAGCGATTGATTTCCATGCAAATTGATTGGTTGGCATTTACCCCCGGGCCAGCACTGTTTGGTGGAGTCTTATTGGGAATTGCCGCCGCTTTATTCGCTCTCCTGCATGGCCGCATTCTTGGAATTAGCGGCATTGTTTCTGGACTACTATCACCTAAAGTTGGTGGTATCAGTTGGCGTCTTATGCTGGTCCTTGGGATATTGAGCGCTCCATTCTGGGCCGCTTTGTTATTTGGCATTCATACAGTGACGGTCATTGATGCAGATTGGTTTGCCATCACCATTGCTGGTTTACTAGTAGGTTTTGGAGCTAGTTATGGATCAGGGTGCACCAGTGGCCACGGTATCTGCGGCCTGTCTCGTCTTTCACCTAGATCTTTGGTAGCCACCTTCACTTTTATGGCTGCTGGCTTCATGATGGTATTTGTGATTCGCCATGTAATAGGCTTATAACTCATGAGAAAACATTTCCATTTATATAGTCAGTATTTGATTGGCGTCTTGTTCGGATTGGGTCTCATTATTTCTGGCATGAGCAATCCTCAAAAAATTCTCAATTTTCTTGATATCACTGGTAACTGGGACCCATCCCTCATTTTTGTGATGGGCGGAGCGGTGATTGTAGGGTTGGGAGGCTTTTACTTAGTCTCAAAACGATCAGAACCCTTTTTTGGTGGTGCGCTCCATATTCCAAGCCGAAGAGATATTTCCAGACCTCTGGTGATCGGTAGCCTTATCTTTGGAGCGGGTTGGGGCATTGCCGGCTTTTGTCCCGGTCCGGCTATTGTTGCTCTTGGGGCTGGCCACATCAAGGCACTGGTCTTTGTTCTGGCAATGCTCGCTGGCATGACTCTTTACAAGCAGTTCTTTACAGACCATAAAAATTCAGTCTGATTTAGAATCTAAGTCTTAAGTTTTTCAAATTTACATTACATTTTGAGGTTTAGATGAGTCTTCCTATTTCCTGCCATACCAATCAGTTTGGTACGCTTGGACAAATTGACCCTAGTCACTTGATTGAAATTGCAAATCAAGGCTACAAGAGCGTCATCAATAATCGCCCTGACTTTGAAGGCGGCCCTGATCAACCAAGAAATGCCGATATTCAGGCGCAAGCTGAGGCGCTTGGTTTGAGCTACGCCTTTTTACCAGTGATTGCAGGAGCAATTACTCCAGAGCAAGTAGTGGAAATGGCACGCTTACTAAAAACGATGCCAGAGCCGATTTTGGCTTTCTGTCGGTCCGGATCGCGCTCTACCAATTTGTATCACATGGCATTGCAAGTTCGCTGATTTTTTTCACAGAACTTTGATGCGTATTGAGATTCCGTCTGAGCACGTAGTGATTAAGTTGCGCTAGGATCATTTTTGCAATTAGACAATCCATCTCTACTGGGCATTGATAAACTGTCTTCGAGTCTTCACGAGTTTGACGTCATTATTGATGTTCGCTCCCCTGCAGAATTCGCATTAGATCATGTTCCAGGTGCGATTAATCTACCTGTTTTAAATAATGAAGAGCGTATTGAGATCGGTACGCTATATAAACAGGCCTCTCCATTTATTGCTAAAAAATTAGGCGCTGCTTTAGTCTCGCGCAATATTGCCAATCATCTAGAGAATTCCCTCATCGATTTTCCTAGGGAGTGGCGCCCTCTGATTTACTGTTGGCGCGGGGGAGAGCGAAGTGGTGCTTTCACTCACATTCTTAATCGCATTGGCTGGAAAGCGATGCAACTAGAGGGCGGCTATCTAGGCTTTAGACGCCTTGTGATTGATGATCTTGAGCAAGCAGCTAAAGAATTTTCTTTTCAAGTGATCGCCGGGATGACTGGTAGCGGCAAAACGCGAGTTCTCCATGAGATTGGCGCTCTTGGAGTGCAGATTCTCGATCTTGAGGGTTTAGCGGTACACCGTGGTTCGGTACTAGGGAACGAGCCTAATATCGAGCAGCCCTCTCAAAAAGGTTTTGAAACCAATTTATGGGATGCCCTGAACTCACTGGACTCCACTAAGATTGTTTTTATTGAGTCTGAAAGTAAGAAGGTAGGGGGGGTACATATTCCCGATGCTTTAATGGAGCGCATTCGCAATGGTCAATGCATCGAGCTTCGCTCTAGTACCAACACCCGAGTTTCTTGGCTCTTACGTGAGTACCATCATTTCTTATCAAATCCTGAAAGCTTTAAAGATAAACTGAGTTTGCTCACGTCACGCTATGGCAAAGTCCAGATAGAAAAATGGCATGAGGCCATTGATGCTAGCGACTTTAGAAACTTGGTAGAAGAGTTGCTGGTGATGCATTACGACCCTTCATACCAATCCTCAATCGTTCGTAATTTTCCAAGCTATCGGGCAGATCATTACGTGGAACTTAAAAATGATAGTGATGAAGCCTTTGTATTAGCGGCAAAGGACATCGTCAGTAAAGTGAGATTTTAGCTAAAGGCTTGAATACCGGTTTGTGCTCGACCCAAAATCAGAGCGTGAATATCATGCGTGCCTTCATAGGTATTGACCACCTCAAGATTGAGCATGTGACGGACCACACCATACTCATCTGATATTCCATTGCCACCGTGCATATCTCTCGCTAGTCGAGCAATATCTAAGGACTTTCCGCAAGAGTTTCGTTTCATGATGGAGGTGATTTCAGGGGCGGCAATACCTTCATCTTTCATACGGCCTAAACGCAAGCACCCTTGTAGGCCAAGCGTAATCTCAGTTTGCATATCAGCCAATTTCTTTTGAACCAGTTGATTTGCGGCTAAGGGGCGATCAAATTGTTTGCGATCCATTGTGTACTGGCGTGCGGCATACCAGCACCACTCAGCAGCGCCTAAGGAGCCCCAGGCAATGCCGTAGCGCGCAGAATTGAGGCAAGTAAATGGACCTTTGAGACCGGTGATTTCTGGGAATTCATTTTCAGCTGGGACAAAGACCTCATCCATCACGATTTCGCCAGTAACAGAGGCTCTGAGACCCATCTTGCCGCTGATCTTAGGCGCAGATAAGCCCTTCATCCCTTTTTCAAGGATAAAGCCTCTAATCACGCCTTCGTCATTCTTGGCCCAGACAACAAATACATCTGCAATTGGTGAGTTCGAGATCCACATTTTGGCGCCTGTTAAAGAAAATCCACCGGGAACCTTTTTGGCTCTCGTGATCATCCCGCCAGCATCTGAGCCATAGTTAGGTTCAGTTAATCCAAAACATCCAATCCATTCACCGCTAGCTAGCTTAGGAAGATATTTTTGTTTTTGAGCTTCACTACCAAATTCATAAATAGGGACCATCACTAATGAGGATTGAACGCTCATCATGGATCGATAGCCAGAATCAACGCGTTCGATCTCACGGGCGATCAATCCATAAGAAACATAATTGAGGTTAGCTCCGCCATATTGCTCGGGTATGGTGATTCCTAGAAGGCCTAACTCGCCCATTTCGCGAAAAATGGATGGGTCGGTGGTTTCATTACGGAATGCATCGTGAATGCGAGGCATTAGACGCCCTTGAGCATATTCGGCGGCAGCATCTCGTACCATGCGCTCATCTTCTGTCAGCTGTGTATCGAGAAGTAGGGGGTCTGCCCAATTAAAGCTAGCTTTGCTCATTGCTTTTAGTCATCCTGTTGAGGTTGTTTAATTGCCTAGTGTGCATTTTCAAAAATGCAGATATCCTTATCCACATTATCCCTTTTTTTAGTGCCATGGACTCGCCTAGACGACATCACCGCTATTACGACTTAATATTGGCTGCTTTTGTTGTAGTTCTGCTGTGCTCTAACTTTATTGGTGCTGGCAAGGCTGCTGAGGTTGATTTACCCTTTTTTGGCACAGTCATCTTCGGGGCGGGGATTCTATTTTTCCCTATTTCATATTTTTTTGGCGACATCCTCACCGAGGTCTATGGTTACGCCTACGATCGTCGCGCTGTTTGGGCTGGTTTTGCAGCGCTTGCCTTTGCGGCCATCATGGCTCAAATTGTGATTGCTTTGCCGGTCGCCCCCGGCTCTTATATGGCGAATTACCAGCAAGGCATGGAAACAGTGTTTGGAAACTCCTGGCGTATTGCGCTGGCATCCATCATTGCCTTTTGGAGTGGGAGTTTTGTTAATGCTTTTACGCTTGCCAAAATGAAAATTCTGACTCAAGGACGACACCTTTGGATGCGGACCATTGGATCGACTGCTACAGGTGAATTAGTAGACTCATCCTTATTCTATATGCTCGCTTTTTACGGACTTTGGCCCTTAAATGAGGTGCTTGCTGTGGCGGCCTCTCAATATCTATTGAAAACGGCCTGGGAGGTTCTGGCGACCCCCTTAACTTACTGGGTAGTTGGATATCTGAAGCGCAAAGAAAATCAAGATCATTACGATATTGGGACTAATTTCAGCCCATTTAAGCTAAAAGTCTAGTTCCAAGGGCTTTTTTGGCTACAAGCCGTTAAAATAGCGGTCTTTGATGCAAAACCTGCATCTACCCCCTTCGAATTTGATTATCAGAAAGTAAGAACCTATCCGTGTTGTCAGCATCCAATATCACTATGCAGTTCGGGGCCAAACCCCTGTTTGAAAATATTTCCGTCAAATTTGGCGGTGGAAACCGTTACGGCCTGATCGGTGCAAATGGTTGCGGTAAGTCTACATTTATGAAAATCTTGGGTGGTGAGCTTGAGCCCAGTAGCGGTAACGTCAGCTTAGATCCAGGCATTCGTTTAGGTAAGTTGCGCCAAGATCAATTTGCTTATGAAGATCAGCGTGTACTAGATGTGGTGATGATGGGTCATGAAGAGATGTGGAAGGCAGCTGCTGAGCGCGATGCCATCTATGCCAATCCGGATGCTACTGATGAAGACTATATGAAAGCCGCGGAGCTTGAAGGTAGTTATGCAGAGTACGGTGGCTACACGGCAGAAGCTAAAGCAGGGGAGCTGTTGTTAGGAATTGGCATTCCGATTGAGCAACACAATGGCCCAATGAGTAATGTTGCTCCTGGCTGGAAATTGCGCGTGCTCTTAGCGCAGGCTTTGTTCTCCGATCCAGATGTTTTACTTTTAGATGAGCCAACCAATAACTTGGATATTCATTCGATTCATTGGCTTGAAGATATTCTGAATGAAATCAAAAGTACGATCGTGATTATTTCTCATGATCGCCACTTTTTAAATGAAGTCTGTACTCATATGGCTGATATGGACTTCGGAACCCTGAAGGTCTATCCCGGTAACTATGATTCTTATATGCTGGCCTCTGTTCAGGCGCGCGCTCAACAGTTAAGCTCGAACGATAAGGCTAAGGAAAAGATTGCTGAACTGCAAGCTTTCGTTAGTCGTTTCTCTGCAAATGCCTCTAAGGCACGTCAAGCGACATCACGTCAAAGGCAGCTAGAGAAAATTGAAATTACCGAGATTAAACCCTCTTCACGTCAAAATCCATTTATTCGTTTTGATTCAGAGAAAAAACTCCACAATATGGCGGTTGAGTGCAATGCACTTTCCAAAGCTTATGACCGCCCGATTTTCAAGAACTTTAAGATCGCCATACGCGCCGGTGAAAAGATTGCGATTATTGGTCAAAATGGCGCTGGCAAGACGACGCTATTAAAAACAATTCTGAGTAAACGATTTAGTGGTCTGCAGGCTGACAGCGGTGATGTGAAATGGGCAGAGAATGCTAACGTTGGTGTTATGCCGCAGGACAACACTGAGCTTTTCGCTAAAGATGAAATCCTTATGGACTGGATGAATGAATGGCGAAATACGGGTGATGATGATCAAGTCATTCGTGGCACCTTAGGCCGTCTCTTATTTTCTGGCGACGATATTGGCAAGTCCGTCAAGGTTCTATCAGGTGGCGAAAAGGGTCGGATGATTTGGGGTAAGTTGATGCTTCAGAAGCACAATGTACTGGCAATGGATGAGCCAACTAACCACATGGACATGGAATCGATCGAGAGTTTACAGATCGCTCTTGAAAAATACGAAGGAACATTAATTTTTGTTTCTCACGATCGCGAATTTGTTTCTTCCTTGGCTAATCGCATCCTCGAGGTGAAGATGGATGGAACTATTGCAGATTACTCTGGTACTTACGAAGAATATTTACGCAGCCAAGCTTTGGCTGGTTAAGTACTTTCTTTTGCTTGACGCTGGAAGCGCATTGCAGTGCCGTCTGCGCGAATGCGTTTCCAAACCAAATCTTTTTCTTCTTGGCTGAAAAATACCCAGTTGCTGACCTCGCCTAAGGTGCGACCACAGCCCTGACAGACGTCATCATAAAGCGTAGTACAGACTCCAATGCAGGGGGAGTCAGAGGCATCATCGCCAACCGCTAGAGAATTTGAACCGTCTTGATCGGTTAATGGATTGCTTGAAGAAGTCATAACACTACTTTAGTCGATTTCAGGGGAATGTGTTGCTCTAACTCATCTACGTAAGCAGCCATACCTTCGTGCTCTCGATCTAAAAATCGCTTTACTGCTTTGGAAAATCCGGGGTCTGCAATCCAATGAGCTGACTGGATAGTCGTAGGTAAAAATCCTCTAGCCATCTTATGCTCGCCTTGTGCACCACCCTCAAAGGTCTGAATACTCTCTTTGATGCAGTATTCAATAGCCTGGTAATACGCCAATTCAAAGTGTAAACAAGGGAGATATTCAATGGCACCCCAATAACGCCCATAGGCTGTTGATGTGAATCGATCAACCACTAGTAACGATGAGGCGATTGGCCTTTCATCTTTACTAGCAATAATTAGATGAAAGTGTTCTGGCATTGCTCGCCCCAGCAATTGAAAACATTCCTCTGTTAAGTAGGGGTTTGAATGATGCTCCCTATAAGTGTTTTCATAACAGCGGTAAAAAAATGACCAATCCTCTGAGCTTGCCATATCACCGGCAACATGGCGGTAACTTAATTGATTAACGGCTACTTCAGCACGCTCTCGTCGAATATTTTTACGACGCTTCATAGTTAATGCTGAAAGAAAATGCTCAAAATCTTGATACTCTTGGTTACGCCAATGAAACTGTACCGAGTCACGAAGCATAAAGCCTTGTTTCTGAAGCTCTGCTAAATCAAGCGCTTCTGGAAATAGCACGTGTGCTGATGAAAGGTCATTCTGAGTTACGAGCGTTTTTAAGCCAGCTACCAATGTCTCTCGAGCAGCATTTGTGTCATGCTGAGCTGAAACTAGTAATCGTGCTCCACGCACAGGAGTAAAGGGAATTGCGCATAATGCCTTGGGGTAATACGGCATATTATTTTGCTCATAAGCCTGTGCCCATGCCCAATCGAATACAAACTCCCCGTAGGAATGTTGCTTGAGGTAAAGGGGCATGGCACCAATCAGTTCTGATTGATGATTTTCAATGATGAGGTGAGCAACCTGCCAGCCAGTATTGCCGCCAACACAGCCGGTTTTTTCTAGGGTATTGAGAAATGCAAACTTCAAAAATGGGCCTGAATCGGTGGCTAATAGGGCATTCCAATGATTTTCATCAACATCTGAAATGCGTTGAATAACTCGGAGTCGATAAGCGTCTTGATTCAAAGGGATGTGAAATTGACTAGTCTTGAATCAATTCAATCTTGTAACCATCTGGATCCGTAACAAATGCAATCACAGTATTGCCACCCATTACAGGGCCGGCTTCACGAGTCACATTCCCGCCAGCAGCTTTAATTTTTTCACAAGCGGCATACGCATCAGAAACACCAATTGCAATGTGGCCATAAGCATCACCAAGTTGATAGCTATCAACACCATGGTTAAAGGTCAATTCAATTTCTGATTGGCCGTCTTGATTGCCTCGACCAAACCCTACAAAGGCTAGAGAGTATTTTTGCTCCGGGCGCTCAGTAGTGCGAAGCAAGTTCATTCCAAGTACTTTGGTGTAGAAATTAATAGATCGAGTCATGTTACCGACTCTGAGCATAGTGTGAAGAATCATCATACTTTCAAATATAAAGCTAATTCAACATTCTCGTTGAGCAAGAAAAAACCCAGGGGGTTGGCCTGGGTTTTGCTAGCTCAGTAAATTTGCTTACTGAATCTTGGCCTTGGCACGGAGCTTTTGCATGAGTTCTGAGAATTTCGCTTTTTGCCAATTTTGATCGGCAGTGATCATCTGTTTGAGTTGATCTTTAATTTCATCCATATTCGGCGCTTTCATATCACGCATGTCGTTCACCTTAATAATATGCCAACCAAACTGGGTCTTTATTGGCTTATCGGTGATCTGACCCTTCTTGAGCAGCACCATTGCCTTTGAAAACTCAGGAACTAGAGCTTTTTCGCTCATCCAACCAAGATCGCCACCATTGGGTGCAGAGCCTGGGTCTTTGGATTTATCTTTGGCGATTTTTTCGAAGTTAGCACCGGCTTTGATTTGGGCAGTGATAGCTTTGGCATCCGCCTCCTTTTCAACCAGAATATGCTCAACTTGGTACTCCTTACCAGTGTACTGATCCTTCACCTGGTCGTAGGCAGCTTTTAATTCTGCTTCTGAAATGCCTTCTTTCTCTACGTAATCTTCAAATACGGCTGCAATTAATACACCTATTTTGGATTGCTCTAGTTGATCCTTAACGGATTCTTTTTGCATCACACCACGATTATTGGCCTCTTGCAAAATGAGCTCACGAGTTATCAGCATTTCTCTTGCCTGCTCTCGTACTTCAGCATTATCTGGTTGATTGGACTTTTGAACCAATTTATCGAGTTGCGCTTTGGGGATTGCCTTGCCGTTTACTATGGCCGCATTTTGTGCGTAGACCGCTGATGAGAGGAGAGCAGCGCTAAATGCGCTAAAAGTCAATATTTGGCGTATGTTCAACATGATATAAAAGTGATGGATTAAAGATGGATGATTAAAGAAGCAATACTAAAGCAAACTTCACTTAATTGGCGCTTTCACTAGGTGAGTAAGCCAAAATGGTTAGGGCATGTATTTCTGCGGGGAAATGCTTGTTTAGGGCGGCATAGATGGCCCTATGGCGCGCAACTTTGCTTAAACCCTCAAATTCTGGGGCTACGATCGTGAGCTTAAAGTGGCCACCACCGCTTGCAGCGCCAACGTGCCCTGCATGAAGATAACTTTCATCTTCAATATCCAGGTGACTTACTTTAAAAATAGTCCTTAAATCAGCATCAAAGAGGGTAATGCGCTTTTGGTTAATACTCATTCTGCAGTTTGCTCCATATGACGGCTTAGCCAAACCCCCTGAATTATCACGAAAAGAACCAACAGGCCTGTGCTGCCAAATAACTTGAAGTTGACCCAAGTCTCTTCGGAATATTCAAATGCAATATAGAGGTTTAATGCCCCCATAAACAAAAAGAATGTTGCCCAAGCCATGTTGACTTGATGCCAAACAGATTTAGCGCTGTGCTCTTTGAGAGTGATCTGCTTGCCCATCAAAACCTGAATCCAGTTTTTTTGAAAAAATTGGGCGCTCACAAATAGGGCTCCAGAAAATAGCCAATAGAGTGCAGTTGGTTTTAGTTGAATAAAAGTCTTGTCATGTAAAAAAATGGTTAGGCTACCAAATACCAAGATCATTACCAAGCTAACCCATTGCATGGCATCGATTTTGCGATGTCGGTAATATACCCAAAGAATTTGACCTATTGTTGCGACCATGGCAACGATGGTGGCTGTATAAATATCGCCAAACTTAAAGGCAATAAAAAAGAGAATGATGGGGAATAGGTCAAATAGAAATTTCATAGGGGTGATTATCCAGCTATTTCCAAATTACTCCGTTTTGCTTGATGCAGCGTTCTCAGAAGGCTCAAAGCTAAGGGAGGCTGAGTTAATGCAATAACGCAAGCCAGTAGGCTGTGGCCCATCGTCAAAAACATGACCTAAATGTGCGTCACACTGACTACAGCGAACTTCAGTGCGAACCATGCCATGCGATACATCACGGATTTCAGTGATTACTTGATCATCTGCTGGGGCGTTATAACTTGGCCAGCCGCAACCAGCATCGAACTTAGTGGATGCATGAAAGAGCGGGGTACCACAGCAAATGCAGGTATATCGACCATCCGCCCAGTGGTCGCAGTATTCACCAGAAAAGGGTCTTTCGGTTGCAGCCTCTCTGGTCACACGGTACTGAATATCGCTTAATGATTGTTTGTATTCTTGATCCGTTTTTTTAGTCATGATAGTAAAGAGTGGGTTTAGGAAGAACAACTTACTGCAATGTGTTCCATATCAACTGGAGGTGGTCTTGAATAGCTTTCGAAGGATACTTGCTCATCAAAAGGCTTAGTCATGATCTCAAGCAAGGTTGCTACTTCAGAAAAATCACCTTGCTGTGCTTTTTCAATTGCAGCTTGTGCTAGATGGTTCCTCAAGATGTACTTTGGATTAATGCGATTCATCATTTCTTTTCTAGCTTGATCGTCTAAGGCCTCTGACTTCAGTCTATTGATGTAATCAGTAAACCATTGATCAATATTCTCTCGATCAATGAAATCATTTCTTTGCTGAATTTCTGTAAGCACTGCATTCTTACTGAGATTACCCAGATTGCGAAAGAAGTTGGTGTAATCTATTTTTGAGTCGTGCATCGCTTGCAAGAGGCGCTCAATTAACTGAATATCTTCTTCTTGCTCTAATTGCAGCCCTAATTTAGAGCGGAATAAATGCTGCCACTCCTTCGCATAAATTAGCGGAAATTCTTCTAGCGCAGCCCGTAGCAATGTTTGTGATTCTTCGCTTGAATGCTCTAGCTCTAGCAGCGGTAGCATCGCACTGGCGAGACAAGCCATATTCCAGTGCATCACTTGAGGTTGGCGATGGTAGGCATAACGACCGCCTTGATCACTATGGTTGCAAATATGATCGATTTGAAAGTGATCTAAAAAGCCAAACGGCCCATAGTCGATAGTGAGCCCTAAAGCACTAATGTTGTCGCTATTGAGAACGCCATGACAAAAACCAACAGATTGCCACCTAGCAACCAATTTGGCATTACGAGCAGATATCGCCTTAAACAAACTTAAGTAGGGGTCTTGGTTAGTAGAGCATGTAGGGTAAAAATTGGTAATCATCAAGTCTGCCAATTCTTTTAGACGCTCATTGCTTTGCAGGGAGGCAAAATGCTCAAAATGACCAATACGAATAAAACTTGGAGCAATTCGAGAGCATACTGCCGCCGTTTCCATCGTTTCACGTAATACGGCTTGCTCTGAGCCCACTACTGCGAGTGCGCGACTAGTGGGTATGCCTAAAGCATGCATCGCTTCGCTGCACAAAAACTCACGTATTGATGATCGTAAGACAGCTCTACCATCTCCCATTCTGGAGTAATGGGTCTTACCCGCCCCTTTTAGTTGAAGCTCTAGCTCATTCATGTCGCCCAATAAAATGGCGCGCCCATCGCCTAGTTGCCCGGCCCAAACTCCAAACTGGTGGCCGCTATAGGCCGTTGCAATCGGCTGAGAAAACTCAAGCTTACCGACCGATAGTTGATTGCCCGCCAGCACCTCGAGCCAGTCGTGATTGGTTGGCAAACCATCGGAGTCAATATCAATTTTTACTAGTTCGGCAGCAGATGGTGAAAAAGCAACCCAGTATGGATTGGATATGGGGGTAGGAAGAGTGGGCTGGCAAGCATCATTGCCGATGAGGGTAAATGGCATGCGTCTATTCTAGGGGTAATTCACATCTGTCGCAGAAGCCTCTAAAATGACCTCATGACTAATAAAGTGCAGATGAATACAGCCACTCAGCTTGCCAATCTAGGTGAAGAGCTCAATGTGCCTTTTTTAAAACTGCTTGGTGTTCGTTGCCTTAGCGCTGAGATGGGTAAGGGCGAAATCCTTCTAGCACTAAAGCCAGAGCACACGAACACCTGGGATGTTGCCCATGGCGGGGTTTTGTTAACACTCATGGATGTGGCGATGGCCGTTGCAGCTCGGTCTGGCGACCCAGGGGATCGCAGTGTTGTGACTATTGAGATGAAGAATAACTTCATGCAAGCTGCCAATGGAATCTTACGTGTAAAAGCGGATACCGTTCGACGTACTGCAACGATGGCTTTTTGTGAAGCTAAGCTCTATAACGATCTAGGTGAGGTCTGTTGCATGGCAACAGGTACATTCCAATTTCTAAAACGCCTAGCAACTAAGAATGCCAATGGCGAGCGGGTTGTGAATGAAGATCTACGTCGGCAATAAGAGCTTAACTGCTAGACGGAAAGATTTGAGCCGGGGGCGGCACTAAGTGCCCCAGTAACAACGTCATGACCTACCGTACCATTAGCGTCGAAGCGTCTTTCAACCATCTCAAACTGGCCATCCTTGCGAACGCGCAATATAGTACTGGAGCGAGTCCCATATTCAGGGGTTTTAATAAATGCTGCAGATAGGGCTTTTTCCCAATCTTTATTAACGCCGGTACTAGGAAGCTCTTGCGGGCTAGCCTCGTGGGTATCTGCCAGCACACGCAAATAATGATCTGAGTTTTTCAGTTGACCACTATCCATTGCCAAGGTTTGAGCAAATGCCGCCACCCGGTGATTCACTTTTGGCCATGGAGTATCTAGCATTGCATTAGATAGGCCATAAACACCAGGAGCTAGAGCCTGCTCGGGAAATACTTTTCTTGGACGAATGTTTTGCCCCATCATGAGGCGATTACTAACCCAGTGCATCTCTGCATTTTCTGGGTCACTCAGATCTGCCATCAGCAAGTTAAAACCGTTGTATTGCTCAAATCGTTTGGCATTTTCTTGTATGTACTCATAGGGCTTATGTTGACCGATGAGATAGCGCAAACTCAACTCCCCACGGGTTCGCGCATCTGGATTCTTTTCGCTAGGAGCTCTGACATTAGTGAGTGCGGCAAAGCGACCGGTTTTAGTAAAGCCCAGCCAAGTGCCTGGACTACCGATGACATCGGCTCTGTCCTTGCCAGCTAATAAATGAGGGTGATCGGGCCACCAAGCCAAGGGCTCCGTATTACGCTCATAAAATTCATCCCTATTTGCAGCAACTACCAAGGGATAGTCTGGGTGAGATTTCCAGGCAAAGAGAATGAGGCACATAAAAATAAATTACGAAGTAGTGAGATTAAATTTCTAGTAAAGGGTAGGGTAGTAAGTCTATTTTTAACACAGGACCATCACTGCTGCCCACATGAATTTCTCCAGACGCTAGCGCATCGAGCTTGCACTCCACCTGAAAATCCACACGCTCAGAGCCATCTGGGCAGGGTGCTAGCAAAACTACCATACCGCATGGCTGGTTAGTATCGCCATCATGAAATAACTCCACGCCAGGTTTCGTTATTTCTGGAATGGGTGGATTAGCATCAGTATGTGCGAGCTGAAGTCTTCTTTTGACGGCGCCACGATATTGGCTGCGGGCAACAATTTCCTGACCTGGATAACATCCTTTTTTAAAATCTACCCCAAAAACTGATTCAAAGTTAATCATCTGAGGAACAAACTGTTCTTGTGTCGCTAGAACAATGCGAGGAATCGCACTCAATACTTCCAAAGAATTCCAGCGGGCTAGTGCAGCCTCATTCACGCTGAATATGGGTGATTCAGCTTTCTTTTGCGCAATCAGTACACGCTGAAATGATTGATTGCCAATCACGGTATCGGGCATACACAACGCGATAGCTTGTGGTGGCATAGTAATGCGGCTTTCTGCTCGCTTGTCTTGATAGGCGCCAATAATGTCCCAATCATTTGAAACATCAAGTACCTTTACTTTAGAGCGCAATACATACATTGACAGTCTTTTTGCTGTACTGGCTGCAATATCTTTGGAGATGAAGAGGGCGAATCGATCATCCGATTCAGCAGACTCCGGAAACAGACCGACCCAAGCGCTAGCCAAAAGACGACCCTTGGGATTGCAATAACCTATCAGACGAACAGCATCCGAACCTTGTGCAATGTCATTTTTAATAGTGCGCCTCATACCCAAAACAGAATTACTGAATTGATTTTGGAGAAGGGTTGCAGCATCTGGCCCCTCCACTAAGATTAAGCCCCAATCAGCAAGAGGGGTAAATCCATCGTTTAGGCAGGTATTGGGCATGGTGGATTTTTTGAGGTTAAGCGTCATGAGCTTTTATCATAGCTTGATGAGCAGAAAATTTCACAACAGATCTCTCTTTGTAAAGCGGCCTAATCGAGGATCCTGGAAATCCTATGTCATCTTTTTAATGACTCCTATCCTCATTTTATATGGCGCTATCTTTTTATGGCCGGTAGTGCCAAGCATGTCCAATACCTCAGTAGGTAGCAGCTATAGAGTAAAAATAGCCCCTCAATCTGGCATAACTGCGATTTCTCAACAGCTAGTAGAGCAGGGCGTGTCTACCAATGCCTTCATTTTTCACCTTGCGGCAAGAGCACTTTTTGTTGGGGGTAAGCTTAAGCCTGGAACTTATTTACTGACACCCCGTGCCAGCCTGGGCAATATCTTGCTAAAAATTGCCCGCGGCGAGCGCGTTCGAGAAAGTCTGGCGATCATCCCTGGTATGACGATCTGGCAGCTAAGAAGCCTCATTGATAATCACCCAGCCCTCATTCATGAGACTAAAGGCATGAGTTCTAAAGAGCTATTACAGGCCATCAACCTTTCTTATCCAGGTGAGGAAGGACTTTTCTACCCAGATACCTATATTTTTGACCCAGATGACTCTGATATTTCGATTTATAGGCGTGCTTCTCAAGCCATGCAAAAGCAACTGAATTTAGCTTGGGCGGACAATGGGTCGGCCCCTCCCTTAAAAACGCCATATGAACTCCTTATATTAGCCTCCATTGTCGAAAAAGAGACGGGTCGCTCGAGCGATAGAGCTCTAATAGCGGCAGTATTTTTGAATCGCCTAAACTTAAACATGCCATTGCAGACAGATCCAACAGTGATTTATGGTGTCGGACCAAAATTTGATGGAAATCTCCGAAAAACTGACCTGCGTAAGGACAGTCCCTACAATACCTATATGCATAAAGGTTTGCCACCAACTCCCATTGCAATGCCTAGTAAGGAATCGCTCCAAGCAGTCATTCATCCAGCCCAAAGTGATGCTGTTTATTTTGTTGCGCGTGGGGATGGCACTAGCTATTTTTCCAAAACCTTAAAAGAGCATGAAAACGCAGTTGATCAGTTCCAGCGCAAACGAAGTGCCCCATCCAAATCGAATTTACAGTAAGCGTGATGACAACCCAATTCCCAGGATTTTTTATTAGCTTTGAAGGCATTGATGGTGCTGGTAAGAGTACGCACATCGAATCCTTTGGTAAGCACATTAAGGAGCGTCATCCTCATCGTGACGTTGTGATGACTAGAGAACCAGGCGGCACGAAATTGGGTGAGCAGTTACGCGCACTATTGCTCGATGCCCCCATGCATCTAGAGACCGAAGCTTTACTGATGTTTGCTGCACGTAGCGAACACATCGCTCAGGTAATCGAGCCGGCGCTAAAGGCTGGCAAGATTGTCATCTCCGATCGCTTTACGGATGCCAGTTTTGCCTATCAAGGAGGGGGTCGCGGCCTAAGCCTTGATAAGTTAAACGATTTAGAAAGATGGGTTCAGGGACGTGATGATGGTTTATTACTCCAGCCTAACCTCACTTTTCTATTTGATTTACCTGGCTCAATTGCGGAGGCCAGGAGATCCAAAGTTCGTACTCCGGATAAGTTTGAGCAGATGGATTTAAATTTTTTTGAAAAAGTGCGTCAAGAATATTTACGAAGAGCTAAGGCGGATCCTCAGCGTTTTCATTTAGTGGATGCCACTCAAACACCCGAAGTGATCTGGAATAAACTTCAGTCATTGGATATCAAGCTTTAGATGTCTGATCTGATGATTCCCAGTCAGTCAACACGAAAGATTGCTCCTTGGTTAGAAGCGATTTGGGATGGTATGGATCTGTCCGCATTCCCTAATGCGGTATTAATTCATGGCCAAGCTGGCACTGGTAAGTTTCCTTTTTCCATTGAGTTAGCTAAAGCACTTTTGTGTGAGGCTTCAACAGTAACGAAACCTTGCAATCAATGTGAGGCCTGTCATTGGTTTGATTCTGGTAATCATCCTGACTTTATTGCGCTCGTTCCTGAAACGCATCGAAAACTCTTGCCTCACGGTGAGTTTGAGAATGATGTAGATTCCCCTAAAAAAGCCAAGGCCCAGGCTGACGCTGACAGTGATGCGCCCGAGAAAAAAGAAAAGAAAAGTATTTCTATTGAAGATGCGCGAGGGGCAATTGAGGGCCTTTCTATTGGCTCACATCGTGGTAGTAATCGCGTAATTCTGGTTTATCCATTGGAGATGTTGAGGGCAGACTCAGCAAATACCTTACTCAAATCTCTTGAAGAGCCGCCCAAGAATACGATCTTTATTCTTCTTGCGGATCGCCTGGATCGCGTTTTACCAACCATTCGCTCACGTTGCCGTTTATTAGCAGCGCCAAGACCAGATCGATTGACTGGATTGGATTGGTTGCGCAATCAGCTTAGCAATATCTCTGGCTTGAAAATGAATGGTGCTGATATTGAGTCAATTTATGACGAACAGGGCGGGGCGCCCTATGCCGTTTTAGATTCTTTAATCGCGCGTCACAATAAAGATGAAAAAGATGAGCTCACCATCGCTATCCAAGCATCAAGATATTTATTACAAGCGCTGTCACAAGGTGCCCGTATTAATTGGCTCGATGCAGCTGATAAGACGCAAAAGGCACGCTATTCAATTTTGTTGGCCACGATGCAGCGTTGGGTCTCAGACTTACAAAGTTCTGCGCAAATGGGAGGTCCTCGTTACTACCCCAAACATGAGGCTGCGATAAAGCTCTTGGCGCAACAAGCTCGCCTACCGAAGCTACTTCGTTTCTGGAAGTCCTTGATTCAGGCTCGTCGCCATGAAAATCACCCTTTGGCTACTCGTATTCAATTAGAAGCCTTACTTTCTCAATACCAGCAGGTGTTTGAAGATTAAAATGACGAGTCATGTTCATAGACTCACATTGCCATCTCGATTTCCCTGAATTCCAATCCCGTTTACCCGAGGTTTTGGCTAGTATGGCTGCCTGCAAGGTTAGTCACGCGCTTTGTGTGTCAGTCGACATTCCTGACTATCCGAAGGTTCGGCAATTGGCAGAGGAGCATGCCCACCTTTATGCATCTGTAGGGGTGCATCCAGATTATGAAGACACCCCTGAGCCGAGCTTTGAATTTCTGGTTGAGGAAGCCAAGCATCCTAAGGTGATAGCCATTGGGGAGACAGGTCTTGATTACTACCGTATGGGTGATCGCAGTTATGAGTCGATGGAGTGGCAAAGAGAGCGATTTAGGACTCATATTCGGGCCTCTATTGCCTCTAAGAAGCCCTTGATCATTCATACACGCTCGTCATCCGAAGATACCCTCAGAATCTTAAAAGAGGAGGGTGCTGATCGTATTGGCGGGGTAATGCACTGCTTTACTGAAACAACTGATGTCGCAAGGGCGGCAATGGATATGGGCTTTTTCATCTCTTTTTCAGGGATCGTGACCTTTAAAAGCGCTAAGGATCTACAGGAAACCTGTAGGCAGGTGCCTTTAGACCGGATGCTGATTGAAACAGATTCTCCTTATTTAGCGCCCATTCCATATCGCGGTAAAACCAATGAGCCAGCTTGGGTTTCTAAAGTGGGTGAATATGTCGCTGATTTAAAGGGCGTTTCTGTAGAGCGCCTAGCTGAACAAACTTCAGGTAATTTCTTTCAATGTTTTCAATTAGATAGAATAGCTTTATGAGAAATCTGTTTAAACTAGGTCATACAGTAGGTATGGCCTTAATGTGCGCCCATAGCCTTATCTTTGCACAGACGGCAGATCAAATTGCTGATTTCACGAAAGCATCTAAGTTTGATGATGTCTCAGAGGTTCAGTCACTAATCAAAGCAGGAATCAGCCCCAATACACTGGATCCTAAAGGTAACCCCATGTTAATTGTCGCAATTCGCGATAAATCTCTAAAAGTGATCGATCTATTGCTTTCCAACAAGGCTATTGATGCTAATTTGATGAATAAGAGCGGTGAGAACCCACTCATGATTGCCTCTATTGAGGGTCAATTAGCTGTGGTTGAGGCTCTCGTTTTAAGAAATAAGGCTGAGGTTAATAAGACTGGTTGGTCACCGTTGCACTATGCATGCTCATCCGGGAAGCTCAGTGTTGCTCAGTTCCTGATTGCAAATGGGGCAAAAGTAAATGCATTGAGCCCCAGTGATACAACACCATTGATGATGGCAGTCAACTCCGGTAACGATCTGCTAATAAAGTTTCTATTGGATAACGGCGCAGATATTCGGATGCGCAACCATGAGGGGTTCTCAGCGATTGATGTTGCCGCGCTTTACAGCAAGGATGACATCAGGGATGGATTAATGTCACGATGGCTTAAGTTGTATAAAGAGCCTTATCCAGGCGGCCCCAAGAAGTTCCTACCTAAATAGGTTAAGTATCGCTTCAGTATTATCTGCGTATAATCATTATTATGTCAAATAAGATATTTAAGCAGCAAAGCCAATACATCTCTACCACCACCTATGTCTATATTTGAGCGTTTAGCCAATTTACCCGGCCTTCAAAATTTACCTAGTTTTGGGACCCTATTCGCCGAAATAAATGCGGATATTGGTAATAGCGAAATCTGGTTTGTACTGTTATTTGCTTGTTTAATGCTGACATTTCATGGCATTACAGTGCTAATGATTGCTGGTGCATTCCACTGGATTGACTTAAAACTAGAAAATAAACGGATTTATGGCGCTAATTTCCTTTCCTATTTCATAGCCATTTTATTGATTATTGCCATCCATTTGATTGAAATTGTGGCTTGGTCCTATATCTGCGTTGCCTTTCAAGTTTTCCCCACTAATCCGCAAACATTCTATTTCGCAGGGGAAATGTATACAACAGTTGGTTACGGTGATTACAACCTATCGGAACGCTGGAGAATCCTACCGATCATCATTTCATTCACGGGGATATTTGCTGTTTCAATGTCAGGAGCAGCCCTCTATTCAATGATGGGCGCCTTACTTGGAAGGTCTAGTCAAAATCCCAAATCAGGCATCTGACTGGCTAATTAATGAGTTTGGCTTTATCTATTGGCGCTCTTTGCTTAAAGACAAGCTCCAAAATACGTCCATTTGACTCCAGGGAGCGCATTTTCCCCGGGAGCCAGTCTAGATCCTTTGCCAGCCAAATATCGACTTGGCGCTTATATGGGCTACTTTCTCGTTGCATTAATGCATAGTGGCGGTTAACCGTCTTTCCAAGCGTGGGAATGTCTTCTGATAGCATTTCCCCATAACTCTTAAATTGCCACATCTCGAGAGTGTCAAAGTCAACTACCGGAATCCCTCGAATACTTCCTGCTTCATCAATTTTGTCGCTGCCATTCAGTAATGAGGCAAGCTGGAACATCAGGCTGAAACGGTCTTGAGTACCGGGAAGAAGATCGGGTGTAAATTCTGGCTTTTCAGAGAAGTACATCTTCCCTGCCCCAGATTCGCTCCGATCGAAGCGGGAATAACGTGGCGGTTTGGTTCCTCTCTGTGTCCAGTAAATCGAGGGTGCTAAGCCGTAGGCATCAACAGAGCCGCGCGATTCAAATACAAAAGGGCCAACTACTGCATAAGGAATATTGATGTAGAGCCGATAATTGTTTCCCTCTGTTACCCAGTCGAGTTGCGCTGTTTGATATAACTGTCCGTCAACATAGGCATCAAAGTAATAGGTTCCAGATTCAGGAAGACGAAAAGCCTGCCCGTTTTGATTTCCTAAGGCACCCTGCTCACCCTGACCTTCGTTTGCGGAACCGGGTAATGGATCTGCAGAGACGCTGTTCGCTTTCTTGGGTTGAGCTTTTTTCTTCGGCGCGCTACTTAATTGAATTTTCTGAGGTGGCTCAACTCGAAGCTCTGTTTTAATAATCAGATCTTCAGCTATGGGAGGTGCGCTAGAGAATGAAATAAATGGAATGCCAAAAAATAAAATGATATGACCAGCGATAGATAGAAATACTGTAGCCACCAAAATCCACAGTGATTTTCTGCGAATGATTTGAAATAGATTGCGGAATGAATCAATCAACAAATCAATGCTCGATAAAGTCGATCACTACGGGTAAATGATCAGCGTAGTCAGCAATACCATGATCGCTACCCTCAAGAACGAGTTGCTTAGCTCCAGCATAAAAGTCCACCATTTCTTTCCAGTCAAGAAGCTCATCACCCTTAGCCGCAATTAAGAGATAACGGTCTGGTTCTGTAATTTTGTTTATCTGCAAAGAACGCAATTCATCAATATATTCTGCTTTGAAGTCGAATAGTTCATTACTATCGTAGGCGGTCATCATGCCGACATGCGGCCCTAATTCTCTGGCAGCATAAACCGCTGGATTAAGCGCAATTCCTTTGCATTGATATTTTTCCGCGAGGTAGTTTGTGTAAAAGCCCCCCAAGGAAGACCCGATAATGACAATTCGATCAACCTCGGATTGATCAATATGCTTGGTCACTATATCCATACTTTCTTTTGGCGAGGCCAATAATTGTGGACAATACCATTCATAAGGATTATCCGTTGATGATATTGCCCTCACTGCCTCCTTAGTCATCACCGCTTTACTTGAGTTCGGAGATGAGCGAAAACCGTGTAGATAAACTAGGAGCGTAGTTGCCATTAGACTCTCTTAAACTTTCTGCCCAATTTCAAAGTTGGCCATCTTCTCTAGGGCCTTAACCATGGCCGAGTGATCCCAGGCTTGACCACCATGGGCATTACAGGAGTTGAATAGCTCTTGTGCAGTGGCAGTATTTGGCAATGAGACGCCCAATGCTTTGGCGCTACTGAGTGCAAGATTGAGATCCTTTTGGTGGAGTTCGATCCTAAAGCCGGGATCAAAGGTTCTTTTAATCATTCGCTCCCCGTGTACTTCTAAAATCTTCGAACTAGCAAAACCACCCATCAAGGCCTCACGTACCTTAGCAGGATCAGCACCCGCTTTGGAGGCAAACAACAGTGCTTCGGCAACAGCCTCAATATTGAGGGCCACGATAATTTGGTTTGCCACCTTTGTAATTTGACCGGCGCCATTGCCGCCAACTAAAGTAATGTTCTTGCCCATGAGCTCAAAGACGGGCTTAACTTTGGCAAAAGTAGCTGCGTTACCGCCCACCATGATTGTTAAGGATGCCCCCTTTGCTCCAAGTTGGCCGCCCGATACTGGCGCATCCAAGTACTCACAACCTAAAGCATTAATCTTTTGGGCAAATGCTTTTGTCTCAATGGGGGCAATTGAGCTCATATCCACTACGATTTTTCCCTGAGTAAGACCCTCAGCAATGCCATGCTCACCAAAGAGAACTTTTTCCACATCGGGGGTATCGGGCACCATCATGATAATGATGTCTGATTTTTGAGCCACTTCCGTAGGATTGGCGCATGCGATTGCAGCACTATTCACAAGTTCATTAGGAATCTTGCTGCGAGTGTTAATAAAAACCTCGTGGCCAGCAGTTACTAAATGACCCGCCATCGGAGTGCCCATAATTCCGAGGCCAATAAAACCGATTTTTAATTTGCTCATGATTGCATCCTTAATGTATTTATTTTTTGATTTATATTTTTTGCAAAAGCGTACTTTATTGAGATCTCAATTTTTCTCATACTGACCCATCCACCCTAGGCCAGATTCAGTGGTTTTAAGCGGCTTGTATTCACAGCCGATATAGCCGGGATAATTTAATCGATCCAAAAGATCAAAGAGATAGGCATAGTTAATTTCGCCAGTACCAGGTTCGTTACGCCCTGGGTTATCTGCTAATTGAATGTGTCCAATACGACTTAGGTATTTTTGAATCGTGTTACCTAATTCCCCCTCCATGCGCTGCGCATGATAGATGTCGTACTGTAAGTAAGCATTATCTGCAGCAACAGCATCAAGGATAGCAATGCCTTGCTCTGTCTTAGAGAGATAGAAGCCTGGGATATCAAAGGTATTGATCGGCTCAATGAGCAGTTTGAGCCCAACTTTTTTTAGCTCACTGGCAGCAAACTGTAGATTGGCAACAAAGGTATCGCGCAGGATCTTTGGGTCAACTCCTGCAGGCGCCTTACCTGCAAGGCAATTTAATTGTGGAACACCAAGGGCAGACGCATATTCAATTGCCTTAGTCACTCCAGAGCGAAACTCAGTTACTCGATCTGGCAAGCAGGCGATTCCGCGCTCTCCTGCTTCCCAGTCTCCTGCGGGCAGGTTATGCAGTACTAGGCTTAAGGCATTGTCATTTAAGACAGATTGAATATCTTTGATAGCAAAGGCATAAGGAAAGAGAAACTCAACCGCTTTAAAGCCACCACTCCTAGCCAATGCAAAACGCTCTAAGAATGGCACTTCGGTAAACAGCATAGTCAAATTGGCAGCAAAACGAGGCATCTTATTCCTTTGATTAATAGGGGGCACTGAAACATTGATGTTATCAAAGAAGTATATAAATTTCCTTGAGCAGTAAAGGCTGGTAATTAAAGCAAATTTGGGGGTGAAAATACGCTAGTATGGGTATAGAAGCACTTAATATTAAGGAATATTATGAAAACCAAATTCACCCGTACTACTCTCGTAGCTATCGTGTTGCTCTCTAGTTCAGCGTTGGTGATAGCCCAAGTCCCTTTAAAAGCAAATGCAGTAGTGGTTGATGCGGCAATGACAGATAATATCTTCCAGTTATACGAAGGCACGGTAAGTAAGATTGATCAAAAAACACGTACGATTTTCTTTCAAAACAGTGATGGTGAAACTAAATTCATTGCTGGACCTGAGATCAAAAACTATGATCAAATTAAAAAAGGGGATCACCTTAATGTTACCTATGAACTTGCTGTTGCAATTGAATTGATCAAAACGAAGAGTGATGGTGTTCGTAGCAAAGTTGAGACATCATCAGAGGCAACTGCAGCAATAGGTGAAAAACCAACACGCACTGTCTCTAATACAACCACTATCATTGCTGATATTGTTAATGTGGATCGTAGCAAGAAGCTAGTTTCGGTTAAGGGCCCTAGTGGCAAGATCACTGTAGTAACAGTTAAAAACCCACAGCTTTTAGCGAATGTTAAAGTTGGTGAGCAGGTTAAGGTGACTTATTTTGATGCAATGGCTGCAACCATTACTGCCCCTAAATATAGATAACTTAAAAGAAATATGATGTAGATGCATGTATTCAATTTGAGTCCGTTAAGGATTAAGCTTTTATTTATTTTTACTATTGCCGCCCTCCTCTCAGCTTGTGCTAACACTACTCGCTCTGGGGCAGTTGGTGTCAATCGCTCTCAATTTATGATGATCTCCTCCAGCGAGGTTAATCGTCTCTCTGCAGTGAGCTATAACGAGCAGAATCAAAAAGCAAAAGCAAAAAATATACTAGTCACATCGGGGCAGATCTATGAACGCCTGAAGACAATAACTAATCGCTTAATTCCTCAGACAGAAGCATTTCGTGATGACACCAAGGAATGGGATTGGCGCCTCACATTGATTGATGCCCCAATTCTAAATGCGACCTGTGCGCCTGGTGGAAAAATTACTTTTTATACGGGGATTATTGAGCAGTTAAATTTAAATGATGATGAAATTGCTGCCATCATGGGACATGAGATTGCGCATGCGCTTAGAGAGCACGGTAGAGAGCGCGTGTCGCAAGCTATGGCGCAAAACCTAGTGGTCAATATAGCAATGGCAGCAGTAGGTCCATACGGCTCAGCAGTCAGCGCCGCAAATCAAGTTGCTTACTATGTGCTTGTATTGCCAAACTCTAGAGAGAATGAGTCTGAAGCAGATGCCATTGGTTTAGAGCTTGCTGCTAGAGCTGGCTATAACCCGATGGGTGCAATCACTGTATGGCAAAAAATGATCAAGGCTACTAAAGACAAAAGCTCTCCAGAGTTTTTATCGACCCATCCTTCTGGTGAAACCCGGATTGAGCAACTAACTGCCCTTATGCCAGCAGTTGAGCCGCTCTATAAGGCGGCACCCAAACCTCAGTCTGCCAAGAAGCTATAAAAAGAATTTGCTTATGATTCAGACATTGAGCTAGAAAATAGACTGATCACAACAACACCTGATGTGATCAGCAAGATTCCTAAAATTGCCGGTAGATCCAGTTTTTGATCTAGATAAAACCAGCCCACAAGCGCTATCAGGGCAATTCCAACTCCGCACCAGATTGCATAGACAATTCCAACAGGCATGGCTTTAACTAAAAGTGAAAGTAAGAAAAAGGCTGAGGCATAACCCACTACAACTATCAAAGAGGGCCAAAATTTGGTAAATCCATCCGAGGCCTTTAAGGCAGAGGTTGCAGAAACTTCGGCAATAATTGCTGCCATTAACATCAGGTAATTCATAAGATACCCTCACTTGTAGTGTTCACAATGCTTATTCTATTAATAGGCCTTACTTATAGAAAAATTTATCCTCAGATACCTTAAATAAAAAATGGGTATTTAATACAGCCTGAATATCCCCCTATCTGCGAGCCAAGAAAATCGATGGGGAGACTTAGGAAGATTGAGGCAATAAAAAAGCCCCATAAAAAAGGGGCTTTAAATATATTTGGCGGAGCGGACGGGACTCGAACCCGCGACCCTCGGCGTGACAGGCCGATATTCTAACCAACTGAACTACCGCTCCAAATATTACGCATGCTACTTGTGTCACTTACAGCCACTACCACAACTAGCCAAAAAATTTGGCGTCCCCAGGGGGATTCGAACCCCCGTACTCACCGTGAAAGGGTGATGTCCTAGGCCTCTAGACGATGGGGACCTGGACTACTACAAAAACGAATGCTCTTATTTTAAATGCTTGGTGGAGATAAGCGGGATCGAACCGCTGACCTCTTGCATGCCATGCAAGCGCTCTCCCAGCTGAGCTATACCCCCGTAATCTCGCTAAAAATCTACAAGACACTCAAAACAATCCAAGATTTTATCCTATTTTTGCAGGAGGAGGCAAATTCTATATCAGACAACCTTGGAAAGCCGTTGGGTGACCTCATCTTTACCCAAAACAACCAGGACAGAATCAATAGCCGGAGTCTGAGTTGTGGCAAATAATGCATAACGAACAGGCATCGCTAGAGCAGGCATTTTGATTTGATGCTTTGCTAGCACCTCTTTAAAAGCCGCACTGTAGGCCCCCTTTGTGTGCTCAGAATTTTTGATGGATTCAATCAAATCTCTTAGAGCTGGAACTATTTCCGCAGGGATATTTGCGGCGATTTGAACTGTGCTGTGAGTAGGTGCCGGCAAGTAAAAAAGTTTGGCGCCTTCTGCAATTTCAATCAAGGTATTGGCACGATCTTTTAGTAGAGCAACTACCTCAACAAAGTCAGGGCCCTGCTCTGTATCAATGCCTAGTTCGTGGGCGAATGGTTTAGTTAATTGAGCTAAAACTGCGGGATCCGAATGCTGAATATATTGATGGTTAAGCCAAAGTAATTTCTCTGGATTATGTTGCGCCGGCGATCTACCAAGGCTTTCAAGATCAAACCAATTTACAAACTGCTCTTTGGTAAATATCTCAGCGTCACCGTGTGACCAGCCCAGTCTTGCTAGATAATTTAAGATTGCTTCAGGAAGATACCCTGCTTTTTGATAATCGCGCACACTCATGGCACCATTACGCTTACTCATCTTTTCGCCAGAGTCATTGAGTACTGTTGGTAAATGGGCATAGACTGGTGGAGAACCACCAAGCGCCTTCATGATGTTAATTTGGCGCGGCGTATTGTTCACGTGATCATCACCACGAATGACATGGGTGATATTCATATCGAGATCATCGACCACAACACAGAAGTTATAAGTTGGGGTGCCATCAGGGCGGGCAATCACCAAGTCATCTAACTCATCATTGCTAATCTCGATTTGACCTTTAACTGCATCCTGCCAAATAACGGAGCCGCCAAGCGGATTCTTAAAGCGGATCACTGGTAAAACACCTGTAGGTATTTCTGGGAGTGCCTTCCCCGATTCTGGTCGCCATTGTCCGTTATAGCGAGGCTTCTCTTTGTTGGCCATCTGCTGATCTCGCAGCCTATTGAGCTCATCTTCACTCATGTAGCAGGGATAAGCCAGGCCCGCATCCAGCATCTGTTTTACAACTTCACGATAACGATCGATACGTTGCATTTGGTAAATAGGCCCCTCATCTAAATCTAGGCCAAGCCAAGCCATTCCCTCAATAATGACATCTACCGCTTCTTGAGAAGAGCGCTCTAAGTCAGTATCTTCAATTCGTAAAATGAAGTCACCTTTGTTATGACGAGCAAAAGCCCATGGATATAAAGCGCTGCGGAGGTTGCCCAGGTGAATAAAGCCCGTTGGACTAGGGGCGAAGCGTGTACGTATATGCATAAATGACATTATCTCAGGTGAAGCTTGAATTTTGCCAATTAGTGCCTCTATTCTCAAAAAAGTGGATACTTTCACCTATGAATGAATTACTCGTATTTGTGTGTGATGGCGCCCCGGTCCGCGGGGAAATTGTCTCCATTAGTAGTGCTTGGCAGGCTGTTTTGGAGCGTCGTAATGATCCACCAGTAGTCAGGCGAATCCTTGGCGACTTTGTTGGCGCAGCTACCCTTTTAAGTGCAAGCCTCAAATTTGATGGCACCTTGATCATTCAAGCCCAAAGCAAGGGCCCTATTCAGCTTCTCGTGGTGGAGTGCAAGTCCGACCTGACGATGCGGGCAACAGTTAAATTATCAGTGGATGCATCAAAAATTGATCCAAATGCCACTCTGGGCGAATTATTAGATGCAGAGGATACAGGCCGCCTTGTTATCACCCTTGACCCATCTGACCGGCAGCCTGGTCAAGCGCCTTATCAAGGCATTGTGGCTCTCCAAGAGCATCGCGGCACGGTGATTAAGCCGGTTACTAGTGCAGCTGAAGCCATAGCGCTTTATATGCAAAACTCAGAGCAGCTAGATACCCGCATTTGGCTGGCATCAAATGATACCCATGTCGGTGGACTGCTTTTGCAGCGTTTACCAGATTCTGGCGGCCATGCGCACCTAGATCCTCAGGTCGCTGCGGAGGGGTGGTCTCGCATTCAAGCGCTTGGTGAAACCATCACCAACGAGGAGTTGCTTACCCTTCCCCCAAAAACGATCCTGCGACGCCTCTTTTTAGGTGAATCGACTGAAAATGGAGTTCGAAGCTTCCCTACTAGACCTATTCATTTTTCATGCCGCTGCTCACGATCTAAGGTTGCCGATGTTCTTAGAATGCTTGGAGAGCAAGAAGTGGAAAGCATCCTTGCAGAGCAAGGAGCAGTTGAGACTGAATGTGACTTTTGTACCAAAATCTACCGTTTTGATGCGGTTGATTGTAGTCAAGTATTTAAAACTGAATTATTGACTGATGCTACAAGGCTGCCATCTAGCGGACATTAAATGGCAGTATTTACTGCTTGCTAGTTGTTGGCTTTACACCGTCGGAGGCGTTGGCTGCTGATTTTTCAATTGGCAAGATTTGAATAAAGAACTCACCTTCTTTGATCATGCCGTGCTCAACCCGAGCGCGCTCTTCAATCGCCCGAGTTCCATCCTTTAAATCCTTAACATCACCCGTTAACTTGGCATTACGTAAGCTGAGCAGGCTATTTTTAGCCTGCTGTAACTCAAGCTGTTTTTCCATCTCATAGACTTTGAGCCATCCGCCCTTACCCAACCAGAGGGGGTACTGAATTGCGATGAGCAATAACAGCATAGAGTAGATGACGATATGCATAAGCTATAAGTCTGTGATCTATTAACGCTTTAAGTTGTAGAACACAGACTTTCCTGGATAAGTAGCAACATCGCCCAGCCCCTCTTCAATGCGGAGTAATTGGTTGTACTTCGCAATCCGATCAGAGCGAGACAGAGAGCCGGTTTTAATCTGCCCAGCATTTGTACCAACAGCAATATCAGCAATAGTGCTGTCCTCTGTTTCTCCGGAACGGTGAGAAATCACGGCGGTGTAGTTGGCACGTTTTGCCATTTCAATCGCAGCAAAGGTCTCGGTCAAGGTTCCAATTTGATTAATCTTAATGAGGATTGAGTTAGCAATACCCTTCTCTATTCCCTCTTTAAGAATGCGAGTATTGGTTACAAAGAGATCGTCGCCCACTAACTGAATTTTCTTGCCCAATTTTTGAGTAAGATCACCCCATCCATCCCAGTCACTCTCGTGCATCCCATCTTCAATTGAAACGATGGGGAATTGATCGGCTAAGTTAGCAAGATAGTCAGAAAATTCACTGGAGGTTAGTTGCAAGCCTTCTCCAGACAAATGATATTTGTCATCTTTATAGAACTCGCTAGCAGCGCAATCTAAGGCCAACAAGACATCTTCGCCGGCCTGATAGCCAGCACCCTCTATCGCCTTCATAATGGTTTGCAAGCACTCTTGATTACTCTTAAAGTTAGGTGCAAAGCCACCTTCATCACCAACCGTCGTTGGCATGCCTTGAGCGCCCAAAATTTTCTTTAATTCATGGAAGATTTCAGCGCCACATCGCAAAGCTTCACGGAAACTTTGTGCACCTACAGGCATCACCATAAATTCTTGAATATCCAAACTGTTGTTAGCGTGTGCACCGCCATTCACAATATTCATCATTGGAACTGGCAATTGCATGCCACCTGAGCCACCAAAATAGCGATACAAAGGCAGGCCAGCCTCTTCGGCAGCTGCACGGGCCACTGCCATAGAAACCGCTAGAGTTGCATTGGCGCCTAAGCGTGCTTTATTGTGCGTGCCATCGAGTTCAATTAGGGTGTGGTCAAGGAAAGCTTGCTCGCTTGCATCAAGACCTAGAATGGATTCAGCAATTTCAATATTGATATTTTGAACTGCCTTTAGAACACCCTTACCTAAATAACGTGCACGATCTGCGTCACGGAGCTCAATCGCTTCACGAGAGCCAGTAGATGCACCAGAAGGCACTGCTGCACGTCCCATCACACCAGATTCTAAAAGAACATCGCATTCAACAGTGGGGTTACCGCGTGAATCTAAAATTTCTCTACCGATGATGTCAACAATGGCGCTCATGCACCTTCTCCTAAATTAAATAAACTTGAATGATTACTTAAAGCTATCTTCTAAAAATGTACCCGATTTTTTTACCACTGAATCAATTGCTAGCAAGGATTCAAGTAGCTCTCTCATGCGATTGAGTGGTACTGCATTTGGGCCATCAGAAAGTGCTTTAGCTGGGTCTGGGTGCGTCTCCATAAACAAGCCGCTGATGCCTACTGCAACAGCAGCGCGAGCAAGTACGGGAACAAACTCACGTTGCCCACCGCTAGCATTGCCCTGACCACCAGGAAGCTGTACCGAATGGGTAGCATCAAAAACAACTGGAGCCTTCGCTTCGCGCAAGATTGCCAAGCTACGCATATCCGAGACTAAATTGTTGTACCCAAATGAAGCACCACGCTCACAAACCATAAACTGATCTGGAAGATTTGCTTCTGCAGCAGCAACACGAGCCTTATCAATGACATTGAGCATCTCATGGGGAGATAAAAACTGTCCTTTTTTAAAATTCACGGGTTTGCCACTTTGTGCGCAAGCTCTGATGAAATCCGTCTGTCTACATAGAAATGCCGGGGTCTGAAGAACATCTACCACTTTTGATACGGGCTCGATCTCACTGATGTCATGAATATCGGTTAATACTGGTACGCCAATTTCACGTCTGACGCGAGCCAAAATCTCAAGACCCCTCTCCATTCCTAGACCTCTAAAAGAGGTTCCCGATGAACGATTGGCTTTATCAAAAGAAGATTTATAGATAAATGGAATGCCAAGTACGCCAGTCATTTCTTTAAGCTCACCAGCAATATCTAAAGCAGATTGCTCTGATTCAATAACGCAGGGGCCCGCAATCAAAAAGAAACGATGATCCAAGCCTACGTCAAAACCACATAACTTAAATGCACTCATTGATTTTTCCTAGGCCGCCTGCTTTTCAGTAGCAGCTTGATGAATTAATGACGCTTTAATAAACGCAGAAAACAATGGATGACCATCCCGCGGCGTTGAGGTGAACTCTGGATGGAACTGAACACCAAAAAACCAGGGATGCATTGCGCTAGGTAACTCCATCATTTCAGGCAATGATTCGTTAGGCGTTCGCGCAGAAATAACTAGGCCAGACTTCTCAAGACGAGGCACATAAATATTATTTACTTCGTAGCGATGACGATGACGTTCATTCACTTCAGCGCCATAGATTTCGTAAGCCAAAGTACCCACTTTTACCGGACAACGTTGTGAACCTAGACGCATAGTTCCGCCAAGATCGGATTCATTGCTACGTTTCTCAACTCGCCCTTCTCGATCCACCCACTCAGTGATGAGTGCAACAACAGGACTTTCAGTATCCGAGTCAAACTCCGTGCTGTTTGCCTGAGAAATATGGGCAACATGTCGAGCAAATTCAATTACGGCCAACTGCATACCCAAACAAATACCAAGATACGGAATATTATTTTCTCTGGCGTAGCGAATAGCAGCAATCTTGCCTTCAGTACCACGCTTACCAAAGCCACCAGGAACCAAAATTGCATCCAAAGTCTTGAGACAGTCAATGCCATCTTTTTCAATCACTTCAGAATCAATATAGTTGATGTTCACCCGTGTGTGATTGTGAATACCTGCGTGGCGCAAGGCTTCAATTAAGGATTTGTAGGATTCTGTTAGCTCAACATACTTGCCCACCATACCAATGGTGACCTCGTGTTGTGGGTTCGCCAACTCATAAACTAAGTTTGCCCAGACAGATAGATCTGCAGGCTTTGCTTGAATGTCTAATTCACGACAAATTAAATCATCCATTCCCTGAGCTTGAAGCATCTCCGGAATCTTGTAAATAGTATCAACATCCCAAACTGAAATAACGGCTTCCTCTCGCACATTGGAGAACAGAGAAATCTTAGCGCGCTCATCCTCGGGAATGGGTCGGTCGGCGCGGCACAAAAGTACTGTCGGCATGATTCCGATCTCGCGTAACTTCTGAACTGAATGCTGAGTTGGCTTGGTCTTCAACTCCCCTGCGCTCGCAATATAGGGAACTAGGGTCAGGTGCACAAAGGCGCAGCTATGCCTTGGTAAGCGAATGCTCATTTGGCGAGCCGCCTCCAGGAATGGGAGGGACTCAATATCGCCTACTGTTCCGCCAATTTCACAAATAGCAATATCCGCCTGACCATCATGACTAGCCTTAGCCCCGCGCTCTACAAATGCCTGAATCTCATTCGTAATATGCGGGATCACTTGAACAGTTTTGCCTAAATACTCACCACGGCGTTCTTTGCTAATCACAGACTCATAGATCTGGCCAGTAGTGAAGTTATTGCTCTTGCGCATTTTTGCAGAAACAAAGCGCTCGTAATGTCCGAGATCAAGGTCAGTTTCAGCACCGTCCTCTGTAACGAAAACTTCGCCATGTTGGAGTGGGCTCATAGTCCCCGGATCAACGTTAATATAGGGGTCTAATTTTAGGAGGGTGACTTTCAGGCCGCGGGATTCGAGAATCGCGGCAAGCGAGGCAGCTGCAATTCCTTTCCCTAAGGAAGAAACCACACCACCAGTGACAAAAACGTATTTGGTCATCGCTTAAGCTCTGTTGGAAAAAGTAATTATAACGATAGGCTCCGTGGCTAGGATAAATTATTAGCCCTCTCAATAGCTCCAAGGGGCTCAGAGAGAGCAAGGCAAAATTTCACTGCTCAAGGGGCTAATTTTTCGTAATATTGAATGCATTTCAGCCCATTCATCATGGGTCAATCATCACAGTATTTAAGAGCTTTTAATCATATTCATTGAATGATTTTTGATAATTCATCGAAATTCCGACCTAAAAGTGCTTTTTTAGAGCATTTTTGGGGTTATTCAGCAATTAAGTCTTATATAAGACATGAATTAACAATTACAATATAGGCGATAGGGTTTGAACCCTGCATAGCCTTACAGTTGATAACTTTTACCCAATAGGAAACACCATGCTAGAAGCCTATAACGCCCAAGTTGCCGAACGTGCAACCCTTGGAATTCCAGCCCTCCCCTTAAGCAAGGATCAGACAGCGGAGTTGGTTAATCTGCTTAAGAATCCACCAAAAGGCAAGGAATCAGAGCTACTTGAGCTCATTACCCATCGCATTCCTGCAGGTGTTGATGAAGCTGCCAAGGTAAAAGCGGGGTTTTTAGATGCTGTCGCTAAGGGCACTGAGAAATGCTCTTTGATCTCACGCACTAAAGCTACTGAGCTGCTGGGAACCATGCTGGGCGGATACAACATCAAGCCCTTGGTTGAGCTATTGCAAGATGCTGAATGCGGTCAAGCCGCAGCAGAAGCGCTCAAGAAGACACTCTTAATGTTTGATTATTTCAATGATGTACAAGAATTAGCTGCGAGCGGAAATGCAAATGCCAAAGCCGTAATGCAAAGCTGGGCTGATGCTGAATGGTTTACAAGCCGTCCTGCGGTACCAGAAAGTATGAAGCTCACCGTATTTAAGGTTACTGGCGAAACTAATACTGACGATCTATCCCCTGCCCCTGATGCATGGAGTCGTCCCGATATCCCACTGCATGCAACCATGATGCTAAAGAATCCACGCCCTGGTATTGAGCCAGATGAAGTTGGCGCCCGTGGACCAATGAAGCAAATTGAAGCATTGCAGAAAAAAGGGAATTTAATTGCTTACGTTGGTGATGTGGTTGGAACGGGCTCATCACGTAAGTCAGCAACTAACTCTGTTTTATGGTGGACAGGAAAAGATATTCCCTTCGTACCAAACAAACGATTTGGTGGCGTTTGCCTTGGAACAAATATTGCTCCAATCTTCTTTAATACCATGGAAGATTCTGGGGCCCTGCCAATTGAATTGGATGTTTCACAAATGAATATGGGTGATGAAATTGAATTGCGTCCATATGAAGGCAAAACATTTAAAGACGGCAAAGAAATTGCTGCATTCACACTGAAGTCACCTGTGATATTGGATGAAGTTCGTGCTGGCGGTCGTATTCCGCTCATCGTTGGTCGTGGTCTTACAGCCAAGGCGCGTTTAGCACTCGGCTTACCAGCATCTACGGAATTCCGCGTACCAGTGAGCCCTCCAGATAACAAAAAAGGTTTTAGCTTGGCGCAAAAAATAGTTGGTCGCGCCTGTGGATTGCCCGAAGGTCAAGGCGTTCGTCCCGGCGCCTATTGCGAGCCGCGCATGACAACCGTTGGAACACAAGACACAACCGGTCCGATGACCCGTGATGAATTGAAAGATTTAGCCTGCCTCGGATTCTCATCCGACCTGGTGATGCAATCATTCTGTCATACCTCGGCTTATCCAAAACCAGTGGATATTCTGACTCAACACGAGTTGCCACCATTCATAGTTAACCGCGGTGGTGTTTCGCTGCATCCAGGTGACGGCATTATTCACAGCTGGCTAAACCGCTTGCTTTTGCCTGATACCTGCGGTACAGGCGGTGATAGTCATACTCGCTTCCCAATTGGCATCTCTTTCCCCGCTGGCTCTGGCTTGGTCGCATTTGCCGCAGCAACTGGCGTGATGCCTTTAGATATGCCGGAGTCTGTCTTGGTACGCTTCAAAGGGACGATGCAGCCTGGCGTTACTTTACGAGACTTGGTGAATGCCATTCCTTTATATGCAATTAAAAAAGGTTTATTGACTGTAGCAAAACAAGGTAAGAAAAATATATTCTCTGGACGCATCCTCGAGATCGAAGGTTTGCCAGATTTGAAGGTGGAACAGGCATTTGAACTTTCTGACGCCTCTGCAGAGCGTTCTGCAGGTGGATGTACGGTTCACTTAAATAAAGAACCAATCATCGAATATATGCGCTCCAATATCACCCTCATGAAATGGATGATTGCAAATGGTTATGAAGATAAGCGTACGCTAGGTCGTCGTATTAAGGCGATGGAGGCATGGATTGCTAAGCCAGATTTATTAAAGGCGGATGCCAATGCTGACTACGCAGAGATCATTGAAATTGATATCACCGAAATAAAAGAGCCAATCTTGGCTTGCCCTAACGATCCAGATGATGTGAAGTTCTTGTCTGAAGTTTCTGGTGAGAAGATTGATGAAGTATTTATTGGTTCATGCATGACCAATATTGGTCACTTCCGCGCAGCCGGTCAGATTCTTCAAGGTAAAAAGGATATGCCAACCCGCCTGTGGGTGGCCCCACCAACCAAGATGGATGCGATGTTGCTAATGGAAGAGGGATATTACGGAATGCTTGGTGCCGCTGGTGCCCGTATGGAAAGCCCAGGCTGTTCGCTCTGCATGGGTAATCAGGCTCAAATCCGTAAGGGTTCAACAGCAGTTTCAACCTCAACACGTAACTTCCCAAATCGTCTCGGTATTGATACCAGAGTCTTTTTGGCATCAGCAGAACTAGCGTCAGTGGCAGCATTGCTGGGTCGCTTACCAACGCCAGCTGAGTACTTGGAGCAGGTAAAAGCCTTAAATACTAAAGCCGATGAAGTTTATCGATATATGAGCTTTGACAAGTTGAAGTCTTTTAGCGATGTTGCGGATACCGTAACCATCTAAGCTTCAATAGACCCCAAAATTTTTGGGTAAAGAAAAAGGCGATCAGTTGATCGCCTTTTTTCATCTAAACGTGTTCGAGACCATCTCTTATGGGATGCGCTTACACTAAATGCAGAGTTTGCTCTCTTGATGGGCGTTCTCATGATGAAGCCCTACGACCCAATTATTGGTGGGCAAGCTAGTTTTCTCTAAAATTAATTTAGCGCGCTTAGCAACTTCTTGCCACTCTACATTGAGCTGTGGGCCTTTAAAAGCGATTGCTACAACATTGCAATCATGCGATTCCGGAAATAAGAGCACTCTATTGCCAAAAGCTTCGCAAATATTATTCAAGTTAATGTCAAAACTTTTGTGACGTGAAAATAGATTGACTGTTAATACACCAGGCGACTTGAGAAGCTTGTAACAGCCCTGATAGAACTCTAATGAGCTGGCGGAAGGTCCATCACAAATAGCGTCATACAAATCAACTTGGATAGCATCGAAATAATCCTGGTATTGAGCACTTTGGACGAATGCCTTCGCATCAGTTTGCAGTGTTTCTAATTTGCGATCATCGCTTGGTGTATGAAACATACTGCGTGCAGACACAATGACAGCGGGATTCAGTTCGACGACAGTTGTTTTTACTGCTGGGCAATAACGATGCACAAACTTAGTTAACGCACCAGTACCTAAGCCAAGTTGGGCAACACGCATGCCGGGCCTAGTTTCTAAAAAAAGAAGCCAGGCCATCATCTGTTGATTATATTCAAGGTAGATCTCGTCTGGGTCTCGAATTCGCATGGCACCCTGAATTAATTCGCTACCAAAGTGGAGGTAGCGAATCCCACCACTCTCAGAGAATGTTACTGGCTCCATGGCCAATGATGCGTCTGACATGAATTACTTAGCCCAAACTCTGGCGTTGCGGAATAAGCGCATCCAAGGGCTAGCGCCATCAGGCGTATCCAACCACTCTTGTGGAGCCCAGCTCATTTGCACAGCCCTAAATACCCGCTCAGGATGAGGCATCATGACCGTGAAGCGACCATCAGGGGTGGTCACGCCGGTTAAACCACTGGGTGAGCCATTTGGATTCATTGGATAGGTTTCAGTAGGATTACCCTGGTGATCAACAAATCGAAGAGTGCCTAAGCCTTGTTTATGTAGAGCCCCTAAATTGCCTTGTTGGCTAAAGTTGGCAAAGCCTTCGCCATGAGCAATAGCGATAGGCAATTGACTACCAGCCATACCTTGGGTAAAGATTGAAGGTGAATTCGTCACCTCAGCCATGACAAAGCGAGCCTCATACTGCTCAGACTGGTTACGTGTAAATTTAGGCCAAGCTTGTGCCCCAGGAATAATTTCCGCAAGATTGCTCATCATCTGGCAACCATTACAGACACCCAAGGCAAAACTATCCTGGCGATTAAAAAAAGAGGAGAACTGATCGCGTAGTTGGTCATTAAAGAGAATGGTCTTAGCCCAACCCTCACCTGCTCCTAATACATCCCCATAACTAAATCCACCGCAGGCAACCAATCCACGGAAATCATCTAGTTTAGATTTTCCAGATAAGAGATCTGACATATGCACGTCATAACTATCAAAACCAGCCCAATTCATAGCATATGCCATCTCAACATGAGAGTTAACTCCCTGCTCACGCAAAATGGCAATCTTAGGTCGTTCATTATTATTAATGAACGGCGCTGCAATATCCTGGGCAATATCAAAAGTCAGCTTAGGTGACATCCCCCCATCAGCAGTGTTATCTAGCAAAGAAAATTCGCTATCAGCACAATCAGGATTATCTCGTAGGCGAGAAATTTGATAGCTCGTATTTGCCCACATTTTTTGTAATGTTTCGCGCGGCTCTGCAAAGATATTTTTGGCATCTCGCCAAACTTCAATGCGGCCATTCGTATTTGGTTTTGCAATGACGTGGCTATGGGCACTGAGCCCTTGCTTACGCAGAACCGCAAATACGGCGTCACGATCTGCTTTATGAATTTGAATGACTGCCCCAAGCTCTTCATTGAATAAAGCACGCAAAGTTTGCTCGTGACGTCGACCTGACACTTGCTGCGCCCAGTTCTTGGCATCACCCCAGTCAGCTTCTTGCCCAACATCAACGGCAATCATGTCGACATTAATCGAGATGCCTACATGAGAAGCAAAGGCCATCTCAGCAACACAGGAAAGTAGTCCGCCATCTGAGCGGTCGTGATATGCCAGTAATTTACCTTCTTTGCGTAACTCAATGATGGCAGCAGCTAGTGATTTCAAATCCTCTGGATGATCGACATTTGGAGTCGATTTACCAGATTGATTGAGTACTTGAGCAAGAATACTTCCGGCCATGCGATTCTTGCCACGCCCTAAATCAATCAAAATTAATTCAGTTTCTAGAGCGGCGCCAGATACGTCTTTTAGTTTAAGCAAAGGTGTTGATGTTTTACGAACGTCTTGCACAGCGGCAAATGCAGAAATAATCAAGGAAACGGGTGAAACAACCTTCTTGGCCTCTTGACCCTCTTGCCATGCTGTAGCCATCGATAAAGAATCTTTACCAACCGGAATAGAAATGCCTAGCGCTGGGCATAATTCCATACCGATTGCTTGGACTGAGTCATAAAGCTTAGCGTCTTCACCGGGCGAACCGCAAGCGGCCATCCAGTTGGCGGAGAGTTTGACATCCTCTAGGCAGCGAATATCAGCAGCCAGTAGATTGGTAATAGCTTCACCAACAGCCATTTTGGCAGCTGCAGGTGCATCGATTACCGCTAATGGCGTGCGCTCTCCCATGGTCATAGCTTCACCGCGATAACCTTTGTAATCCATCAGCGTGACCGCACAGTCGGCAACGGGCACTTGCCAAGGACCCACAAATGGATCGCGAGCATTCAGGCCACCAACGGTTCGATCGCCAATCGTAATCAAGAAAGACTTACTAGCAACAGTTGGCTGTTGCAAAACCCAAGCAATGCATTGTGCTAGATCGGCGTCAGTCACATTCAACTCTTCAAACTCTTGAGCGATACGCTTCACATCGCGGTGCATCCGTGGCGGCTTGCCTAACAACACTTCCATCGGCATATCAATCGGCATAGAGGCGTCGCTACCAGCTATTTCCTTGCTGTCACTCAACTGCAGTTGACGTTCGGTAGTTGCTTCTCCTACAACGGCAAAGGGACAGCGCTCGCGGTCGCAGAGCGCTTTAAATAAATCTAAATCTTTTGCCTCGATTGCAAGGACATAACGTTCTTGTGACTCATTGCACCAGATTTCTGCAGGACTCATACCACTCTCTTCTAGCGGCACCTTTCGCAATTGAAATTGCGCGCCTAAGCCAGCACCATCCGCAAGCTCAGGAAAGGCATTGGATACACCGCCAGCACCGACATCATGAATGGAAACAATCGGATTATTTGGCCCCATAGCGATACAAGCATTAATTACTTCTTGTGCGCGCCGCTCCATTTCTGGATTACCACGCTGCACAGAATCAAAGTCTAAGTCAGCGGTATTTGTGCCTGTTGTAACAGAGCTTCCAGTTGCGCCACCCATACCAATGCGCATACCAGGGCCGCCCATTTGAATAAATAAGTCACCTGCTTTAATTTGTTTTTTGGCAGTGTGAATAGAATCAATACTGCCGATACCGCCTGCAATCATGATTGGCTTGTGATATCCGCGTCGCACACCTTCCAGAGTCTGCTCAAATACGCGGAAATATCCACCAAGAATGGGTCGACCGAATTCATTATTAAATGCGGCGCCACCCAAAGGGCCTTCAATCATGATTTGTAGGGGCGTAGCAATGCGTTCAGGCTTGCCATACCTCTCAGTCTCCCATGGCAAATCAGTACCAGGAATGTTGAGATTAGAAACAGAAAAACCAGTTAAACCTGCTTTAGGACGACCGCCAATTCCAGTAGCACCTTCATCGCGAATCTCGCCACCGGCACCAGTAGATGCGCCTGGAAAGGGAGCAATCGCTGTTGGGTGGTTATGTGTCTCTACTTTCATTAAGGTGTGAACTAAACGGGTATCTTTTTGGTAGAGATGATCTTGACCTTTTGGCACCCAAGTTTCTGACTCACAACCCACCATCACGGCAGAATTATCAGAGTATGCAACGATCGTTCCCTTTGGCTGCAGTTGATGAGTGTTACGAATCATCGCAAATAAGGACTTTTCCTGATCATCACCATCAATCGTCCAGCTTGAATTAAAAATCTTATGCCGGCAATGTTCGCTATTGGCTTGAGCAAACATAATTAACTCAACATCACTAGGGTTGCGTTTTAAGCGAATGAAATTCTCAACTAGATACAGCACCTCGTCTTCTGATAATGCTAGACCTAATTCTTGGTTGGCCTTATCTAATGCAGCCCTACCTTCAGTCAATACTAAAATTCGGGTGAAGGGGCGGTCAGGGAGCGATTGATACAAAGCGCTAGCCTCATTGATGTCCATGATGACAGCTTCCGTCATTCGATCATGCAGGGCAGCTAATACCAGTTGTTCTTGCTGGGTGTTAAGTGTTTTTTTACTTTTCCATCCGTATTGAATGCCACGCTCAATACGCAATACATTAAGACCGCATTGGCGAGCAATATCAGTTGCCTTGCTAGCCCAAGGAGAAACCGTACCAAAGCGTGGAATAGCAATAGCAGATAGCTTATCAACTGCTTTGCCAAATAATGTGCCGCCTGTTTTTATCTCCGATAAAAAGGGCTGACCGTAAGTCAGCAGGCGAACCAGAACCTCTGTGTCCTTCGTGTTGAGTTCAGACTCAGTCCAAACAAAATGAAGAAATTGAGCCTCAATAGAGTCTAATTGAATTCCTTGAGCGGCGAGCGAGGCTAAAAGTCGCTGTTGGCGGAAGGCTGAAAGGGCATTTGCCCCGGGCAAGCAACAGAATGATGACATCCTAAGATTATAAGGTTTTGATCAAACTAGGCGCCCACCTTGAAGACTCAATTGGCGTCCGCAACGTGCAGCCAAGGCAGGATCATGGGTTACCAATACCAGGGTTGAGAAATTCTCTCGATTTAGCTCAAAAAGGAGCTCAATCACCCTGCTTCCACTAGCCTCATCAAGGCTTCCGGTAGGCTCATCGGCAAAGAGGATGGCAGGTTTATTAATGAAGGCGCGAGCTAAGGCTACGCGCTGTTGTTCGCCCCCAGAGAGCGTTTTAGGAAAGTGATTTGCCCTCTGCCCTAAACCAACCTTCTCAAGCCACTGATGAGCGACCACTCTAGCTTCAGTCTGGGTGATACCCGCTATTTCCATTGGTAACATGACGTTTTCTAGAGCGGTTAGGTGCGGCAGCAATTGGAAGGATTGAAATACAAAGCCGGTAGATTTACCACGTAAACGCGCTCGGCCATCCTCATCTAAAAGATTGAGATTCTGGCCCATCAAGTCAATTTGCCCATGACTTGGAAGGTCTAAGCCAGCTAGCAGGCTTAAGAGTGTGCTTTTACCAGAGCCGGAAGCGCCCACAATGGCAATACTCTCGCCCTGCCCAATCTGAAAGCTAATGTCGTGCAAAATAGCAAGATCGCCGTCGGAGGTCTTGACTAGCTTACCCACCTGGTTGGCAATAATGGATTTAGACTCTGTATTCATGTGGGAAATTTTCTAGAATTGAAAAATGCAGATTCAGTCTTTAACAGTTAATAAATTAATAACAGGCCTATTTTGCCTGTTAATGAGTATTTGCTCTTGGGGTCAAATAAACCCAGTGATCCTAGTATTAGGCGATAGCCTCTCGGCTGAGTATGGCCTACCTCGAGGCACTGGTTGGGTGAATCTTCTTGAAAAACAACTAGAGAAAGAGCAAAGCCCATGGACCATATTTAATGCCAGCATTAGCGGAGAAACCAGTTCAGGTGGCCTGACTCGACTACCAGCCCTTCTGAGTCAAAAAAAGCCGGGGATTGTGATGATTGAGCTGGGTGCAAACGATGCATTACGAGGCCTTCCAGTGTCACAAACTGAAAGCAACTTGCACAAGATGATTCAATTAAGTAAAAAATCTGGGGCCCGCGTATTGCTTTTCGGAATACAGATTCCCTCTAATTACGGTCAGGGCTACACCTCTCAATTTAAGATGCTTTACCCCCAATTAGCCAAAGCAGAGCAAATAGAGCTTTTACCATTTTTTCTAGGGGGTGTTGCAACAAAACCGGAATTTTTTCAAGCGGATCGGTTGCACCCGAATGTGGCTGCACAAAGCATTCTCTTTAAAAACGTATGGGGCGCAATGGCCCCATACAGTAACTTGCTAAAGAAAATACCTAGCAATTAACTGCCGGCACCACCAGAGCTCACAGCTTTGAGTGGATTAATTGTCTTCACTCCAGCACTATTGCGCCAGTAGTTCATAAAGCCTGAAAATTCTGACTGTGCGGCTAAGGCTTGAATCTGTTGCGCTTGTGCTTTATGGGCCTTGGCATCCACTGTCGCAGGTTGGCGCACCTGATCTATGCGATAGATAGTAGTACCAATTCCGGGAATAAAGACTGATACGAGCGCAGGTAATTTATCAGCATTAACCGACATCACCTTATCCATGGAAGCGCCGACCAAGTTGCCGGGCTTGTTTCGAGAAATCCAGCTCGAGCTACTAAATCCGGTAGTGCTCTGAGGATCTTTCTCTAAGTTAGCAAATTTTTCGATGGCAGCATCACTTGCGAGCTTTTCAGCAGAGCGCTGAGTAACTTGACGTTTTACTTCAGTAGCAACATCTTTATAGGACAAGATTTGTGCCGGATGCAAAGTGACGACTCTTGCAGATACAAAAACGCCGGGTGAAATTTGAACGGCTTCAATGTTGCGCTTATTCTTCAAAGCCTCATCACCAAAGAGGGATTGCACAACCTTTGGATTGGCCAGTGGATGATCCTTGGATACACCAGAGGCCCCTCCACGAGTGACCTCTTTCTGGGACTGAATGCTCAACCTCAATTTATCTGCAGCAGGCTTAAGACTGTCAGACTGGTCATAAGTAATATTTGCAAACTGATCAGCTCTTTCATTAAAAGCTTTCGAATCTTCTTTAGGATCCGCCTTTAAAACAATGTATTCCACATCAATATATTCAGATCGCTCAAAGAGCTTGGCGTTAGCCTCGTAAAACGCCTGCAGTTCTTCTTGGCTTGGATTCACTTTGCCAAGGTAGTCTTTGGCAGTAAATTGAAGGGTTTGAACTTGTCTTTCTGTTTCGTATAAAGAAGAAATAATTTCAGATAATTTTGGATTGGCTAATTCAGTTCGTGCAACAGAATTGACTAGCTGCTGAATTTTTAAGTCAAAACTTTGACTGGCATAGAATTGTTCTTCATTCATCCCGTTACTAGCCAGTAATTGCTTAAAACGCGCATCATCAAACGCACCATCTTGGCGGTATAGGGCGCGGATTTGCGGAATCTTTTGCAGGCTGTTGACTAGCTCTTGTTTACCTACTTGTAGGCGTAAGTCGCCGATTGCAAAACCAAGGATGCGCTGTTGCAGCAACTCATTGAGGATTGCCTGCCTAAATGGAAGGCTTTGAGCAATTTGGGTATTTCCACCAACGCGCTCAGCTTGGCGTTTGGCAGCCATATCCACTTCTTGCGCAGTGATGGGCTTACCGTTCACTTTAACGATGTCGGTCTCTTTATCCATAAACTCGGAATAACTCGAAATACCAAACAAAGCAAATGAGGGGACGATGAACAGCATCAATACAAGCTGCAGAATTTTTTGGTGCTTACGTACTGAATCAAACATGAATTAATCGCTCGAAAATAAAGTCAATGATGCGAGTGTACTAGGCGTGAGGTCTAGAGGAGCTAGAAGGCCTAATTAAGGAAAAAACTGCGATTTGGGAAACTGGTGGGCGCTGACGGGATCGAACCGCCGACATTCTGCGTGTAAGGCAGACGCTCTACCATCTGAGCTAAGCGCCCCAAATTAACACAGTCGAGATTGTAACCTAGTGGGAGAATAAAAGAGAGATTCTTCATCAAAAGTGATTTAAATTAAGCGGCAAATCTAATTCAAAATCTCTCAAATATATCGACACATCAGTGCTTTAAGGCC